>CANBQT010000060.1 GCA_947371755.1 Chitinophagaceae bacterium
AGCCCTAACCGAAAAGATCAAGAAGAAGTGCCGTACTTGTTAGACGCAGTATTAATTAGTAGTAGAAAGCAATTTAAATTTTTGTTGGGTTCCTGGAAGTTATTATCCTTTTTAGCAATGATTGGCTTATTGCTAGGGCTAGGTTATTGGTATATTAAACATGATACCTATACAGCAAGTACAACTTTTGTTGTTGAAGATACCAAGCCCAGTAGCGGTGGAATAGCATCTGCCCTCGCAGGACAACTTGGTTTAGATTTAGGTGGGTTAGGCAGTGGGGGGTCCGTATTGCAGGGTGATAATGTTTTGGAACTACTTAAGAGTAATTCTCTCTTAAAGAAAACTTTATTAACTGCTTATGATAGCAGCAATAAAATTTCTCTGGCAGATGTGTATGCAACTAGTTACGGTTTGAAAAATAAATGGGAAAACGATAAAAAAATAGGAAGGACAATTTCATTTGCTATAAATAGCAAAACATTTTCCAGAGTTGAAGATAGCTTGCTTCATAGCATGATGAAAAGGATTATTGAAAAGGAACTAACCATTTCAAAACCGGATAAAAAACTCAGTTTGTTTTCATTGCAAATTACAACCAGAGATGAGAAACTGAGCTTATTAATTTGTGAAAGACTTTTAAAAGTTACTACAGATTTTTATATCGATACTAAAACAAAACGTGTTAGAGGAAATGTAGAACGTTTACAAGAAAGAGTAGATAGTATCAAAGGTTTATTAAATAGAAAAACCTTAAATTCCATTGATGCAAATAGGCAATTGCTAGACGTAAATCCAGCATACGCTCAAAGTGGAGAATTGAATGTGGAAGTTTCGGGAAGAGATAAAATGGTGCAGGCAACTATTTTTGCGGAGTTGACTAAAAGTTTGGAAACCAGTAAAACATCTTTATTACAAGAAACACCAACTATACAAGTTGTTGATAATCCCGAACTCCCATTAAAAAAGAACGAAGTGATATTAATTGAAGCCATGCTGCTGGGTGCTGCTTTATCTTTTATAACAGGAGCTTTTATGCTTATTTTTTTTCAACCGGCAACACAGAATTCTGAAAATTAGAATTGGTAGGAGAAAGATATATTGGCATGAAAATTAAGTAGGTCGTACCCATTTTTAAAATAACCCAGGCTTTCCAATATAAACCATTCATAATTCAAAGAACGTATCATACTTATCTTTCCGTTCAGCATAAAATGTTTATAGTGGTAGCTTCCAACAAAAGTTGTTGAAAGATCTACCCAATGACGTGTAAAATCATTGGTATTGGAATATGCATTGTAATAAAAATCGTTGTTATGTAAATAGCGTTCAAACTCAACGCCAACTTTACTAAAGCCCTTGATATAACTAATAGCAATAGTTTCAGTATTGCTACCAGGTCCAATTCCAGATCCCATAATTTGTCCGTTATTGGTATACCCCTGAGGTACAAGACTACTGGTGTACCAACTATTACTATTAGGGTCGATTGTTTGTTTTGAGTTGGGCAGTTGCAATTGTGTAAACTCTGCAGCAATATCTATAAAGGCATTTTTCTTGCGATTGTTTAGTGGTACTAGTTTTCTTAGTCCTGCAACAAATGCCCGAGGATAATTATTATCTACCGCAATATTAATAGGTGTGGGCATTTTATCATTGCGTCCATATTCTATATATACTTCAGCATGATCCTTGGGCATTACATAACGAGCAAAAAGAGAACCCATAGTCTCATTCGCTGAAGCATTATACCCATAGTTCACTAAAGTAAATCCAACAAATAAACCATTTGAAAATTTGGGTTGAAAACTTGCCATCATGCCGTGCAAATATCTATTACTATTGGGTTTGGGCTTGTATAACAGTAGCCCATCACTATTATATCGAAAACGGTCTGGGGGTAAAATAGTAGAATTCTGCAATTTCCCAGAGATTAACTGCCCTTCAAAATTTCCCCATGCAGTTTCGATTGGTTTAGTTGTATGTATAGTAGTATGTACAAATCCTTCAGCATTATTACTCATGATTAATGCGTTAAATCTCCCTGGCCCCCACCAAAGATTTTCGGTAGAAATACCCACTGAGAATGTATTGAATGCATATTGAATATTTGATTGACCCATTACTAATTTTTGATAAGTTACGTTTCCAAATCTTTCAGGGTTATCAATTTTATTGAGAATCTTATAATAAACCTCCCAGTAATTGGGATACTGTTCTGTAGAGAAAGTTTCAAAAGGTTTGTTTTCTGCAACTACGAATTCAGGTTTCAATTGTATACTTAAATGACCGTATCTAACTTTAAAACCACCAGAAATGCTTCCTTGAAAACCAGCAGAGGCTATCATAGCCCCATCATTGCGACCATAAGCCACTTTACTGTTGTATTGTGAAGTTTGACTGAATGGTAATACACGAAAACTAAAATTATTTTTTTTCCAAATTTTTGGATTATTAATTAATAAAGTATCTAGGGCTTCCTGGTTGGCTCTATAAGAGTTCAGCATCAAGCTATGTGTCGTATTCACAGTTCCAATTAATTCACTTCTACGAATAAAATCAGACACGCCATCACTTAAAAGCATAGAGGATTGTGCTTTTATTTGCTGTGAAGTAACACAAATCAAAATGAAAAATAAGCAGCGCTTAATCAATATTTTTTATTTTTTAAATAGCTTATCAAAAAAGTATTGAACTGCAATTTTGAAGTGTAAGTTTCCTTTATTCAAATCTTGTTCCCACATATAATTTGCACTATGAATATATTGTACCACAGCACCTATTAAATAATTCTTATACTGTATTTGTCTTGTATATCCTATACTTACATCAGTCCAGTTAATCGGATGGAATTCAGGATCCCTTCCTGTTCTCTCTATGATTATCCCCTGCTTTGAATAACCATTTACACAAGTTGCGGTAAGTACTAGATTGTTAGCACCAAATCCTGCCCCAGAGCCAAGAATCTGGTTATCGTTGGTAAGACCCTGTGTTATTTGTCCATGTTCATACCAATTTCCAGCAGTACGAATAATTGCATCTGGCGATTCACTGAGCTGAATCAGTTCCATTCCCAGATCAAGGTATTTTTGCTTTTGCAATGGAACCAATTTTTTAAAGCCAACGGTATAAGCTGCTGAGTGAGTTGGAGACATGAGATAATCTCTTGTATTTGACCCATAATCATTATAGCCATATTCTGCATAGAATTCTGCTTTGGCTTTTGGAAAAACCATTCGCAGGAAAAAGGATGCTACTTGATCGGTGCTTAATGTATCATCCCCCAGATCATTTTTTTTCTGTAAGGTTTTAGTTAGAATAGGCAGCCATTTCGAAGAAAAACTCCCTGATCTTGCTTTAATTGCTTCACCATATTGTTGCAATCCCCTGATTAACCCAAGATACAAACCAGGCACCCATTTGGGATGGTAGCTTAAAATATAGGCGTTTAAATATCTCCAATTGGTATTTAACCCGGGTCTATTTTTTAAATGAAAATTCTCAAAACCCAAAGCGGTATCATTAGTTAAACGCCCACCAATTAATTCAAATTCAAAAGTTCCAATAGGTGTTTTGGCAGGTCTTTTTGTTTTAATAAAAATGTGTGCAAATCCTGGTGCATTATTACTCATAATTAATGAGCTATGAATGCCGGGCCCCCACCAAATATTAGCGGTAGAAACACCGAGACTAAATGCATTGGCAGATAAACTGATACTGGATTGACCAGCAAATAATTTTTTATACGCCTTACCATTACTATATCCATAAGTGGGACTTGATTCGTAAATGGGATTTGCTGCATACACCATTTCAGGTTGTATATGCGCTTCTATCGGCCCTGCTTTGGCATAAAGTCCTAAACTAATTTGTGATTGGATTCCCTTCGATGCGATCATCGAACCATCATTATATCCAAAAGGGTGGTGGGTATTATATTGATTGATAAAGTAAATAGGCAATAGTTTAAAACCATAAAATGCTTGCTTATCCTCTTTAACCGATTCAGAAGGCCTGACAACGAAAGAACGCAAAGAATCCGTACCATTTAATAATTGTTCGTTACGGGCATCGATACTCCTTAAATCTCCTAAAGGGATTATTTGAGCATTGATTTCCGTCTGGAAACCACAAAAAATAAAGAAAATGAAAACTAAGTATTTCAGAAAATATGATTTATAGTAAAATCAACTTTGGGAATTTGATCTATTCATAGAATCAAACCGGTTTTATTCCCAAATAGTATTTTTTATTTCTTGATAAATAGATTGAATACCGCTCTCTAATTCTATAGAAGCTTTCCAGCCTAATCCGTTTATTTTTGTTACATCCATCAATTTCCTAGGTGTACCATCTGGTTTAGAAGTATCTAAAACTAATGCACCTTGGAAACCTACAATTTTTTTAACGATCGTTGCTAATTCGAAAATTGATACATCAGTGCCCACTCCTATATTAACCAAACCCTGTTCATTATAGCCTTTCATTAAAAACAAACATGCATCTGCTAAATCATCTACATGCATAAATTCTCTTTTAGGAGAGCCGGTACCCCATATAACAACTTCTTTATCATCATTGCGTTTAGCTGTTATAAATTTTCTTAATAACGCAGGTAGTACATGCGAATTTTTTAAATCGTAGTTATCGTTGGGTCCATATAAGTTAGTAGGCATGGCTGAAATAAAATTACAACCATATTGCGCTCTATAAGCATCACACATTTCAATGCCAGCAATTTTTGCTACGGCATAAGGTTGATTAGTTTCTTCTAAATAACCAGATAAAAGGTATTCTTCCTTTAATGGTTGTGGGGCTAATTTGGGATAGATGCAAGAAGAACCAAGGAATAATAATTTCTCAACATTGTTAGTATAGGCAGCATGAATGATATTTGCTTCAATCATTAAATTTTCATACACAAAATCTGCCCGATACGTATTGTTGGCAATAATACCACCCACTTTAGCTGCTGCTAAAAAAACCTGTGTGGGTTTTGCTTCTTCAAAAAAATTATTTACAGCTTGTTGATTTCTTAAATCGAGTTCGCTGGAAGTTTTTGAAATAATATTTTTAAACCCTTGTTCTTGCAACTTTCTTACGATAGCACTGCCAACCATGCCACGATGACCTGCTACGTATATTTTAGAATGCTGGTCCATTATTCAAACTCGTTTTTCACTTTAAAGCCACTAGCTCTTAAGAATTGATCTTTTTCAAACAAGTTCAAATCGCTCTCCACCATTTCTTTGACCAACATTGGTAAAGTATATTTAGGCTTCCATCCTAATTTTGTTTGAGATTTAGTAGGATCCCCAATTAATAAATCGACTTCTGTTGGGCGATAATAACGAGGATCTACTTTCACAACTTCTTGGCCTATCTTAACCGGATATTTACCTATGCTGGCAACAACAATACCTACTTCATTTTCGCCTACACCTTCAAACTTTAATTCAACACCCGCTTCAGCAAAAGCCATCTTCACAAAATCTCTGATATAGGTTGTGATACCTGTAGCAATAACATAATCTTCAGGTTTTTCTTGTTGCAAGATCAACCACATAGCTTCTACATAGTCTTTCGCATGCCCCCAATCGCGTTGTGCATCTAAATTGCCCAAATAAACAGTATCCTGCAAACCGAGGGCTATTTTAGCAACCGCACGTGTGATTTTTCTTGTTACAAATGTTTCTCCTCTTAATGGAGATTCATGATTAAATAAAATTCCATTACAAGCATACATATTGTAAGCTTCTCTGTAATTAACGGTAATCCAATAACCATATAATTTTGCAACAGCATAAGGAGATCTTGGATAAAAAGGAGTGGTTTCTGATTGCGGTACAGCTTGTATTAATCCGTACAATTCAGAAGTGGATGCTTGATACACTTTGGTTTTATTTGTCAAGCCTAATAAACGAACAGCTTCTAAAATCCTCAAAGTTCCAACCCCATCAACATTAGCTGTGTATTCAGGAATCTCAAAGCTAACATGCACATGGCTCATTGCAGCCAAATTATAAATTTCATCAGGTTGTACTTCTTGAATTATCCTTGTCAAATTCATAGAATCAGTAAGGTCTCCATAATGCAAGATCAAATGGCGATCTGGAATCTGCGGATCTTCATAAAACCCATCAATTCTTTCGGTATTAAAAAGAGAACTTCTTCTTTTTATTCCATGAACTTCATATCCCTTTTTCAATAATAATTCTGCTAAATACGCGCCATCCTGGCCTGTGATTCCTGTTATAAGGGCTCTTTTCATACGATTTTTTGTTACTTAATGCTAAAATAGTTTAAATGATTAATGTGTAAAACAAAATCATTTATAGCACATTTCTATTCGGCCTCTTGATAACTAGCTTCATACATTTTTATAATTTTTTTCCATTCATACCTACTCTTAAGTTCATCTGTTGACTGGTATTTTCTTAAATCTGAATGGTCGAAAATCTGTTCAAGTTGGTTAAATGAATCAAAAAAAGCCGCTTGATTATTTAATGTAAACCTGTTTTGTGGAATTTCAAAAGAAATAATGGGCCTTCCTGAAACAACCATTTCTACTAAAGAAGGTGCGGTACCACATAAGGTATGCGTATGAATATAGGCCTTACAGTTTCGTCGAACAAGATCGAGTTCCTGCTTATTATACAAACCGTTAATCAAAACGATATTTCGATAGTCTTTGTACTTATTATATACTTTGTTTCCGTATTCAGATTTGGAGAAATTAGAGATCAACACCAATTGGTGCTTACTGTGTACAAATGCTTCACAAATTTCTGCAATTTGATTATCCTCTAATGACCTACTGATCGATAAAAAATAATCCTCTTGTAAAAAAGGATATTTTCCGATCAGCTTATCTGAAACCTCAAGTGTAAAATCAATCATCCCCCCATATGGAATTACCACACATTTTCTCAAGTATTTCTTGGGAACAAACGTAAAATAGTGTTCATTATCCAAAACTACCCACTTTGAATAGACCAATCCCAACCAGAAACAAAATTTCAAATACTGCTTGGCCAGGTATCCGAATTTAGGTCTTTCCCATTCAATGCCTCCCATATTAGATACAATATTGATTTTTTTGAACAAGGCTAAAAACGCAACTAGCGGCATCCCCTGCACACCCAGAAAAAGAATCGTATCAACTTTGAAATAACAGAGTAAGATTGAGTAGAAATCGTAGAATAAACCCATGAATCCAGAGGATTTTAAATTAATTCTACGAACTACCACACCCTTCGGTGATATAACTTCTTTAGGCGACTGAGAGGAATTAAAAATCAGGTATTCAAAATCTTCGTTTTGCTTTCCTTCTGCTAAATTATTCACTAATTGGTCCCAGCCTCCATAATTGGCATACAGCCCATGGGCCCCTATGATGGCTACCTTCCTCATTTATTGTAATAATTATTTACATAATCATGCAATGCAATTTTCCAATCGCGCATTTCATTATGGCTAATCGCATCTAATTTAAAATTCACCAGTCTTTCATTAGAAGGTCTTGGAGCATAATACACTTTCGCGAAATGATCGCTACTCACCAAATTAATCTTGATATCTTCTCTTCCTAAAATCTTGATCAATTCTTCTGCTACTTCCAGTCGGCTGGTCATGCCACCACAAACCATATTATATAAACCGCGAACATTGTTTTCGAATAACGATTTCACATTCGCTGCAAAATCAAACGTAAGCGTAGGGGTACCATCTTTATCATCTACAATAAACAATTCAGTTGCTCCTGAATTAATTTGTTTTAATAATTTACCAATGAACTTCTTATCCTTTTTTATACCACCACCCATCATCCAACCGGCTCTGCAAATCAAATAATCATTAGAACTTTCACAAACATGGCGCTCTCCATAAAATTTTGATTTAGCATAATGGCCCAATGGATTCGGCGTATCGTACTCTGTAAAAAAGTCTTTTGAACCATCAAAAATTCCAGCAGTACTAATATATAGCAAAGGAATTTGTTTACGATTAGCGATTCTTACTGCATGTTCTACAGAAATAGTATTGGTTACATAACAATCAGAAACATTTTCTTCACAAAACTCAAGACTTGTATGAGCTCCTAAATGAAACAAATAATCTGGTTTAAAATCTTCTACTACTTTTTCATAAGCTACTCGGTCTCTGAAATCTAACAATTGAATATGTGGTTCATTCAAATCAATATCAGTTACCAATACCTCATAGTCTTTTGAAAATACTGCATGAAATGCATTACCCAACATACCAGCACCGCCAGCGATTAAAATCTTTTTCTTCATGTTTATTGATTTATTTTAAGCTTTTTAAAAATTTTGCTGGCACGCCACCAACTATTGTACCTGATTCAACTGATCTATTTACTACAGAACCAGCTGCGATTACTGCATTATCGCCAATTATTACTCCTGGCAAAATGAAAGCTCCTGCGCCAATCCATACGTTATTACCTATTACCACATTGCTCCTGATTTCTTCTTGAAGCCTGAAGGGTAGTTCATTGATTTCCATGGAATGGTTTTCCGTAAAAACCTTGACACCAGGGCCAAAGATAACATCGTTTCCAATAGTTAGGTTGCCACGAATTGCAAAATAACAGTTTTCAGAAATTCCGACATTATTTCCCACAAATAATTGACCACTATCCTTTTTAATTGACCCAAAAGCATCAATAATGGTTAGATCCCTTATAGAAAAATTTTTTCCGAATTCAAATCTTTTTGAGCCTATTGCAGATATTTTGACCCTTGAACCGATAGTAGTACTTGAATTAAAAATAATTTTTTCACGCCCTTTTATATTAGTGCCGCTTCCAACAAAAAATATTCCTTTTCTCAAACTAAGAATATTGAATAAAAAGAATCCTCTTATTAAACAAATAATACGCCAAAATAATATTCTTATTAAATCACGCCCAGAGAAATTACCTAACTTAATGTCTTCTTTCCTGATTATCCTGACAATCTTTAAAATCAATGATTTCATCTAAAGTAAAAATTAATGGATACTTTCTGTTTCTAACACCCAATTCCAAACTTTTGAAATCCCTTTCTCCAGAGAATATTCAGGCTTAGCTAGCTGATCTTTTGAAATTTTAGTTATATCTAAAATGAAATTTGAGACATCGTAATTTTTAGATTCTGCAAATATAACATTTGCCTTTTTATCAGTAACAGCTTCAATAATTGAAATAATTTCTTTAATTGAAGTTCCAATTCCAGAACCAATATTATAGACTCCAGTATGATCGCCTATTGAAATATTATAACAAATATTCACTAGATCACTGATGAAAATATAATCTTTTGTAGCTGTGCCATCTCCATAAACTGTAAAAGAATTACCAGTTTTTAAATTCCTAAGGAAAGTAGAAATCACACCTTGTGCTAAAAAGTGACCTTGCCTAGGTCCATATGGATTTGATGGCCTTAATATCAATGTGTTCAACCCATAGGTACGCTGATAAAAAGAAAGATAATTTTCAATAGTACTTTTAATTATGCCATAAGATGATATTGGCCTGATATGATGATCTTCAGATATTGGGCTCGTTTCTGGGATCCCATAAACAGCGCCACCAGAGGAAAAATATACAAATTTTTTTACTTTTAATTTTACTGCTAAATCGAGAATACTCAGTGTTGAAATAAGGTTTTGATTTACTTCATTAACTACATCGATACCAGATGTACTAGGTACAGAAGCTGAGGCAAGATGAAATACTATATCTATACCCAACATAGATTCATAAAGATCTGGTATACTTTGTATAGGTGAAATCCGGTAATCAACATTGGGCAATTGTATACGATATCTCTCATAAGAAACATCAAATATTCTAACATAATGACCTTCCGCCAATAATTTATCTGCTAAATGTGATCCAATGAATCCATTTCCTCCTATCAATAAAACTTTCATAAATGCTTTTTAATTACAACTGTTCAAACAATTGCATGGTTGTATGATAATATTTATCCGGGTTATAATCTCTTTCCAACATTTGCCTGGCTTCTACCCCCATTTGTTCTGTTTTTTCCCTATTCAAATACATTGTTCTGATACAAAAGGCTAAACTATTTGCATCTTTCATAGTAGATAACATACCTGTAACTCCGTCCTTAACAAGATTGGTTAACCCACCAATATCATTTGCAATTACTGGTTTTCCGTTAGCATATGATTGTAGAACAACATAAGGGCTAGGTTCTAACCATTCAGATGGAACAACAGTAAACAAAGCATCTTTTAAAACAATATCCAATTCAGTACCATATTTTGCCCCTAAAAATTCTACATTATGCATATTGTTAGAGGAAACAAACTGAATTGCTTCATCAGATAGAGGCCCATTGCCAATGATTTTCAATTTAATATCGGGCAACATTTTCATCGATTCTAAAAGAGTAATTATCCCCTTTTCCGGAGATAATCTGCCAAAATATAATATATAATCCTTGCCTTGATAAGTTGGGATATCTAAACTACAATCATATGGGTTTTCAATCACGTGGCACTTATTCTTGTCATAACCATATTTCACAAAGAGGTCTTTCATAAACTGATTCTGAAACAAAAAAGCATCTATGTCGTTTTTAAAAGGAAACATATAATAGAAATAGCTTTCTGCAGCTGCTATTAAACTGGCAGAAAAAGACCCTTTCTTACATTTATTAAAAGCACATTGATAGTATTTATGCTTAAAGCAATCTTGACAGATATTATCTCCTGCTAAAAATGTTCTGTTAGGGCATACTAATTTATAATCTAAAATTCTCCATACCGTTTTGATCTTTGCCTGTTTTAATACAGAAACAATGCTAGGTGTTTGAACATTATGAATATTATGTAATTGTGCGTAATCTATTTTATGATCCTGTATTAAACGTTGCAAATTCTTTTTTGCTTGCATTGAGTATATAGATCTTTTTACAACATCAATTCCATTTGCTAAAGATTTATTTTCATTGAGCATTTTATAATCAATACCATCAACAAAATACTCATCATACTCGGTTTTGAAATTCTTAGGATTCTTTGCTGCAAAAGGAATAATCTTATGGCCATGTTTTTCGTAAAGCTTATTCACACTATCAATATACGTCCAATCTCCACCAGTTGGATACCAAGTTGCATTTGCCATTAATATATTCATAGTGATCTATTGGTAGATATAATAATTTTCTGAAGGTACAATGGCACCTTCAAATGATTTAATAAGTTGCAAAGAATCCTGCTTAATTGATGAAACCAATTGTTTGTTTAAAACCAGTATAGTGTTTGGATTTTGAGAATTCATTTTTCTATAAATCGAATCAATATATGCATCATTACGTGAAACTCTATTTCGATCCCAAATAATAAAGCTTCCGAATTTGTTAGAGCTTGGATAAAAAAAATCTCTTTTCAGATAAAAACTTAATGGCGAAATTTCGGCATCGGGATAAGCAATGATTTCACTTTTTGACAAGTTTGATTTTTCAATGAAATTCGACAAGTTTGATGAATTTGAGAAAGGTTCTTTAAAATCAAAATATGCTGCAATTGCACTTGCAGAAATTTGAAAAAGGAGAATTATGCAAATAAAATTATATGAATAATTCTTAATTCTTTTCAGATCAATCTTTTTGAAATATTCAATTCTTGATGGTAAAATTTCTTTTAGCCAAATAGCAGCCACAAATGAAACAAAAAAGAATCCATGGTGTCTAGAAAAACCAATCATCCTTGTAGAAAAAAACATTACTAAAATAAAAAATGAAAGAACAAGGAAAATTTGCGCATATACAGATTCTGATAAATAAATAAATGCACAGAAAAAGATAATGATTGAAATTACAAACTTGACATAAGAATTGGTAATGATATAGGTTTCCCAAAAATGGATCTGCGGTTTAGGTAATGGCATAAACACTTCTGTGACCCTTGTAATTGCAGCGCCAATATTCAAAGGAATGAATGGTACTGGATGAAACATCACAGTTGGGTCAGGTGGTACCATTTCTAATAATGACAAAATGAGTATTGGTACAAAAACAATCAAAACCCATTTTATTTGGTTTCTTTCTTCTATTAAATAATAAATAGAAATAGTACACATGAGTGCGGCCGATATCATTAAGGCAACAAAACTAGTTTGTGAAACTAGCGCTAATGAAAAAATACAATAGAAATGTTTTTTGTTTTTTAAAAAATATAGAGCAGAGAGAATTAATAATATCCCCAAACCATAGTTTCTACTAATAATTGAATATTCATAAGAAAAGAAATACCCAAAACTAATACATAGTTTTATGATCCAATTGATGTTTGTAAATCTTAATAAAAGATAAATGGCACACTCTAAAATAAAAAAATGGGCTATTTTAAAAGCTATTAAATTTCCTGCAAATAATTTTGCAATCAGGAAAATCAAAATGAAATAACCAATAGGATGTCCTTCAGTTGATTTATTCTTGAAAAGTTGAATAATGCTATCGCTTTTAATCGCAATCAAATAAGATTGCAGTTCATCTCTCCAAGGTTCATGAAAAAAAACAAGCGGGAGAAAAATTATGCAATGTATTAATACAACAATCAGTGAAACCTTATGCAGGTTTCCCTTTTCTATTCGAAATATATTGGACTTATTTTGCAGTATTTATTATTTTATGATAATCTAATGCGATGATTTCAATTATTTTTTCTCAACTTATGTGGTCTGCTCTATTCTCAGCTCCGTTTTAAAAAGACTGTAGGAACTCCCTGTCTGCTATCAATCTCATCATTGCATTGTTAAAACCAATATAATCTTCGTCTCTGTCTACTATTGAATTTTATACCACAAGCATTTTCTACTGCCACACTCATTCAATTCACATTGCAACGTACAATATGTAATCCACAAGAAAGCGCTTTATGAATTACATTCAATGTTGCTTCTCTGAAACTGGTATGGACTAAATATCTTCCCAACCATAATTTTAAATATGCCAGAATGGCTTATCACGCTTCTAATAATAACATTCGTTAAAGACTGATTTTTGATAAACTGGTCCATTTGTTATTTAAGAGATTCTACATATAGGTGCCCGCACAGAGCATTAATTTTACTACTCATTTGCTGCGCTTTTGAAATTCGTTTGCATCGTCCTTAGAAAAGAGTAAATAGTTTTCGCTAACTAGTTTGCTTTTCTTACCCTATCTATTAAGTTAAATTATATAAAATTTGAAACCATACTTAGCATTTCGAATAGCCTGAATCTCACATTTAGGTTTTTCCGTTAATAAGCAGGCAGATTTGAGTTGCCTCCAGTGGGGGCCCATACAAACGGGATTCATAATTTCCATAAATACTACGATTTACAAATACTAATATGGGTAAGCTGATGAACAAATCAAAATTGATTTTAGATCATTTTTTTTCAACCCTTACTAAAAATACATTTCTCAATATAGAACTTCATTAGATTCTAAAACAGAGTTTTTATATAATCGGATAAATACTACTTAATATTCAAATTATTTTATAGTAATTCACAAAAAAGCATTTTAAGATTTTTAAAAAAACATAGACCGAATACTATAGAATTTGATAGTACTACTGCATATGAATGCACAATAATGAATTTATATTTTTTCTTCTTAAAACAAAAACTTTACAAGATTTATTAAACGAATTAAATAGTTTGTAAAATATTTGTAACGTTAATCTCGTTAAAAATAATCAACTTTATTAACCAATGATAGCACTTTATACTGCTGAAAAGCAACTAAATCATTCCCTCCCTTAATAGTAGAATTTCCGTTTATTATAAGGATGGTCAATTTTTTCAATTACTTTTTTTTATTTTACTTATCTCACTATAATCATTAGAAATTGTTTTTGCTATTGAATCCCAACTGAGCTCAGATGCTCTTTGAAAAGCTCCTTTTTTTAAATCTAATAAAATTTGAGGTTCTATTACTATTTTTTCCAACTCATTTCTAAAACATAAAACACTTCGCTCAGGAGAAATTAACGGAATTTTGCGCCCACATTCATTATTAATTGCAAAACTCATTCCAAAAGCATCATGACAAAATACAGGCAGTCCTGCCGATAAGGACTCAAGAATCACTGCAGAAGCTGCCTCCTTTATACTAGTGTGTACTAAGATATCTGATTGTTTCATGATTTCAAAAACATCGGTCTTATTGAGTAGCCCTAACCATTCTATATTGGTAATTTTACATTTTGTTGCTTGATCTTTATATTGATTTGCTAAGGGGCCATCTCCAATAACTTTTACAGTTATTCCATTACGTAACAATTCACTGCCATCTATTGCATCAATTAATAAATTAAGTGCCTTTAAATTACTAAGTCTTCCTACCCAAAGTATAGTTAATGGCTTTAAAACTTCATTTGATTTCTCAATATTACTATGCAAATCTGCTCCAATATCTAATAAGTTTTTTAGACCTGAATCAGACTTTCGTACTTTTAAAAATAAATAATCTTCACTGGTCACAAAATATACCATTGAAGCTTTTCGCATGGCTTTTGAAATTCTCGGAGATAAATAAAATTGAAGATAATTAGTAGTATTCCTTGCTATATTGAAACACATTTGAAAAAAAGACATCCTATACAAAAAACTTAATGGAACATTAGATAAACCACTTATGGGGCCTAAGAAAAATGGCTTATTTAATTTCCATAAATACCCAGGTTCTCTAAACGAAATATGATTAAAATGATGGACCAAATCAATCTCCCTATTTGAGCAAATATTTTTTGCAACTTTATAAACTTTAAATTCCCAAATTTTATATGCAGCAAAATATAAAAAGGATAACCCAACACTTGATTTTTTATTAGATAAAAATTTATTGACTTTTATTATTTTTTTTCCAATCGAAGGCATTTCAATGTCAACAAATTCAATATTTTCAATGATACCATTTTCTTTTTGATATTGTTTAATATGCTCTTTATATGAATTTGTTTCAAACTGATTTGACTTAGCATAGAGCAAAATAATCTTATTGTACTTTGCCAATCTAGTTATAACATTCCAGCCGGAAGTACATTCAGACCCTAAGTATGGAGAAATTTCATGACAGGAAATTAATATACTTAACGTTTTGCTCATTTCTTTTGTTGATGTTTGTTCCATTAAATCTAGTCTACCTATTTAAATAGTTTTTCATGAAAGTTTGTTTAAGCAATAGATCCACTAATTCTTCTACCTCTAAAATTTTAGTATTACTAGATTCAAAAGGTTCTACAATGTTTTGAGAAATAATATTTTCCTTGTTTTGGTAATCTAAATCTCTAAGATCAGGTTTCACAATATAATAATCCTCTTTTTCAGAAGACCTATTTGCTTCTTCAGCAGACAATAATGTTTCATGCATTTTCTCACTATGTCTAAACCCAATTGTTTTCAAATTAGCTTTTTTCTTAAAGATTATTTCTAATGCCTTTATCAAACATTCAATAGTTGCGCTTGGTGCTTTTTGAACAAATAATTCTCCTTGATTCCCTTCTTTAAGTGCAAAAAGTACCAGATTAACGGATTCTTCAAGTGACATCATAAATCTTGTCATTCTAAGGTCAGTTACTGTTAAGTCCTTACCATTAAGTAATAAATCAATGAATAAGGGAATCACAGAACCTCTTGATCCCATTACATTTCCATATCTAGTTATGTTATAAATTGTTTTTACGGAATGCTTATGATTAAATCCATATGTACATGTTAGTTTTTCCATCATTGACTTTGAAATACCCATTGCATTAATAGGCATTACAGCTTTGTCAGTACTTAACATGATCACTTTTTTAATATCAAGCAATCTTGCCGCTTCTAAAACATTGTTTGATCCAATAATATTTGTCTTAACTGCTTCATAAGGGAAAAATTCACAAGAAGGTACATACTTTAATGCAGCAGCGTGAAAAACATAATCTGATCCTTCTAGAGAACTATAAAGCGAATCCTTATCTCTAATATCCCCGATAAAAAATTCTACCTTGGAATCAGAGAATTGTTTTCTCAAAGAATCTTGCTTTGTCTCATCTCGTGAAATAATTTTAATTTTTTTAATATCTGTTTTATATAAAAAATTTAAAAGTGTTGTTCCAAAAGAACCAGTTCCTCCGGTGATAGTCAAAACTTTTCCGTTTAAAAAAGAAGTATCCATATTTATTTGAATGAATTTAGGGTTTTTAATAAATTTATATTTAAGTCTTTATCTTTCTTCTTCTGCATTTTCTCATCCATCTGGTTTAAATTGTTTATAGTATTGTATAAATCAATGACGGAAATCTTGCATGTTGTCAAAAAGTCTTCCTTAAGCATATAACAACATTTAAAATCGATAGATAGATCTTCTTTTATTTCATTAAGAAGGTCATCTATGAAAATTAAATCCAAAATTTTTTCACCTTCTACAATTTTTGATTCGATATTATTTATAATATTAAAACAGAATGTACTCACTACTGAAACATAATTAGGTTTAGAATTTGGACCAAACACACCAGGCAGGCGATAGCAGAACACCCTATTGTTTTTTGAATACTCTTGAGATAATATATATTCATTATATCTTTTAGATATACCATATAACGTATTTGAATTATAATGAATTGAAGAAAAATAGATAATTGTCTTATTTTTAAAAGTATTTAAGACATCATATAATTTCTGCGAATGATAAAAATTGTATTTAAAAAAGTCTTCCTCATTTGGAGAACGAGAAACGCCTGCGGCATTTATTATTATATCACAATTTTTAGAAATTTCTAGTAAAGTATAATATTCCCAGTCAATTTTAGCAACAATTATTTCAAAATGATTTTGCCAAGACAATATAATATTCTTCCCAATAAACCCATTTGAACCAATAAGTAAAAGTTTCAATTTCATTTTATATTTAAATCATTTGTTTTTCGCAATACAAATCTACTTATCAACCAAAATCTAAAATTAAAATTTTCAAATCTGTTAATCACTTGAAATTTTGAAATATTCTAATATAGTTGATTGACCTAATTTGTTAATTAAAATACCATTTAGAAAAAATTTTCCGAAAGTATTTATCCAATTGCAAAAGGAATTAATGCTTTTTAGGAAACTATTTTATAAT
>CANBQT010000061.1 GCA_947371755.1 Chitinophagaceae bacterium
TGCACAACTTGAAAGAATAATCCCAAAAAGGACGATTGCTAAAACTGGCTTTATAATATTTTTTTTCATACTTAAAGGTCAATAACCACAAGTATTCTTATATTACAATAAAAAAATAATCAGTTATATGTTTCACTTATTTGAAACAAGTCACAAAAAAAACCTGAACTGCATATGCAATTCAGGTTGGTAAATTAAAATTGAATTATTTATTTAAAGGGCAATATCCTCATACCCGCTTATGATAATAGTGGATAACATTTTAAAACGAACATTTGCCTTGATCGTATTTCTTGCATGTGCAGGAATAATAATCGACTGACCAGTATCTAATAAATGGGAAATATCGTTAATGACTATTTCTGCTTTCCCATCAATGATTTGAATAAAAGTATCAAATGGAGAAATTCTTTCTGAAAATGTTTCGCCAGAGTCGAAGGAAACAGCGCTGATATTTCCAGTTGTTTTTTTGATTATCGCTTTAATTAAAACAGAATTTGGGATGTATTCTAAAATTTCAACAACAATAAATGCTTTTGCTTTTTCAAGTTCTGAGTTTTCCACTTTTGATAAATTAATTTGAAATGAGTAGGTAATAGTACAAAGTCAGAAGCAAATTGCTCTAGAGTTAATCAAATGTAACCTTATTAACTGTAACTCAACTTACTGTTTTCGAAGTAAAATTAGTTTCAATTTTAAGCAGTTCATTATATAAGTCCAAGAATAGATTATAAGATTTACTGATTAAACTATTTCAAACTTAAACGAAGATTTTCCGAAAAATGATTTTGAACAAATGCATGCAATTGATTCTCCGTCATCTTATCTGTGGTCTTCACTTCTATTCTAATGTGATCATTTAAATGATTCTTATGAAGCAGTACCAGCAACTCATTTTTTGCCTCAGTTGGACCGAAAATAAAGACATCAGAATATTTTTCTATTTCTTTCTGTATTTTTTTAAAATATTTCAATTGTTCACCCTCTTCCTTATTATGCATATGCTTTTCGCTTTTTTCAATACTGTCTGCTTTTACTTCCTGTGTAAATGCAGACTCTATTGTTTCAGTTTTCATATTGCCCGGCAAAAGTTCCATCAAATGTGCTTTTGAATAATCCATCCAGATACCTAAGTATTTATTTGTTTTCATAATTGAAATTTTAAAATTATATCCCTTCTAAATTTGCAACCCTTTTTTTCTTCATCATTTTATAAAAAGAGGGAGAAAGGCCTGTTACTTTTTTAAATTGATTTGATAAATGTGCCACACTACTATATTGCATCAGATAAGAGATCTCAGTGAGATTAAGTTCTTCATATAATAGCAATTCTTTCACCCTTTCTATTTTGTGCATGATGATGTAGTGTTGAATGGTAATACCTTTTACCTCAGAAAATAAATTTGATAGATAGGTATAATCATAGCTCAATTTTTTACTGATGTATTCAGAATAATTCACTTTAGGTAATTCATCACTATAATGCACCATTTCTATGATCACATTCTTAACCCTTTCAATCAGCACACTTTTTTTATCATCTAACAGTTCTAGGCCAGACATTGCCAAGTTAGTTTTGAGTGAATCGTGCTGGACCTGGGTAATATTTTCCAAAATGTCTACCATTCCCAGATCAACATTCACATAATGAAGTCCAAGTTTTGCCAATTCATCCTTGACCATCATCTTACATCTAAGACTCACCATGAATTTGATATATAACTTCATACTACTGCTGATTAAAAAAAAATCTTTTAATTCAATCTTAAGTGAAATGCAAATCCAAGAAATATTAAAAAAGAAGGTATAAACTAAAAATAGTTGGCATTTAAATTATCATCATGATTGACTTTCCTGAAAATCCGAACCCTTGAAAGTGAAGTGATACTAAGATAGGTATGCATTATTTCTATGTGCAAGCTAACCATTATAGCGAGTGATAGATGTATAATCGGTAGAAATATTAAAAATAAATTAAAATTGTATTTTTTAAGTTGTAATCTGTGATTTATATAAACCTTAATTTAGATTATATAAGTATCTCATTAGTTTTAATGATATTAAAAGGCTTAAAAAAAGATAAACTTGAATCTTTATTCAATTGAAATGTGAACAAGTTTGAAATAATTCGTCTATCTTAATTGTTCTATCAATTTTTCCAATGAATAACACTTATCGTAACCTGATGAGAAACTTACACTTATTGATATTTTCATCAATTCCATTTTTTTTTATTTCTTGTTCTAAAGACTTAAACCCTGTCAAATCAACAAGCACAAAAGATAGTTTGCCCAAAAATTCAATTTCGGTATTGACTCAACACAATGATAATTCCCGTGCTGGCTGGAATAATCATGAAGCATTTCTAACTATCAATAATGTTAATACAAGCAAATTTGGGAAGCAATTTATCTTAAGTGTAGATGATCAGGTTTATGCACAACCATTGGTAGTTAGTAATTTAAATATCAATGGTGGTGTTCAAAATGTGGTTTATATAGCTACGGTAAGTAATACAGTTTATGCATTTGACGCAGAAAAAGGAACTCTTATTTGGTCGAAAAACTACACAGCCCCTCAATATAGCAGAGCTCCAAGAAACACAGATATGACTGGCGCGTGTGGTGGCAGTTACTTTGATTTTAGTGGTGCAATGGGAATTGTAGGCACGCCTGTGATAGATTCTGCGTCACAAACAATCTACTTTGTTGCCAGAAGTACTAATGGTACCGGTAAATTCGTGCAGCATTTGCACGCCATTTCATTACTTAACGGAGCAGAAAAAACAGGTAGTCCGATGGAAATAAAAGCTACTTATCCCGGTAATGGAGATGGTAGTAATAATAATTATTTGAGTTTTGATGCTCAAAAACAAAACCAACGACAAGCACTTACTTTGCTAAATGGTATTGTATATGTAACTTTTTCATCACACTGCGATTGGGGTCCTTACCATGGTTGGATTTTAGGATATGATATTACTTCGATGCAACAAAAGATAGTGTACAATAATACACCTAATGGCATCAATGGTGGAATTTGGGAAAGCGGTATGGGCATGGCTGCAGATGCTCAAGGAAATCTTTATTGTGTAACAGGAAATGGAACAGTAGGTGTTACTAACGACCCTACTAATCTTATTAATCGCGGAGAAAGCGCTTTGAAACTAAGTGTAAGCGGGTCTACCCTAATAGTTAAATCATATTTTACCCCTTTTAACTATCAATATTTAGAAGATAACGATTTGGACTATGGTGGACTAGGTGCTTTTTTAATACCTAATTCAAATACTTTTTTTACAGGATGTAAAGACGGTAATTTTTATGTACTTAATAAAGACAATATGGGTGGCTATACACCTGGTGCCAATCAAATTCAGCAAACCATCAATATCAATAATATAGATGCCAACATGCATTGCCAGCCCTCCTATTTCAAAGGAACGTCAAAGGAATATGTTTATGTTTGGCCAGAAAACGAACCCTTACACGCTATACCCTTTAATAATAATTCGGGACTTTTTGATATTGCCAATCAGGTAAAATACAATGTAAATGGACCAGTGGGACAAAACGGAGGTGTTATTTCTGTTTCATCAAATGGCAATATTGATTCTTCAGGCATTGTTTGGATTGCCCATGCTGTTCCTCCTTATGATGCAGAACACGGCGTAAGGCCAGGTATTTTAAGGGCATTTTCAGCAACTGACATCACAAAAGAATTGTGGAACAACCAACAGAACCCTTTAGTAGATGGTGCCGGCAATTATGCTAAATTCTCATCACCTACCATTGCTAACGGACATGTGTATTTGCCTACTTTTTCGAATCAGGTAGTAGTTTATGGTTTAAAAAAATAAAATCTAAACTAAATCATTCCTTTTTTGTTAGAACAATAAAAAATGAAAAATTACTTGGTTATTGGAGGTTCTTCCGGCATTGGAGAGGCTATCTCGAAAGAGCTTTCTCAACTGGAGAATCATATATATGCTTCGTACAAAAACAATGTAAAAGTATCAGGAGAAAACCTCCAATATTTTTTCCTGGATGTGCTATCTCCAAATTTAGACCTTAGTTTTTTGCCTGATACAATTGACGGTTTGATCTATTGCCCAGGTGCTATACTGCTAAAACCTTTTGCAAGAATAAGTACTGAAGACTTCATACAAGATTATCAACTTCAAGTGATTGGTGCCATTAAGGTAATACAAGAGGTTTTACCTCGCTTGAAAAAATCCACAAGTGCTTCCATTGTTTTATTCTCAACTGTAGCAGTACAAACTGGTTTTAATTTTCATTCAGTAGTTGCAGCTTCTAAAGGTGCCATTGAAGGACTTACTAAGGCTTTAGCAGCTGAATTAGCACCAAAAATCAGGGTCAATTGTATTGCACCTTCCATTACAAATACCAAACTTGCATCTACTTTACTCAATACAGAAGAAAAGATGGCAGGAAACGCACAAAGACATCCTCTAAAACGAATTGGCAAACCAGAAGATTTAGCAAGTTTAGCCTGTTTCCTATTGAGCGATCAATCTTCCTGGATTACCGGACAAATCATTCATGCAGATGGCGGTATGTCGTCAATTAAAATATAAGGAATCAGTTTCTGAATGTTTTTTAATAAAATAGCCCTCCTGCAAATTGCAAAAGGGCTAAAGGAAACATTCCTAGATGATTAATCCCCCCGGATTATTGATTAGGATTTTAATAAATCTTTTAATGAAATCATAAACTTGCACGAAGCAGGAAAGCCATCTTTTCGTGATATGTCATGATTTTGGTTGCAAAATCAGCTGAACCTACATCGCCTAACTTATTTGTAAAATGACTGATGTTTTCTCTACAATGAATGATGATACTTTCATGATCAACCAGCAGGTCCTTTATATAAGATTTGCTTTCGTTATTATCTTCCCCACTCACTTCTGTAAGATGAGTTAGTTGTAGAAATTGTTTTAAACTACCAGGAGCAAAATGACCAAGTGAACGAATCCTTTCAGCTACTTCATCAATAATTTCGTCGAGCTGGTCAAACTGACTTTTGAAGAACGCATGCATACTATAAAAATCGATCCCTTCTACGTTCCAGTGCGCATGTTTTGTTTTAGTACTAAGTACAAATTCATCTGCTAATAATTTAGTTAATTCATTAACAACCTGTTGAGCATTCTTAGCAGATATTCCGATATTGGTTTTCATATTTCAATATTATCCCTCAAAGGTCTATGCTATAGTATCAAAATACTTGCAAATGAATAACTCTCATTTACATAAATCACACATATAAAAGACTAGAGAAATTTCAAAAAATAGTAAGCATCAATTATTTGACTTCAAACAATTGGGTTGAATATCCAGCAACTCCATTTTTACTGATACCCTGTATAACGATCAAATATTTACCTGCAACATCCGAGGTATAAAAAGATGTTTTCTGTTTACCCAGAATATCTGAATCAAATTCAGGTTTCCATAACAAAACATTCCTAAAATCAGGTAAGCGATTAGAACCAATGATACCTTCTTTATATACGGGCTGATAAAACTCACGTTTTAATTGCAATCCTTCATAAGCAATAACTAAGGCATTTCGATCTAGTGTAAACCCAGCCAAATCTCCCTGATAAGTGTAACAACTAAATATTCCATTTAAAACAATTTTATTTTGATAAAACTGCTGATTCAACAACTCAATCCTTTTTATTTTTAATGGATCCAAAGCAATTAATTGATTAATATTAAAAATGGGAACTCCATCTAATAAGATCAATGGCTCTGTTTCAAAATAATTTTGAAAATTATCATTAAACAATTTCAAATTAAAATCATTATTGCTTTTTCTTAACCTTACTCCGTCTACATATTCTCTTATAACTTCTTCCATTGTAATGAATCGTGTATAGTCATCCAAAAAATATCGATGGGTTGCTTTACCATAAAATGGAACAGTATCAAGAGTTTCAGGAAATGAAAATCTTTGTTGTTGATCTGCATAATACACATTACCCACTTGCGATTGTATACTGTGGATTCTTAAAACTTTAGCCAAAGATTCGTTTAATTCAAATGGATGAGATTGTCTTTCTGAAAAAACAGAAGTAAAGGGATCCATCAGATCTACGCGATAAATACTATCAGCTTTACCATTAGTCTGCAAGATCATCTGATTACTCCCAAAAAATGGCGGGATATTAAAAAGCACCATCCCATTTTTATTGCTAATCCCCTGATAAAATAATGGCTTCTCTCCCGGCAAAGACAAATAAACAGTAACACCTTCAGCAGTACGCAAGTCATTTTTCCTAGTCACTATTGCCCAAATAATATGACCATTCAGTTCAGAAAGGTTTGGTTCATTTTTATTTTGTTTTGACAAAATATCCTCCCACTGAAATCTCCGCCATCCATGTGTTAGAACTAAGTTCTCAGTACAAATACTAAGTTCAGGATTGTCTGAAAAATAAAATTCCGGCGATTCAATCTCTCCTTTCAAATCAGACTCTAACCACAAATAACTTAAGATATTAGACACAGGCATATGCTGCAAAGAGTCTATCAAGAAAACTGATAGAGATAGATTACTGGCTACCGGAAAATTCTTGTCGGCTATATTAATCGAAAGATCTACTTTCTGACGCTTTGAATAGGTTTTCTCATCTATACTAGGATTTATTTGCAGAACATTTTGTGGCTTTTTAAAATAGAGCCTCTCACTCAAAGGATGCCGTTGTTCATCAAAAATTGTTATTTGAGAAATACCTTCTCCTACTAATGAATCCGGAACGACGAATTGAATTTTTCCGTTCAGAAACTCTTGATGCAAAGCAACTTTTAAAACCTGCCTGGTATGGATCAATAAATCGATTGAATGAATATTCTGACTAGTTTGAACATTAATGACAATCTTCTTTTCAGAACTTTCATTTACATGCATGACAGTTCCTTGTTGAAAGATCTTGGGCAATTCGACTATTAATGTCTTGCCTTCAATCTCTATAAGCGCCTGATATATTTTATCTTTTATAGGTTTGAATATAAACTGCCCCAGGCCAAATCGTTTTGTTTCAAAAGAAACGATCTTATTCCTTTCCTGATCTTCAACAATCCCTTTAGCAAAAAATGAATTGCCATATTGATCATTTACTTTGAAGCCAATTTTAGACTCAATGCCAGTTACAAGATTACCTCCTTCCGGAAAAAATTGAACATGAAAAATGGGAGGTTTTTTTTCTGACCACTCTGGTTTCTTTAAAGGATTGATGATAGTTAACTGCTTCTCGAAATAAAAATCAGCTGAATAATTCTTCATCAATCCAGTATAACATCGAAAAATATAATTGCCCGATTGTAATGAATAAGGAATCAAAAAACTACCCTCACCTGTACTATTCTTCAATTCGATCTTTGCCTGCAATACTGATTTGTGAGTAAGGTCTAACACTTCTACATAGGCAATCTTGCTTAATTTCATGGGGATATTTAGCAAGGCGTCTGTAGCGTATAACTTAAACCAAAGAATCTCTCCCGTTACATAATTTTCTTTATCTGTATGAACAAATACTTTTTCTTGTAAATGATTACTTACAAAAGTTTCAATAGGAGTAGTTAATTGCTCGATCTGACTAAATGCACTTATTGCATGCAAAATCAGAATGATGCAAATAAGAAATCGATATGGTTTTCTTTTAGTCAATCTTTTGTTTTTTATTTCCAAAAATCTGGTTTATGACTTGTTCCACCAGCCCTAGTGCAATCCAAACAAGAAATCTTATACATTGCGATACCTCCACCCGTAACAAAATATTGTGGCGCATAAGAGGTATCAGAATATTCGAATATTAAATAATTAGTTGGGTTTTGGGCATTTGTAAATCGAACTGTACACTCTACACCCGGAGGGTCAAATACCCAATTAGTTATATCTGAATAGTCAATGAAAATTCTTTTTTCTGCATAAGTACCAGCACTAATAAATCCAATCCCGATTTTTTCAGGATGATTCAAACAAGAAATATTGCCACTTATTTGTGCGGGTTGTGGATCAAAAATACTTCCCGTTTGCTGGGTACTTTTTTGCAGGATTTGCCAGTAACGATAGGCAGCTTCAGAAATAGCGTATTGACGAACATTGATGCTATACCTGACAGCCAATCGAGGATCATTTTTAAATATTTTGTGAATTTGCTGGTAGCTCACCACATCCGAACTAAGTGCATTGGTACTTGCTACTGCGATGGTATTGGAACGACTAGTAGCCCAACAATTATAAACCTGGGTAGCAGAATCACGATAAAATATCAAGCCATCTTTAACCCCCAATCTCGATTCTATGGGAGCATTATGTTGAGCCGTTTCATCAAATTCCCACTTATAATATCTCGTATCATTATTCGGATCGTGGCTATGCACATAAATATTCAGGTCAATATCCTGCTTCCAGGTTATACTATCAATATCGGGTGATTGCTTTCCTTTTACAAAGGCAGAAACATATTGGTCGGAATTTATTGTAATCACTTTTAACCGATATTCCTGCACACTATTTAATTGTAATGATTCAGAAATATATTCCCCATCAACAGTTTCTTTAAGGGGATAAACAGCTCCATTATTCGATTCAATTTGAATAGTCGCTTTAATTTCAGGTGTTGTAATAGAGGTATCCTTTAATGTTTGAGTTCTACTTAAGTGAATGATGGTTACTTTATTCAAACCTAATTCTATATTTCCTTCAATTACCAGGTATGCATAATTGACATTGATGGCAGGCACATCATATGGTTTTTTACACGCAAGTTGTGAAAAGAGTAAGATGAATAATATGTTTCTTATCAATTTCATCTAACTAAAATTTAAAATTATAGGTAATGAATGGAATAGCTGTTGCAAAAATAGAAAGCTGGTATCCTTTAATTAATCCATTTTCCTGAATAAAATAAACTGAATAGGGGTTTTGTCGGGCAAAGGCATTATAGATTCCCATCGACCAGGAACTATGTGCTAGTTTTTTGATTTTATGATTTCCTTCTAAGTTGATTGAAACGTCTGCCCTGATATAATCTGGTATGCGATATTGGTTTCTATCAGAGTACAAAACACGTTGTGCACCAGCCTGATAAAATACCGCGATCGGCAAAGTTATCGGACGTCCCGTACTATACACAGCATTCAATGATAAACTTAATCTATGCGAGAACTGATAATTCCCAATCAAATTCAAATTGTGGGGTTTATCATAACTAGCAGGATATTTCTCACCGTGATTGATACTTTCTCCTGCAAGCTGGTCATCCATTTTTAAAAAGGTTCTGGAGTAAGTATAACTGATCCATCCGTTTAATTTACCAGTTGCTTTTTTTATCATAAACTCCGCCCCGTAAGCTTCTCCGTTGGTATTGATCAGTTCCGTTTCAATATGTTTATTCATAATCAAGCTGGCACCACTTTTATAATCCAAATAGTGCTGCATCCACTTATAATATAATTCAAAGGAAAGTTCAACTTGATTTCCAAGCAGATTTTTATAATACCCTATGGAAGCTTGATAACCTTGCTGCGGCGCAATATTTGGATCACTTAGCTTCCAAATATCTGTAGGTGAAATGGCAGTAGTATTTGAAAGTGTATGAATGTATTGCCTCAACGAATTAAAGCTAATTTTCAGGCTTGCATCTTCCTTCAAACTATACCGCATCGAAAATCTGAATTCAGGTCCATGATAAGTTTTAATATTTTTACCAGCCCTATATTGAATACTATCAATGATAGAATTCTCTTGTTTGGGGAAACCTGGTATATATTGGTACTGTAAATGTTCTCCGAGGTAATTATATAAAGTATAACGCAATCCAAGGCTTAATGTTAATGCATCATTTAATTTGATATTATCTCCAAAATATAAGGCCGATTCTAAAGCTTGTTCATTTTGAACCCTATCTGATTTTACTAAAGAAGATTGAGCATTAGGCTCAAGTGTACCAGGGTTCAATTGATAATGCATTGAAGTCAATCCAAAATTAAATGAATGCTTATTCGAAGGGTTATAATTAACATCATATTTGAAGTGAGATTGTTGGATGTTAAAACTCAGCTTAAAAGCATTAAGCGGTACTTGAGAGCTGCTAATATTGTATCCATAATTGTCAGTACCCATAGAAAGCACTGAAAAAAACCGATTATTGAAAATGTGTTTCCATTTTAGGATCAGGTTTTTATTACCATATTGATAAGTAGTATCCTTGTTCAATCTAAAATCATCGTGACTCAGATATCCAGTTACATACAAACTATTTTTTGCATCAAAATGATGGGTGAGTTGTAAGTTAAGGTCGTAAAAAGAAGCTTTGCTATTTTTATATGCTTCATCAGGTATCTGCTGTAAGATCCAATTAGAATAAGTGGTTCTACCACTTATGATGAAACTGGTTTTTTCATTATGAATAGGACCTTCCAAAGTTAACCTGCTTGTTAATAATCCAATTCCACCAGAGCCGCTTATTTTTTTACTATTCCCATCACGGGTAGATACATCTAAAACACTTGATAATCGTCCCCCATATTTTTCAGGGATAGCACTTTTATATAACTCTACATTCTTAACAACATCAGCATTAAAAGCTGAGAAAAAACCAAATAAATGGGAAGGATTATAAATAGTTGCATCGTTTAATAAAATCAGATTCTGATCAGCTGCCCCACCCCGAACATTGAAACCGGTACTCGCTTCTCCAACAGAAGTTACCCCTGGCAATGTAAGTACCACTCTTAAAACGTCTGACTCGCCTAACACAGAAGGCAACTGTTTGATAGTTTTTATTGATACCTTATCTAAGCCCATTTGTGTTCCTCTGAGATTTGACTTCCTCTCAGAACTAACTGTAACTGCTTTTAAACTTGCAATGAACTCTTCCATTTCTACACTAAGATTCCCTTCACTATACAATTGTAATTCACGCTTAGTCTCTTTCATACCCATACTACTGATATGCAAAGTGTGTCTACCCCGAGGCAATCTTAAAGAGTAATAGCCAAATTGGTCTGTGATCATCTTTAAATTACTGTTATCTACAAATACAGTTGCCCCACTAATTGCTTCACCGCTTTTATGGTCTCTTACATATCCAACTAAAACAACATCCGTTTTTTCATTTGCTAACAACTTATTGCCAACCTCAAATAGTTTTTGCTCAATTGAAATGTTTATTTGCCCTTCAGCTTTTTTACTCCATTCAGGAGACAATAATTGTTTTTCTGTTTTAGAAATGTTTATTTGTTTATCAAAATAGTGATTTGCCAATTCTGTTTGTAGCTGATACTTTTTTGAAACAAAAACGTTGTTGAAATCATCAATAGCAAATTGTAATCCTTTAGCCTGAATCGTTTTTTGTAAAAATTCTTTGAGTGTATAGACTCCTTCCATTATTGAAAAATCGAGAGAATCTAATTCTTTCGGCTCATAATAAAGCTTACAATTGAATGTAGTTTCCAAATCGGTTATTAAAATATTTGCTTTTACTTCTTTATACTCTTTAAAAGTTACTCTTCTGTTGTTTTGGGCATGAGTATGAAGTGTAAAAAATAGTATGAGTATACTAAAACATATTTTCCGATATTTTAATAAATGATTAATCATGAATTGTAGTATCAAAATAAGTAGCCAGGGAAACCAATGTTTTTGAAGGATCTTTTGAATAATGCAATTTTTCTTTATTCATAAATTTTTTCAATATCGTTTTTTGGTCTTTGTGCAATTTTAAAAAATCAGCAGAACCCTCCACCGCATGAAACTCATTATTTGCGAAAACAAAATAATAAGCATACTCTATAAACTTGGAATTATTATCTTCTGCTTTTAATGAAGCTTCTATTCGTTTAAAATACTTTACAATCACAGTTGATTTTCCATTGTATAATAACTCATAAAATCCATTCCCAGGATTATCTGTATGGATACTATCATTCTTTATTTTAATAAAAACATGATTGTCTAGATTAAATTCTGAGACCTGATCATTTAACAACACCATTTCAAATTCCTTGGTTGCATTTAAAATCACTAACTGATCTTTCACCAGATCATATTTCAAGGGGATTTTTCGATAAATAAAATCAAGATATTTTATATCAGTGTTCTGAAAGTGGTCTGAACTAAAGTAAGGATGGCCAATTACTTTATTCCAATAATGTATGTAAGCAGTGCCGTTATATAATGGGGCGCTACTATTTACAGACTCCTGAAAGGTAGTTTCTTGTTTTTGAATAGAGTTAACCAACAATACCGTATCCGATTTTGCTAATTGAGCATCTGATCCATAAGCCAGGGTCATTATAACAAATACATATAGCAAACGCATAGAATATTTTTGAAAATCAAAGTAATCAACTAAAGTAACGTGTTTTAAAGCTTAAAAAAACTGTATTATATGATCGGTAAGATTTATAATTCAAAAAACTTATAATAACCCAAATGGATAGTATCATCGTGTTTAAGGGTAACTTTAGAAAGTGTCATACTATATTTCGATATAAATTCCTAGTCCAAAATATCTTCAAATTCATAGAATAATTTGAATCAATATTTATATTTTTTTAGAAAGGGTAGCCTTTTACTTACCACTTTTATCCATTCACGGGCCATTAATTCATGGCCAAAAACTGTGGGATGCACCCCATCCCAGATCCAATATTCGATTGACTGTTGTTGATAGGCTTTTTCAAAAACTGAAGGGTAATCAATGTAAAGGCCATTGTATTCCAAAGCCAATTCTTTAATAAAGGTTGCCCGTTCTTTTACAGCATTTTCAAAAGTATTGAGATTTGCTTTTGTTCTACTCCCATTTGCCACAAAAGGAAGGCCTAGTACAAAAAGGGTTTCGGGGTTTTGCAGCTTTACCTGCTCTATTAAAGAACTATATCCATATTTAAAATCTTCCAAAGATTGAAATCCGGCATATTGATTAATAGCAGCATTAACATCATTGATGCCTACTAATAAACTTAATATCTGCGGATGAAGATCTAAAGCATCTTCTTTCCATCGCTTTAAAAGATCGGGCACCCTGTTCCCGCTAATGCCTCTATTGATAAATTGAAAATTTGAAGCAGGAAAATCAGCACCAATCCTACTTGCAATAGCATATGCGTAGCCGTGACCCATGATATGATTCAAATCATCATTTCTCCCTCGATTACCATCTGTGATGGAATCTCCTTGAAATAAAAAAACAGCATTTTTTTCTAATGAAATTTCTTTAATCAACTCAGAACCCTGAGGGTTAATCCCAACTAATCCGAATAATGCAGATTTTTTTAAGAATGTTCTTCTACTGGATCCCATAAAAATTGATTTAAAAAGCAAACCTAATTTATTCTAATATTCTTATATTCAGATTATGAATATCATCAAAATCATTTTCAACGAAATTTGGGGATTTTTAAGTTTCGATGGCCTTTTTACTATCATTAAAACTGGTAATTACGGCGAACTTTTAACTTATCAGGGTTTTGCATCTGCCATAGCCCCCATACTTCCTTTTATTCTAATCATAGAATTGATGAAGGGCTTACTTTTTAAGAAATTTAGTATAGTTAATTATAAGATTCCTTTTTTCAGTTATTTATTAAATACTGTTTTGGGCAGGTACCTTTCTTTAGGGATGACAATAATCTGTATTGGCCTCTTAGAAAGATATGCATTGATCTCGATTTCTTTTACCTGGTACTGGCTGATATATGGCTATATCATTTGGGAATTCGCCCATTTTGTATACCATTATTTAGCACATAAAGTGCGATTATTCTGGTGTTTACACTCCACACACCACGCACCCGAATCTATGAACCTTTCCATTTCATATGCACATTTTTTCTTAGAAGCGCCATATGCAGACATTATTAGAACTTCCATTTGCATACTGGCAGGAGTTCCGCCTCCAATGTTATTTGTGATCATGTTTATTGATGGTACCTGGGGTTCTTTTATACATATCGGCGAAACCGTTTTGCCAGATGCACGTTTGGGTATCGTTGGAAAATTTATTTTAACGCCTTCACACCATCGGATACATCATGCAAAAAATATTGAGTATATGGATACCAATTTTTGTAACCTCTTAAATATTTGGGACAAAGTTTTTAAAACTTATTATCCGGAAAATATTCAAACAACTATTCAATATGGTATTACCAGAGAACTACAAAAGAATAGTTTTTTGGACGCCTATTTTGGAGAGTTCATTTATTTAGCAAAAGATGTGTATCAGGCACCGGGTTTGAAAAATAAAATATCATACCTATTGATGCCACCAGGCTGGGACCATTTAGGGAATCATAAAACAGCAGCAGAAATGAAGAAAAAGTTACTCTCTAAATAGCAAACAATTTATCTCTTATCTCTTATAATATTTATCCCGAAGCCAAAATGCCACATTGACTAGTATGATCAATGCCGGAACTTCTACCAGTGGGCCGATAACACCTGCAAATGCCTGGCCACTATTGATTCCAAATACACCAATTGAAACGGCTATGGCCAATTCGAAATTATTACCCGCGGCGGTAAACGCGATAGACGTATTAGTAGAATAATCCGCACCCATTTTTTTCCCAATCAAAAAACTCACAAAAAACATGATGGCAAAATATATGACTAAAGGAATGGCAATTCTAATCACATCTAAGGGAATCTGTATGATTAATTGACCTTTCAAACTGAACATTACCATAATTGTAAAAAGAAGTGCAATTAAAGTAATCGGAGATACCACTGGAATAAACTTTGTTTGAAACCAATCTTCGCCTTTTAATTTGATTAAAAAATATCGTGACAGAAAACCTGCGGCAAAAGGAACACCTAAATAAATAGCCACACTTTCCGCAATCTGTCGGATTGTGATATTCACAACCGTACCAGTAATTCCAAATAAGGGGGGTAAAACTGTTACAAATACATAGGCATATACACTGTATAACAAAACCTGAAATATACTATTTAAAGCTACCAGTCCGGCAGCATATTCTCTACTACCTTCAGCCAATTCATTCCAAACAATTACCATGGCAATGCAGCGTGCCAAACCAATGAGGATTAATCCTATCATATATTCTGGATAATGATGCAGAAACACAATTGCCAAAACAAACATCAAGATGGGGCCAATGATCCAATTAAGGAATAATGAAACACTTAATACTTTCGTATTTTTAAAAACCTCGCCTAATTTATCATACCTCACTTTTGTAAAAGGTGGATACATCATCAGGATCAGGCCAATTGCCAAGGGGATATTGGTGGTTCCTTCAGAAAACGAATTGATAAAATTGGCTGAAGATGGTATAAAGTAACCAATAGATACTCCCACTGCCATTGCTAAAAAAATCCAAAGCGTCAGATAGCGATCTAAAAAGCCTAATTTTTTTCGATCCTGCGCTGGGGCACAATTGTTTACTGTCATATTTTAAGATTTTCAAGGGGGCTAATAATTATCGTAATATTACGATATAAGAATAAATAAATCAAAAAAATATAAGCGATTTATGAAATAGCCAGGTAAAAAATTGAAAAACAATAAATATGTAATACTTATCTCTATGATAAGTTTACCTTGGGCTCATCTCCCCGACAATATTTCTACATGGAAATCTTTGACAATTCCGAAAAAATATCGGGGAACTTAAATAGTACCAGGATCGAAGAATTATACAGGTCACTCTTCGATAAATTGCATGGGTTTGTGTTTTGCAGGATCGTATATAAAAATAAGCTAGCTCAAGATTTTGAGTGTATTCTAGTAAATAAAACATTTGAAAATCAGATTGGCCAGAAAAATATAACCGGAAAAACATTCTCAGAAATTGCACCAGTTTTATTTAAAAATGAAAGCAACTTAATAGAAAGGTGTGCCTATATAGCCAACTCAGGGCTGTCAGAATCCTTCGAGACATATCTTGATTCACTTCAATTATGGGTTTTAATTTCGATTCAATGTCAAGAACTAGACCATTTCATACTTTCTTATACAATAATCACAGATAGAAAAGATAAAGAAAAATCCATAGATATTTTATTGAGAAGATATCATTCTATTCTAGAAATATCAAGTGATGGAATCCACATCATAGATAAAAGTGGAAACCTAATTGAGGCCAATGATTCTTTTTGCAAAATGCTTGGGTTTACTAAAAATGAGATCAAACATTTAAATATTACTGATTGGAATGCTCAAGGGGGAAAGGAGGAATCGATTGCACTTATTTCAGAACTCATCTTTAAAAAATCTTTCTTTCAAACTAAATATATTTTAAAAGATGGAAGAACTATTGATGTAGAAGTAAATACTATAGGAATTCATTTAGACAAAGAAGATTATTTATATGCTTCTGCAAAAGATATCACAGCAAGATTAGAAAACGAGAAAAAGATCATTGATTCAATTATTCTTTTAAAAAAATTGAATACGGATCTTGAATCTTTTGCATTTATTGCCAGCCATGATCTAAAAGCACCTTTAAGTGTTGTAAGAAGATTTTTGAGTTTATTACAGGATCAAAAAAATAGTTTATCGAATGAAAATAAGGATTTGTATTTAAAATTTATTCAAAATTCAGTTGAACAAATGAATAATCTGATCACTGAATTACTTCAATATTCAAGTATTGGAAATAATAAAGATGAATTTGTAAGGATTGATTTAGAAGACCTATTGAACAGTGTAAAATTCACATTAGCAGAATCCATCCAATTCAATAGGGCAACAATTAATATCAATCATTTACCTGTTATTTTTGGTAATAAAACATTGATCAATGAATTATTTATCAACCTGCTTAGTAATGCATTAAAGTTCCATAATAATTCAAATCTACTAACTATTGAGGTTGGTTATTCGGATAAGGGCGATATGCATCAATTTTTTGTGAGCGATAATGGTATCGGAATCGCAGCTGAAAATCTTCAAAAAATATTCACCATGTTCAAGCGTCTTCATACCCAAACTGAATTTATTGGAACCGGTATCGGATTAGCGCTCTGTAAAAGAATTGTAGAAACCCATGAGGGTGAAATTTGGGTAGAATCAGAATTAGGAAAGGGAAGTGTTTTTTATTTTACTATCAAGAAAATAGAATT
>CANBQT010000062.1 GCA_947371755.1 Chitinophagaceae bacterium
GCCATTGAAAATCTTTGTTTGCCCTTGCAGAACTCCAGGTGTAATATTGTAGATTTTGACCCGGCAACAAAAAAAATCTATGCCAATTTCAAATTTGGTTTAGCATTAATTGAGCAAGACAGAGTAAAGATGTTATCCTATAAAGGAAAACAAATTAGTGCAGCCTGTATGCTTCAATATAATAGAGAGGCCTATATAGGAACATTCGAGATAGGGTTGCTGATATTAGGAGAACATCGGATACAGAATGTATCATTGAGTAATGGATTGGTTTCAAATATCATTTTAAAAATTAAAAAATTTCATGGTCATTTATACTTGATTGAACCTGGCTTTGTTCAGGTTTTCGATTTGGTCACCCAAAAGATCATTAACACCATTACAATTCCTATTGATATTAATGGCACTGTCTACGATTTTTATGAAGAAAATGAAAACCTGATTCTGGCGATGAAGAATTGGGAATATAGTTTGTCTTTAACTGAAATAAAGGCTGACGCTCCTTTATGTTATTTATTATCTGTTATTAATAGTATCGATGGAAAAGAAATTTCAGATAATGAGGAATTGCCGTCTAATACCAATGCCTTGCAGTTTAAATTATCATCTCCTTCCTATATCAATCCCGAAGCAACACATTTTATGTACCAGCTAACTGGCACCAATGATAGTAGCTGGAAGGTTTTAAGTGCGCCTGATTATAAAGTTTCATTTGCATCTCTAAAGCCAGGCAATTATCAGTTCAAAGCCTATGCTGTTAATTTTCAGGGTGAACGTTCGAACAACACTATTGTATATCAGTTCGTAATTGACAACCCCTGGTGGCTTCAATGGTGGTTCATTGGTTTTGTTATTTTGTTTGTAGGAGGTCTTAGTGCATTTACGATTCGGTTACGTTATCGTAATATGAAGAAAAGAGACCATTTTGTGATTGAAAAATTAACACTGCAAAATGAACTGCGTAAAAGCTTATTGAAAACTATTGTAACACAAATGAACCCTCATTTCATTTTTAATGCAATGAATACCATACAGAGTTTCGTGTATAAAAACGACAAGCGAAGTGTGAGTAATTATATGGGAAAGTTTAGTGAATTGATCAGAAAGATCCTGGATACAAGTAATATCAGTTCCATCTCGTTGAAAGAAGAGATTGATATTCTGGAATTATACCTTGATTTAGAAAAAGCAAGGTTTGAATCTGATTTTTCTGTTGATCTGATCATTGAACCGGAATTGGATCTGGAAAATATTCAGATTCCACCCATGTTTATTCAACCATGCATAGAGAATGCGATTAAACACGGCTTGTTTCATAAGAAAGGGATGCGTCATTTAAAAATCATCATTGCTTATGATGACGCACAAAAAGAATATATTCGAATAGAGATCGATGATGATGGTATTGGAAGAACCAGAAGTAGGGAGATCAATAAAACATTGTATGCCAATCATAAAAGTTTTGCGGGTTCAGCAATGGAGAGTAGAGTAGATTTAATTAATCAGACAATTGATAAGAAAATCAGTTTATTTGTAATTGACAAAGAGGATCAAGCAGGTACAACAGTAATCATCCGTTTGCCCATAAATAGTACACAATATGATTAAGGCCATCATAATAGAAGATGAAGTAAGAGCTGCAGAATTGCTGAGCGAAATGGTCAGAGAAATTGAACCGGAAATTCAAATTGTAGACAAGTGTCCGGATCTTCCATCCGCTGTAAAAAGTATTAAAAAAAATTCGCCAGACCTGGTTTTTCTGGATGTAGAATTGCCTGTTTATAATGGATTGCAGTTACTTAATTTTTTAAATACGGATGAAATCAAATTCCGTATCATTTTTACCACAGCATCGCATCAGCATGCAATACAAGCATTTAATATGAGTGCTATTGATTATGTATTGAAGCCTCTACAGTTTGATAAACTTAAAAATGCCATTCAGAAATTTTTAGATAACCAAGGGAAAAATGATTCCGCTACTTATGGAGCTTTAAAGGATAATTATTTTAGCAACGGAAATAAAAAAATTGTAGTGCCATTGATGAATGGTTTTGAGATCATCAAGTTGCAGGATATTCTTTACATCAAGGCAGAAGGTAGTTACGCACACATCCATCAGGAAGACGGTTCCAGTTTAATGGTTAGTCATAACCTTAAATACTATGAAGATATTTTTAATGGAGAAAATAATTTTATACGGGTACATAGAAGCTACTTAGTGAATATTAATTTCGTGAAACGTATTTCCAGAAATGATGGTGCTACTCTGGTGATGGAAAACAATACAGAATTACCCATAGCACTCGATAAAGTAGATTCTATTTTGAACTATTTTAATTTTAGCAAGAAAAATCAGGGAAATTTGCAGGGCTAATTATTACTTTAAAGTAACCTGAATTTTTTTGTTGACCATTTTAGTAATTATTTCATTTATGGATAACACCCTTTTATTTGCCTGTATTATTACAGCCATTGCTTCCGTCATGATAGGATGGTTATTTACTCGTTCTATTTTTCAAGTTCGCACCAAAGCTTTATACGAGCAATTGAAACAAAAAGAAGAACAGCTATTACAGTTCCAATCCATCAATCTTCAATTGCAAAATGATAAAGAACAGTTGTTGTCAAAAGGCGCCGTTATAGAAACGCAGTTACAATACACCAAGGAACTTCTTGCTGAAGCAAAATCCTCCGGAGAAAAGATCAGTGAACAATTGAAACTTGAAATGGAATCACTGGCAGAGAGAGTGATGCGAAATAATAGTGTACAAATGGTACAAAGGAATGAAGAGAAAATGATTGAGATCTTAGCACCATTAAAAAATGAACTTGGAGATTTTAAAAAGAAAGTGGAAGACACTTATGAAAAGGAGTCTAAAGAAAGATTTAGTTTGGGTAAAGAGATTGATCGTTTGGTTAAAATGAGCGAGCAGGTAAGTCAGGAAGCAAATAACTTAAGTACTGCATTAAAGGGTAATTCAAAAATGCAGGGTAATTGGGGAGAGATGATACTTGAATCTATTTTAGAACATAGTGGACTTACCCGTGGTAGGGAATATGTAACTCAGGAATTCATCAGAGATCAGGCAGGGAATGTGATCAAGGATGATCAGGGACATGGCTTACAACCAGATGTAACTATTTCATATCCTGATCAAAGAAAAGTGATCATCGATTCCAAAGTGTCTTTAGTTGCCTGGGAGCAATATGTTTCAGAAGCCGATGTTGTAAAACAAGAGCAGGCTATGAAGAATCATATTGGATCGCTCCGTGCACATATAGACGGACTGAGTAAAAAGAATTATCCTAAATATGCAGTGGCACTTGATTATGTATTATTATTCATTCCCATCGAACCTGCTTTTCTGGAAGCGGTAAAGAAAGAGCCCTTGTTGTGGAAATATGCCTATGATAAGAAAATCATGCTGGTTAGTCCGACGAATTTATTAGCGGTATTAAAGATCATCGCTGATTTGTGGAAAGTGGAACAGCAAAATAGAAATGCCATTGAGATAGCAGAAAAAGCTGGAGCACTCTATGATAAATTTCATGGATTCCTAAACAATATGGAATTGGTGGGTAAGAAATTAGGCGATGCTCAATCAAGTTATGAAGATGCATTTAAACAACTTTCTACTGGTAAAGGAAATATCATCAACAAAATAGAAGAACTGAAAAAAATGGGTGCTGATGCCAGTAAACAATTACCCGAAAGATTGCTTTAAACTAAGGGATGCATTTTTTCTTTTGCTGCAAAAGGTGGTCGAACTACCCAGCTTTGGTTATTGGGTTTTCGGAACACTAAAAAATAAAAGAAGAATGCTGTTGTTGCTAAATGTATAATCGGAATGATCCATACTGGTATCAGATTTGACAAATTATATAGTAAGCCATCATCTGCAAACTTTCCATATCCAATTAATGCTGGAATACGATACCAGTAATAACAAGAAACACCAGCAGCAGCAAATACACTGATTAATTTTTGTTCGTATTTGGCAGGCACCATCATGGAAACTATAATATATACAACAGAGCTTGCTACTAGCCCTACCAAAGGCAATTGATAAACAGACAATAAAGTTCTAAAGCTACTTACAGAAGATTCATCAGGCACATGAAACCAGCCCCAGATAAAACCAGGTAATCCTCCTACTATGAGTAAGCCAGATAATTGATGATACAATGTTTTTTTCGAAGAGATCGGATGAATATTAGGAGTAGAATCCGGGCAAGGCACTACACAATTCTGACATTCTAAGCAATGTGCATTTGGAATAGCCGCAAAAGTATTTCCACCATAAAGTTTTTCTACCGGATGCACTGGGCAAAGTCCCGAACACCAGGCACTTTTCCATTCGTATACAAATCCCATTCCTATTCCAATCATTGCCATGGTTATAATTAATAATCCAGTAGCTGGTCCATTATTATTGAAAATCGCATGACGTAAAGGCACTAGTGCAAAAAGCAAGATCACTGCAATGAGATTTAGTTTACCTAATTGTATAGCAGTTAATTTTTTCTTTTGTGAAAGTCCAAAAGTTCTTGGTAATAAATTAGTAGTTGCTAAAGGGCAAACATTTCTCCAAACCCCAACCGCAACTACAAATAATGCAGGAGCCACGGGGATCAGAATATTCCAAAAAAGTATCAGTCCAACCGGAGGAAAAAATAAAAGACAAGTAAGTATTGCTGCGCCAACTAACCAAACACCAGATTGTGCAACTCTCCAAGCGGCTCTTGATTTTGGAGATAAGTCTATACCTGATTTAAATGGTGCATGAGTCGTTGACATAAGAGAGCAATTACAATTAGCAAAAATTTTCAAAGGCGAAAATTAGTAGAACACCCAGAAATAAAAGCTGATTTTGGTCATACTTTCTGCTCAGAAGCTTAGTATCTGTATTTTATATTACATTTTTATGATCTGACCATCCTGCATTTCAATGATGCGATTGGTGCGGGCAGCAAACTCGTTATCGTGTGTAACTATGAGAAGGGTTTGATGAAATTGTTCTGCTAACTCTTTGAATATATTAAAAACGATCTCACTATTTTTTTTGTCAAGATTCCCGGTTGGTTCATCTCCCATGATGATGAGGGGGTCGTTAATTAATGCGCGGGCAATGGCCACTCTTTGTTTTTGACCACCGGATAATTGGTTTGGCATTTTTAGAGCTTCATTTTCTATTCCCAGCACTTTTAATTTTTCGTAGGCACGATGCTCCACCTCTTTTTCGGAATATTTATTGAGTTTTAAACCAGGTAACATCACATTTTTTATAACAGAAAATTCATTGAGTAAATAATGGAACTGAAATACAAACCCAATTTTTTCATTACGAACGCTAGCTAATTCTTTTTCTTTTTTATTGCGCATGATTACGCCGTCTATATATAGATCACCCTGATAGTCGGTATCCATGGTAGAAAGAATATAGAGCAATGTTGATTTACCACATCCCGATTTTCCAATAACTGAAATGAATTCACCTTTATCGATAGAGAAGCTAATATTATTTAATACCTGAACCGTAATCGGATCATGAAATGATTTACAGATGTCTTTTGCTATCAGTATTTTATTGCTCATCTTATTTTCCTCTGATAATAATTACCGGATCAATTTTACTTGCTTTTCTTGATGGAAAATATCCTGCCAGATAAGTGGTGATTACAGAAAAAATGGCACCTATCATATAGTACTTAGGATTGTATTGTATGGGATATGTTTTTACTGTAGGGAGAGAAGGAGTATTAAATGGAATGTGTTCAATAACATTGCAAAGTCCAAATCCAAATAATAATCCAAGTGCTCCTCCAAAAATTCCGATACTTAGAGCAATGGTGATAAAAATATTATTGACATCTCTACCTGAAAAACCAGTTGCTTTTAAAATAGCTATCGAATCCATTTTCTCATAGATCATCATGTTGAGAATATTATATATTCCAAAACCTGCCACAATTAATAGTGTAACACCTACTGCATAGGATATCAGGGTTCTGATAGAGCTTCCGGTTTCGAATTGTGAGTTTGCTGTTTGTATATCCACCGCTTCTACATTAAATTTCTTTTGAAATTCTTTTGCTACTGCTGGTGCATCTAACACATTTTTCAATTTCACCTGGATGTCTGTGATATAACTATTGGGTCTGCCCAGAATTTTTTGAGCTGTGCTAATACTGGCGTAACTCTGTACCTTATCTATTTCCTGGATCCCCGATTGAAAGAAGCCCACCACTTTTAATTGCACCCGATCGCCCTTGCTGGTAGTTACCTGAATGATATCGCCAATACCCGACAACATTTTATCGGCAGCACCTTTTCCTAAAATGATACTATTCGGTGTGTTTTTTAAATCAATATAATTACCTCCTACTACATAATTCTTGAAAAAGAATAATCTTGTTTCTTCATCTACATCAATTCCATTAATAACGCCAGTAAGGTCGATGTTCCCAACGTTATAAAATACCTGCGCCATGATTTTTGGTGCAACACCCGTAACGCGCTCATCAGCTTGCAGCGCATGAATAATAGCGCTACTATTGTGAATCTCTTCTTTTCCGTCCCTAGGCTTTACAGAACTTACAAAATTATGGTGGTCTTTGTATTTTTCTGAAAGATCAACTGGCTGCAGATCGGATGCTTTGATTTCGTTGTATAAACGAACATGTGCTGTTCTATTTAAAATCAGTCCGTCTAGCAGATCATTTAACCCCGACATAAAGCTCAGCAATGTGATGAACATTGTGATGCTGAATGTTACACCAATAGCAGCCACCAGGGTTTGCTTTAATCTGGCAAACAAAAGCGACTTAGAAATACTTGCTATTAGTTTGTATTTCATTTGATGGGTTTAAGCAATTCGTCGTTAGCAGAAAGGCCAGCAATGACTTCTACTTTATTATAATCTTTTAGCCCAGTCTTGATAGTAATCTTATCACCATTGGCATTTAGAACCGTACTGTCATTAACCAGATAATTTCTAGGGATCAGTAAAACATGTTCTTTTTTTTCTAAAACGATGCTTGCCTCGAAACTGATATTAGCATAGAGTTGCTCAGGATTTTTAAGGAATTCAGCTTCTATCATAAAAGTTTTGGTGCGTTCAATCATCAGCGGGTTTATTTTAGTAACCGTAGCTTCAAAAACTTTTCCGGGATAGCTTTCGAGGTTTACTAAAACCGGCAATCCTTTTTTAATTTTTATGATATCGTATTCATCCACTTGCATCTCTAATGTAAACTTGCTATCATCTCCAATAATTGCCAAAGCAGATTGCGCATTGGTAATTTCTCCTTTCTTTTTATTGATCGCGTATACTTTTCCATCTATTTCACTCTTAATGGTAAAATCGTTTTGAAGATTTTTTGAAATGAGTAGATTTTTTTTCGCCTGATCAGACGTAAAATCGATCTGTCTTTTAAGATCCTGATATTTATAAATTGCTGAATTATAAACTGTTTTTGAATTTTGAAATTGTAATTCCCTTTGTTCCAGATCAATCTTTGTTCCAATTTGTTGTTGCCATAAAGATTGTTGGCGCATATACAGAAGGGAATCGTTCTTCATTTTATTTCTGGCAAAATCGATCGCTAATTTTGCGTCAGTTAACTTTGATTCATTGGCATAGGAATCAGAAAAACGAGCAGCTAATTCTGCGTTCTCTTTATTTAGTTTCTGGGTTTCGTTTTCTATAGCAAAAAGTGGCGTTCCTTTCTTTACCTCATCGCCTTCGGATATAAATACATCAGCAATGATTCCATTTACTGTTCCAAAAACCTGGTACTGATTTTTACTTTTTATAATGCCGGAAGCATAGATCGAAGAACTAATGTTTTCTATGCTGGGCTTAATCGTTTCTTTTTTGCTTTTACAGGAGAAAAGCAATAACGCCAAAAGAAGGCAGTTAACTTTATACATAACGTAAAGATAAATTATGTGTAAGTGACTATCTATCTAATAGTCACTTACTATAAAGGTAAGCTGCAATTTGCTTTTAGTAAGCAAGTATTTATTACAAATTTGCGGTTTCAAATAGTCCAAAATCGCTAAGCGCAATACAAACTGGAGATTTTAAAATGCGTAATCTTACTTTATCTGATTCAACAGACTCTTGTAAGCGAATTAATCGATTCCCGCCAATACTAGTGGCTGTTCCGATCTCTTTCCATTTGCCATCCAGCCATGCATCAATAGCTACTGCTTCGATTCGTTGGCCAAGTTTAATATTTTCTCTGAGTCGGATTACATTGAAACGACTCTTGTTTTTTAATTGAAATACAAGTTCAGCACTGCCTACTGAATCATCTGTTGCAAAATAACTGTAACGATCGTTGTCGATCAATTTTTCTGGTCCATATACATTATTCTTACCCCGAATATTTGAAGCTTTAATTTTCGCACCTGCTGCAAAATTGGTGGCAAATGTTTTCTTTAAGATGGCACCGAATTCACTTAAGCTCTTGACATCATCAGGATGTAATTCTCCGCTGGGCATTGGAGCAATACCTAAATCGAAGGATGCACTCCGTCCTACAGACTGAAAATAAATATCCAATAATTGCGCTGGTGTTTTTGTTTTTCCGTCTTGTTCCGGATGATAAAACCATCCTGGTCTAAGGGGCACATCGCATTCTGCGGGAGTCCAGAACGCACCATTGCGAGTGCCTGTTGGCAGATCTTTTTCAACAACAAAACCTGGGGAAGGTTTTTTATCTTTTGTTGGGCTGATTGGTGTGAGTGTAGACCATGAAGTTTCAGCAGCAAATCCAGATTCATTTCCTACCCAACGAATATCGGGTCCGATATCACTGAAGATGGCGGCACCAGGTTGCATCTTGCGAACGATGGTCCATATTTTTTCGTAGTTGTAATAAGTGGATGCATCAATTGAGCGCTTCTCTCTCGCACCTCCATAATAACCATCTCCACCATTTGCGCCATCATAGAAAACAGTGTGCAATTGTCCGTAATTACTATAAAGTTCCTGTAACTGTTTGTAATAAACTTCGTTAATATATGCGGGCTTACTATAGTTGGCATTATTTCTATCCCAGGGTGAGCAATAGATTCCAAATGCCAGTCCTGCTTCATGTGTAGCCATCATCATTTCTTTTACAAGATCGCCTTTGCCATTGCGAAACGGCGATTTGCTGATATTGTATTCTGTAGCTTTAGTAGGCCATAGAGCAAAACCATCGTGGTGTTTGGCAACTACTGTAATACCTTTGAATCCACCGGCTTTTACTGCGGCTGCAATGGCATTTGCATTAAAATGAGCAGGGTTAAAAATTGCAGGATCTGCATCCCCAAATCCCCATTCTTTATTTTGAAAAGTGGTAGGCGTAAAATGCATGATCACATACATTTCTTTTTCCTGCCATGCTAATTGTCGGGCAGTTGGAATTACTCCATAAGGCTTTGGAGCATCTTGTGCAATGGATAAGATGCAAATACAGCTTAATAAAAACAGACTACTGATCTTGTTGAATAAATGCATGGGGATTGTTATTTTGAATTTCTGTGATGATCTCTAACTTGTTTGATGGTTGTATTGAAGTGTGTATTGTCGGAACGGATTTTTGAATGACTGATTCTTTGAGAGGAATAGATACCTGAATGACCGCTAAAATAATAAGCGATAAAACAAGCGATGGCATAATATAGAATATGTTCGCCTCCGAATAATTCTACTCCCATCAAGGTGCAAGCCAAAGGTGTATTGGTAGCGCCTGCAAAAACTGCAATAAATCCTAAAGCAGCAAATAGATCAACAGGTGCACCACTGATCCAAGCAATGGTATTACCTAGTGCAGCACCAATGAAAAATAATGGTGTTACTTCTCCTCCTTTAAAACCTGTACCTAATGTGATTACTGTGAATAATAATTTCCAAAACCAACTCCAATTGGTAACGCCTCCCTGAGTAAATGCATTTACAATGGAAATTCCGTTAGGATTTTCTGAGGTAACACCCAGACCAAGATAATCTTTGGTGTCTAATAGTAAACTCAAAGCAATGATTAAACAGCCGCCAATTGCTGGAATGAGCCATTTGATTTTAATGATCCGGTTACTGAGGTCTTTGATGCCATGTTGCATCTCACCAAAGAGGAAGGCGATGAGTCCGAATGCGATTCCAGCAATCACGGTTTTTCCGATCAGTAAATAATCGATGCCGAAAAATGTGTTGGAATCTGAATGAGTGAAATGAATGTTATAGGCTGTATGATGGATTCCCCAACTATTACAGGTAAAGTTTGCAACTAAGCTTGCGATAAGGCAGGGTAACAATGCATCGTATTTGATACTTCCAATGGCAATGACTTCCATTGCAAAAACAGTTCCGGTAACAGGAGTTCCAAAAACAGCAGCAAAACCTGCCGCAATTCCCGCCATGAGTAACACGCGGAGATCCTGTTGGTTTAATTTTATCCAACGTCCAAAAAGGCCAGCAATACCCCCGCCCATTTGAACAGCAGTTCCTTCTCTTCCTGCTGATCCGCCAAAAAGATGGGTAATGAGGGTAGTGAATAAAACCAGGGGTGCGATTCGGGCAGGAACCCCGCCATCAGGTTCATGAATCTCATCCAGGATCAAATTATTCCCGGCCTCAGTCTTTTTTCCTATCTGCTGATATAAAAAATAAATAAATACCCCTGCAAGTGGTAAAAAGTAGATAATCCAGCCATTTTGCCACCGAATTTGGGTGGTTTTATCCAATAACCAGAGAAATAAAGCCACCAGACTTCCTACCGCAATTGCCATTGGAGTGACCAAAAACGCCCATTTTAAGAGGTAATTAGCGATGGAAAACTGTTCGAATGACTTTTTAATGGACTGCATGAGTGGAAGCTGACTTATCCTGAAAATGAAAGATACAAATAATAATAAAACCCTAGTCTAGTGTCAAAAACCCATTATAAGGGCTTAAAATTTGCATTTTAATTTATTTTAAAAAGAAAATTTGTTAAAACATTTATTTATTAAATTACATTTGTTACAGGTTCCCCCAAGAAACCTTTGGTCCAAAGTTGGCCGTCAACTTCAACTACTGCAGTTAGTTTATCATTTTAACCCCTAAATGAATGATCTAATGTTAGATGTAAGCATCCTTATTATTTTAGCTACTACAGCTATTGCAGTAACTATCCTTAGTTATATTATTATTCGTGCACAGTTTGCCCGCAAACTTAATGTGCTCGAAGAGCAAGTAAAAGGAAAAACTGAGATTATTGAAGGAATGGAAAAAACCTTGCACAGAACTCAGGTAGAAAAAGAACAGTTTCTTACCAGGGCTATCAAAGCAGAAACGCAGTTGGTAATGGTAAAAGTTGCCATGGCTGAATCCAGAGAAAATGGAAAAGAAATGATGGAGGATATAACCATTGAAGATGTGGAACTTGCACGTCAGATATTGGAAATCGACTCGCAGATCATTCTCTCCAAGATCTAGTTTACGCTTAGCGAATATTATTTCCGACATTGCAGCGTACTACTCGCTCAATCATGATCAAAAAGAAACAGGGTATTGACATCATAGATAAAATTCTGGATGCTTGTTATAAGCATAATCCAGATGCTTTATTTATCATGAGTTTAATGCACCAGTATGAAGAAAGAGGCGGGCTCAGTAAGAAACAATTAGAAGGGCTTTACCTGAAAGCTCAAAAAGTAACTGATATGCCTGCCAATTGGTTGGCAACTTTAGAAGCTGAGATCTTAAAACGTCCTACCAGAGATAAGACTGTTCCAACAGATATTAAACCGCTGTATGAAAAAGATGTGGTAATTGAAAAAATGATAGTGGAGATATTAGCAAAATATCCTCAGCATAAAAGAGTTGTTTTTTTGTCTACTAAATTTTCAAACAACGAAGCCATGAGTGTTGATGAAAAAAAAGAGATTGAAAAATTTCATAAACTCCTGATTAAATAAAATCATTTTTTCCAGGCCACTTTTTTTAAGCTTGTCCTTCCTTCACTGATTATAATTTCATACAGATCAAAAGCAGGTTCATGAGTTGCGTTTTTTAATTCATTCGAAGATGCATTCGGCATTTTTGCAAGGTCGCTGATTAAACTACTCAGAGAACCTGTTGATAAAAGAATCTTATTATCAGAACTGGTTCCTAAAGAAGCGATTGACCCATTTTCAAAAGCAATTTTTAAATCGCTATTTCCTAATCCACTTACCATTTTTGCGTAATAAGTTTCTGACTGATCGGGTAGATACACTATGGTGGTTTTGAGTGTACCATCTTTTGTTGCATTATATTCTACCATTAAAAATGGCTTTGCATAATGAAATTGAACAGCAGTAGGATGTTGCAATTCAGCATCGGAATATATTTTTACTCCTGCACATCCAGTTAAAAAAAGGCAAAGGCAAAAAATAATGGGAAAATAATTTTTCATGTTATTTAAGGTTTTATTTTTTTAATGGCACTGAAAAACTGTTGAACCTGCGCAGAATCTTTTTTCAAAAGCATCAATGAATCTGTATAGCCATCTACTCTATTCATGGCTGTATGAGACAGCAACCAGTTCATGGGCAATTTTTTGATCGAGATTTCTAAATGGAGGTTGATGATCTGACTTGTGTCGAAATGATCTCGCATATATTTCTTCATTGCTTCTACAGTGAGACTAGCTCTGGCGTATCTTGTGTTTTCGAATCCATTCAATACTTCCATCATTTCATTTGCAAACCGGATACTATGTTTGATTGAATCATCTTCCGAAAAATTAAATTGAATGATATAAGGTTTTACTGCAGGATAATTTTCCAGATGAATAGACTGTATGATTTCTAAAATATTCTCCTGCCCCTTGTTTTCAAAATAACCCCCATCGATATAATGTAATCTCGTTTGCTCAGGTTTATTTTGATTTAGCGCTATCATAGCTGCAGGAGAAATCAAAGGGAAACGTGTTCCTAAATTAATGGCTGTAGAATAGGGGATGGATAACTGAAATTTTTGACGTAGATCTCTTTCCTTATAAATTGATACGGAAGTATCGAGAATGGTATTGGTCCAAACAGTGGGCAAGCCAGTTTCTGATTCTACCGTATTGATGAATATGGCAGGCTTATCGTCTCCAATTTGCCGGTCAAAACTTTCTGCAAAAACATTCTGATGATTTTTATTCACAGATATCCAACTAGCTTCCCATGCTTTTTCCAAAGCGATGGCCCTATCAAAGGAAGCAATATGAAAAGGAAAGAAACAATTCAATACTTCCCCAAATACCAGTTTGCCGGTTACAGGTGATAAAAAATCACTTTCAAAAAATGACCGGGTACTTTTACTATTTTGATTTCTGAAAGAAACACTATCAGGAAGACTTTGAAAATATTGCAATCCCAGACTGCCTCCAGAAATTCCACTATAGCAATAGATATTATTTTTAAAATTTGGAAATCTATCTTGAATTTTTGCAAGTAACAGGGCGGTAAAAGCACCTGTTCTGAGGGCACCTCCTTCTGATGCAATAAAGAATATGGGAATCTCGTCCGAATTTTGATATTGCGCTGTTTCTTCTAGATGCGTAATCCAACTTTTAAAATGTTCAGAAACTATTTTTGCTTTCACGTCACTTTCTTTTTCTATCCATCTAATGGGATGGTCATTATTGGCGTAGGAACAAAAACACAACCATAATAAAACCAGCAAACGAAAGGCAAGATTAATTTTTGGAATGGGCTGAGCTTTATCTAGAAAATGAATTAAAGTATACACAACCTGCCAGCATGCAAAAGCAAAACAGATGATTGCAATGGCACCGATTTTTTGAAACAATGAAGTATCAGCAAATGCAAAAATGATAATTATCAAAAAGGCAATACATACCAATACTATAAATTGAAGTATCAGGTTACGGAAATATTTAAGTGGAATTCGATACATCCATACCTGGATACTTTTATTTGTGATTAGTTTGGTTGGACCTGACTTCAATTGAAAAGCTGCAGGGATACAACTACCATCAGCTAATATTGTTTCGCGGGGGAGGTCTTTTATTTGATTGGGGATCTCATCCTCATGCAGGTCAACCCGATAATCATTGAATATCCCATACAATTTTGACGTCCAGAACTTTTCTTCCTCACTCAAGTGCATCCAGTGAAAAATATTGGACTTTCTATTTTTGCGATCTGCTTGGTATAAATTCTTTAGTAGCTTCATTAGAAATGCAATTCCCGTCAGTACCAACATCAAGATCCACCAAGAGCTACAGATGTCTGAAAAGTTTTGAAAATATGCTTTTATAAAAGCGATGGATACTATGATGCCAGGGAAGTATAAAAAGAATTGGGCGATAAATCTTTGATTTGATTTTCGAAGGGATACTCTCTGAGGGCTTAATCTATGACCAGAATTATCTGTCATATAAATCAGAAACCTGGTACAAAATTCTGAAGAGATACTCCAGCAAAAAATAGCAGCCAAAATAAATGTAATAGGAAGTGAATTTGAAATAAATGATTTAGGCTCAAGTATTGATAACAGCATATCGGTTCCCTGGGGGATTATCAGAAAAGCAATAATGGCAAGTAGGTATAGGCCTAATAAAAGCCATAGCTCACGTGATACGAATAGAAGATCTCTCATTATTTGAAGCCATTGCAAGGCCCATTTTTTTTGAGACATAGCATGTAATAAATGATGGTAAATGCCGGGGGGAAATGAGCGAGGGATTACGCCATTAAAATACAAAGCCTATCTAAGGAATGCAATAGGAGAGTGGGGGGTGATTACACCCTATTTATTTAAAGAGGAAATTACTCTATTAGCACCCCTCCTGCCGCTTGCGGATAGGAGGGGAAAGTCGAGCGGCTGAGCGATGACTGGGGTGGTTAGTGCTCCAGACCAACATGGATGTTTCTCCTAACGACAACCACCCCGCCGTATGCCGCCTTCGCGGCATCGGCTGCCCCTCCTATTCGCAGGCGAACAGTAGGGGTGTCTTTTGTTTTTTTTAAAATACCCCTCCTGCCGCTTGCGGATAGGAGGGGAAAGTCGAGCGGCTGAGCGATGACTGGGGTGGTTAGTGCTCTAGACCAACATGGATGTTTCTCCTAAAGACAACCACCCCGCCGTATGCCGATTACTCGGCATCGGCTGCCCCTCCTATTCGCAGGCGAACAGTAGGGGTGTCTTTTGTTTTATTTATAATTGAAAACTATTTGCTCCATCTTTTAATGGATACTTTTTGTTTTTCCATTCCAGGTAGCCAGTAATGGTTTTAGGTAACTCAATTTTAATATTCCATTTACCGTTTTTTAATTCATAGCTGGTTGCAATGGTTCCTGAGGGATGCGGAATGCTTCCACTGATTTTTGTTTCATTGCCCAGGTGTGGAACGATCTTTACTTTTTTAAAGGAAGGCGCATCGGAATCAATTCCTAATACTGTTCTGAAGAATTCAATATTCGGACTGGCACCCCAGGCATGACAATCGCTTCTGGCATTATTGATGTCAGAAATCTCTGCCCAGGTGGTTAAACCTTCTTTGATATTTCTTTTCCAGATGTCGAGCCAATTCAAGTAATCATTTCCAAAACCAGCTTTGGTGAGTGCTTGATACACGTAGTATTTATAAAAAATGGTGGCTTCGGTGATACTGGTATCTGCCATTAATTTCTTAGCAATGGATCTTGCTTCTTCACCAGTACTTGTTCCTGTTAAAATTGCTAAAGTATTGGCGTGTTGTGAATAGACATCTTTTTCAGTTCGGTCTGCGAATAATTTTTTTCCTGTATCAAAATATTTATTTCGAATGGTTTGCTGTAAAATAACTGCTTCTTTTTTATAGGCTTCGGCCAATGCCGGTAAACCTATTTTCGTTTCCATGTCGGCAGCCATTTGATAAGTGTATAATAAGAGCAGGTCCATTACAGAAGAGTAACCATCTTTTCCAACAGGTGCTCTTCCGCCGTCCCATCCTTTTGTTTCGCACCAATCGGTGAAATTCCAATACGGAACATCTTTTAAAGAATGATCTTTTTCCTGGAAGCGTTTAAAGAATTCAAGAATTCCCCTTGTTCCCATCAATTTATCTTTTACAAAAGCTTCATCTTTTCCATACATCCAATAGTCGTGCAACATATCGATATACCATAAAGAAAAAGTTGGGATCAGTTGAGCGGTATGAGATGGATGACGGCTTAATGTAACACCTTCTGGCAATCGCGACTCATTCATTTGATTTAATGCATTGCGTACAATTTTATCATCACCGGTATTATATAAAGTGATCAAAGCTTGAATTCTCGAGTCGCCAATATATTGCAACTGCTCGTAGTATGGACAATCCATATAAGTTTCCCAGGCACATAATTGTGCCGTGCGCCAGCCAATATCGAGGATCTGATTATACAAAGGATCAGTTGCACTGAAATTTGCTTTTTTGATAAAAGGATAGCTGGTGAAATTGCCAAATAGGTCATTGATCACTATTGGCTCATCTTTTGTTTCAACAATCAATTGAATATAACGATAGGTCCTGAAATTTAAAGCTGTGAAGGATTGATCCTCTGAGCCATTTGAAATCAGCCGATCTTCTTTACCAATAAAAACCTTTCCATCTGTTTCGTTTCTATTTCCTTTAGAAGGGTATTTTGTAAATAGGGCTTCAGCATATCCCAATCGGATACTTGCGTCTTTTCCTTTTGCAAATTCAATAGT
>CANBQT010000063.1 GCA_947371755.1 Chitinophagaceae bacterium
CAAATACGCCTATAGAAACAAAAAGATTATGGAAGAACTATTATCAGAAACAACCTACGTTTGTAAACCAATCCTAGGATTAAGAAGAAGCTGTCAACTTATCCTAGGATTAATTTAAAAATCTGTAAACTTATTTTAGGACGGGTCATGATTTTACCCACCCCTGCGCTCGCTTCGTTCGGCGCCCCTCCCAGGAGGGGATTTACATTTTACTTTTTACTTTTTACTTTTTCTTTTATCTTTGCCCATGGCAATAAGAAACAGTTCCCCACGCAAAGGCTCTGCAACTTCAAGAATTTTTGGCGAAGGCCTCACTTTCGACGATGTATTGTTAATGCCCGCTTACAGTCAGGTATTACCACGCGATGTAGATATTCGCTCTCATTTAACCAAGAGTATAATTTTAAATGTTCCATTGCTAAGTGCTGCCATGGATACTGTAACGGAAGCTAATCTAGCTATTGCTTTGGCTAGAGAAGGCGGGTTAGGTATTCTTCACAAGAATATGAGTATCGAACGTCAGGCAGAACAGGTTCGTAAAGTAAAAAGGAGTGAAAGTGGTATGATCATTGATCCTATTACTTTATTGATTGATGCCACCATTGGTGATGCATTGAAATTGATGAAGGAAAATAGAATCGGAGGGATCCCGATTGTAGATGCCAATCAAAAATTAGTAGGCATTTTAACCAATCGTGATCTGCGTTTTGAAACCAATAAAAAAAGAAAGGTTTCAGAAGTAATGACAAAAGAAAAAATCATTACTGCGCCAGAAGGAACTGACTTAAAAAAAGCTGAAACAATTTTACGTAATTATAAAATCGAGAAATTACCTGTGGTAAATAAACAGGGCAAGCTGATTGGATTAATTACTTATAGAGATATTTTACAGATTCGCAATTATCCCAATGCAGGAAAAGATGGATTAGGCCGTTTATTAGTTGGAGCAGCATTAGGAATTACAAAAGACCTGATGGACCGTGCAGCTGCATTGCAGCATGTGGGTGTTGACGTAGTAACGCTTGATAGTTCACATGGACATAGCATTGGAGTAATTGATGCATTAAAAAGCCTAAGAAAAAACTTCAAACATTTACAAATCATTGCAGGTAATGTAGGAACTGCTGAAGGTGCATTGGCATTAGCAGCAGCTGGTGCGGATTGTGTGAAAGTTGGTATTGGGCCTGGCTCTATTTGTACCACTCGTATTGTTGCAGGTGCAGGTGTACCGCAATTGACAGCAGTAATGGAAGCAAGTAACGCTCTTCGCTCAAAAGGAATTCCTGTAATCGCAGATGGCGGTATCCGTTATACAGGTGATATGGTAAAAGCCCTAGCAGCTGGTGCCAATATTGTGATGATGGGTAGTGTATTTGCAGGGGTAGAGGAAAGTCCCGGAGACACCATTATTTATGAAGGAAGGAAATTTAAAGAATATCGTGGCATGGGAAGTTTAGGTGCCATGAGTCAGGGTAGTGCAGACAGGTATTTCCAGGAATCGGATGAAGATGCAAGAAAATTTGTACCGGAAGGGATTGAAGGAAGAGTTGCCTATAAGGGTAACCTAAGCGAAATTGTTTACCAGTATGTAGGCGGACTGCGTTCAGGTATGGGTTTATGCGGAGCAGCTACGATCAAGGATTTACAAAAAGCTCAATTTGTTAAAATTACCAACGCAGGTATGAAAGAAAGTCATGCCCACGATGTTGATGTAACGAAAGAAGCTCCAAATTATAGTAAGAAGTAAAAATCCTATTAAAACAAAAGGGATGTTCTGCAAAGAGCATCCCTTTTTCGTTTTTTATTCCGAACTTCCAACCCTTAAAAAAAAGGTTTTGAAAAAAACAATATCCATTAGTGCAAGCCTATTTTCCGGGTTATTACTTTTTGCTGCCTGGCCAGTGTCGCCATTAACATTCCTTATCTTCTTTGGATTTACACCACTACTTTTTATTTCAGATAGTTTACAGAAAAAATCTTCTTTTTTCTGGCATATTTTCTTAGCTATGCTGATATGGAATGCCAGCACTACCTGGTGGATCTGGAACTCAACTGATGTAGGTAGTGTAGCTGCCATCATTGCTAATAGCTTATTGATGTGCTTACCCTGGTGGGGATTTTTTTCAGTAAAGAAAAGATCGGGAAATTTAATAGGTTATGCAGCATTGATCAGCTTTTGGATGTTATTTGAATACATCCATTTAAACTGGCAGTTGAGCTGGCCCTGGCTCACTTTAGGAAATGTTTTTGCCAGTCACCCAGAATGGATACAATGGTATGAATTTACCGGAGTAAGCGGTGGTACCCTTTGGATCTTACTCAACAATATCCTGATCTATGAAATAGTGCAATCAATCCGTTCAAAAGAACTTTGGAGGAAAGTGGCAATTAAATTTTCTTTTCTATTATTACTGCCTTTGCTTTTTTCGTTCTACCATATTTTTTATTATCTCAAACATACTGATACTAAAACAGCAAAACAGAATGTGGTGATTGTTCAACCCAATATCGACCCTTTTCAAAAATTTGATGCTGCAAATACTGCACAACAAATTGCCATACTCATTAATTTATCTGAAAAGCAAATTGATAGTGCAACCAGACTTGTTATATGGCCAGAGACTGCTATGAGTGCAGTAGATTGGCAACCCAATATCCAAAACAATAATTTTTATCAGCCCGTTTTTGATTTTGTGAACAGGCATCCTGAAATAAGTTTAATATCTGGAATTGAAACATTGAAATCGTATTCCAGTTCAGAGGCTACCGCTACTGCCAGCAAAAGAGAAGATGGCACTTATGTGGATGCTTTTAATGCTGCAATCCTCATCAAGTCAAACCAAACACTTACATTTTATAATAAAAGCAAATTAGTGCCTGGTGTTGAATCGTTACCCACTTTCTTAAAATTCATGGGACCCATTTTTGAGAAATTCGGAGGAAGTTCAGGGGGCTATGGCAGATCAAATACTTCCTCGGTATTTCACTCAGAGAACAACCCATATATTGCTGCACCCATCATTTGTTATGAAAGCATTTATGGCGAATACGTGTCTACTTATGTGGCAAAGGGCGCGAACATTTTAACCATCTTAACCAATGATGGCTGGTGGGGAAATACACCCGGCCATAAACAGCATTTACAATATGCCCGTTTAAGAGCCATTGAAAACAGAAAATGGGTTGCACGTTCTGCGAACACAGGTATCTCTGCAGTAATTGATGATAGAGGAAATATTCTTGATACTAGAGGCTGGAATCAACCATCCAGTATCAAATATTCGATACCCATAACAGATACTTTAACTTTCTATACACTTTACGGAGATTGGCTGTATAAGAGCCTTTCCTTTTTAGCCTTACTACTAATTGGTTGGAATATTTTTCTTGTACTAAAACAAAAGCAACTTTTTTAAAATGCAAAAGTCATTTCAATATTTTCAAAGAAAAATTTCTTACCGGGTTATTGGCATTGGAAAACCAGTGCTTTTAATTCATGGATTTGGAGAGGATAGTCATATTTGGGATAAACAAATTGCATTTTTACAAGATTATTGTCAGCTGATAGTACCGGATTTACCTGGCACTGGTTTGTCTGAAATATTCAGGCCAGTTGATTTGAATAAAGCCCCTGACCAACCTATTACACTGAATGATTATGCAACATTGATTGTGGCAATTCTTAAAGAAGAAAACATTACAAACTGTACGCTTATAGGGCATAGTATGGGCGGATATATTACCCTTGCTTTTGAAGAAATGTACCCTGAAATGCTATTGAAGTTTGGATTAGTTCATTCTTCTGCTTTGGCTGATACAGAAGAGAAAAAAGTTAATCGGTTGAAAGGAATAGAACTTATGGATATGTATGGTGCTGGTCCATTTATAAGAAATACGATCTCTAATTTATTTTCAGCAACCTATAAAAAAGAACATCCAGAAATGGTTTCCATACTTCTTGATGCAGCGCCAGTTTTTAATACCCAGGCCTGTCAGCAATATTATCAGGCAATGATGCAAAGACCAGACCGGACTTCCTTATTGAAAGGCAACCCCAAACCTATCCTATTCGTAATTGGTACTGAAGATGTTGCAGCTACTTTAGTTGACTTACTGCCACAGATTACATTGCCTTCCCATCCTCAGGTTCATATTTTAGAAGGGGTTGGGCATATGGGTATGTGGGAAGCAACTGATCAGGTAAATCAGTTTTTACTTGATTTTATTGAATCGTAGACTGAAAAATCTTCCAGAATATTCTATGCTGCAGGCAGCAAAATGAGTGGCACTCTACTCTTTTAAAAGGCTAATTATGTTCATTAAATAAGGTTTTATTAACCAAGTTCTATTGAACAAATTGTACTTTCAGGTTAAACTAAACAAAACAATAAAAAGTATTGTTAGATTTAACCAAATCAGGGTTAAACTTTAATTGATGAAAAACCTGTTGTCTTTTATTTTATTTCTATGCTCCATACAGGTTTTTGGGCAGTTACAGACATGTCCGATCAATATCAACTATTCGAATGGTAACCTCACCCATTGGTTTGGATATACTGGTGTATTTCAAAACAAAACTTCCAGGCAACATTTAGATATCATCAATTATGATAGTACTTCTGCATTGCCAACTGGTACTTTAAACGCCATCTCCATATCAGAATATGGCACTGTTCCTGCAGGTATTGAAGTAAATACATCCAATTCACAAGATCCGTTTGGAAGTTTTGAAACCATCCCCACCATTAATGGTTACTCCTATAATTACTCGATGAAAATTGGCTCAACCACCATCAACACAGCTTCAAATGGGGTTATTGCTGATCCCAACCTGGGAGGACTTTTCAGGGGATTAGGATATACAATTAATGTACCAGCGGGACCAGCCGATGTTCCCTATGTAGTTACCTATGCTTATGCAATGGTATTGGAAAGTGCGCCTCATGATAACGACCAGGTACCAATGTTCACAGCTAAACTAAATACCAATAATGGCATCATTGATTGTGCAAGTGCTGTTTATTTATTACCTACAACATACAATGGTACTGCATATGTGCTTGATCAAAAGGGAGCACTCCAGGAAGGATTTACACAAAGCGGTGTGCCCTCCCCTAACAATAATGGAAACAATAATGAAAACCCATATCGTGTTTGGACAAAGGGATGGACAGAAGTAATATTTGATCTGGCACCCTATCGTGGCCAACAAGTAACCTTAACTTTTGAAGCAGACAATTGTGTTCCAAAAGGACATTTTGCCTATGCCTATGTAGCTTTAAAAAATGTTTGTCAGGGTTTGGAAATAGCAGGAACCACTATTGGATGTACCAATGCGAATTTAACCTATGCCATTCCAGAATTAAAAGGAGCCAATTATGAATGGACTATTCCTAATGGATGGAAATACTTAAAAGACTCGCTTAACACCATTACTGTTCGCCCAGATACTTCAAAAACCGGTACTATTGTTGCAAGAGCGATCAATGGTTGTGCAGATCTAAAAGCAAATATCAATGTAACTATTTCACCACCAACGATACCTGGAATTGTAAAAGGGGATTCAACTGTTTGCAAAGGTTTAATTCCAAATCAAAATTTTCCGCTAGGTATTACAGGAAATAGAGGTTCAGTATTAACCTGGCAATCCAGTGCAGATAACGGCCGAATCTGGGTAGACCTTAGAGACTCCAGTAGTGTGCATATTGCAAAAAATCTTACCTCTAATACCTTATTCAGAGCAATTGTACAAAACGGACCTATCTGCAGTATTGATACTACTAATGCAGCAAAAATTACAATCAATCCAAAACCGATTGCAGGAAAAATTAGTCCAGATAATATTCAGATTTGCTTAGATCAACCTTTATTAAATGCCCTTACTTTGAATGGTTCCACTGGTACATCTATCAATTGGCAATCATCTATCGACCAAACTAATTGGACCAACACTATTCCTGCTAATAAAGACACCATTCAAAGTGTAAACGGTATTAGAGGCAAAACGTATTTTAGGGCAATTGTATCTACTAAGGCATGTCCATCAGATACCAGTAACAAAGTAAGTATTGGCATCTACAATGTGCACTACCCGCAAGCCATTATTCCAAAAGACACTACTATTTGTTTTGGTACGGTAGCTAATTTAAGTGCAACCATTTTAATTGGCACTAGTTTCCAATGGGTGAACCCGAATACAATTTTTAATGCAGGTAATGGGGTGGTTACTGAAATTCCTTTTCAGATCAATGCAAAATCAGCGCCATCAAAAAAAACAGATTATATCATCAGCATTACAAATGCCGGTTGCCCGAATATTTTATACGATACCATCCATGTGAATGTGTTACCCTCACTTAGTATTAATGCGGGTCATGATACCACCATATTAAAGAACCAGCCGTTACAATTGAATGCATTACTTTCTGATAAAAGACCTGTAAACTATGTTTGGACTCCTTCAATTGGATTAAATAAGACCAATATTGCCAATCCAATCAGTATACTGGATGGAACTATTTCTACTCTCAGATATAACGTATCTGTAGTTGATTCATTAGGATGTTCTGCAACCGATAATTTATTGGTGACAGTACTTAATAGTGGCCCTGACATTTATGTTCCAACTGGTTTTACTCCGAATGGAGATGGCAGGAACGATGGTTTAAGACCAACCGTTTATGGTATAACTAAACAATATTATTTTAGTGTGTATAATAGATGGGGGCAACAAATATTCTTCACTACCGAAATTGGTAAAAGTTGGGATGGTTTTTGGAATGGCGTAGCTCAACCCTCAGGAGCTTACGTTTTTGTTGCTGAAGGCGTTGATTTTTTAGGAAAAAGAATTACCAGAACCGGTACTGCGGTTTTGATCCGTTAAATCATCTGCACTTAAAATTGCATTGTTTGTATATTTGAATTTCATACATCAAACAATAACATGCAAAAGACCATTTTAGTTACGGGTGCAACATCAGGTTTTGGAAAAGCAATTGCAGAAAAGTTTGCTTCAGAAAAATGGAACTGCATCATCACAGGAAGACGTAAAGAAAAATTAGAAGATTTAGCTAATACTTTAAAAGACACTTATGGCATTAATGTACTGCCGTTGGTCTTTGATGTACAGGACAGAGAAGCTGTTTTCAATAATCTGGGAAAACTACCTACAGAGTGGCAATCAATCGACTTATTAGTAAACAATGCTGGTCTTGCTTTAGGAAGGGATAGTTTTGAATCAGCCAATTTAAACGACTGGGAAACAATGATCGACACCAATGTTAAGGGTGTGATGTATGTTACAAAAGCAATTCTGCCTTATCTAACTGAAAGAAAAAAAGGACAAATCATTAATATCGGATCCACTGCCGGGAAAGAAGTTTATAAAGATGGAAATGCCTATTGTGCCAGTAAACATGCAGTAGATGCATTAAGTAAAGCAATGCGTATGGATCTATTACCTTATCAAATTAAAGTAACAGTTATTCATCCTGGTGCTGCTGAAACCGAATTTTCGTTAGTGCGATTTAAAGGAGATGAGCAAAAGGCTGATCTGGTGTATGATGGATATAAAGCCCTTGAAGCTAGAGATATAGCAGACATTGCCTATTATACCGCCACGTTACCTGCGCATGTTTGCATCAACGATCTTGTAGTAACCTGTGTAGCACAGGCTAATTCCTTTTATCTGCATAAATAAATCAAAAAGGATTTGAAACAGCAGCAGTAAAATCGTTCCATATTTCGTGAACAATTTCTGCTGCTGGTTTAATGTCTTTGATGAGCGAAGACACTTGACCAATTTCCAATTCTCCTTCCACCATATCTCCTTCGAACATTCCTTTTTTTGCTCTTGCCTTTCCAAGCATTGTTTGTAATGTTTCTATACTCACCCCATTTTTTTCAGCCTCTAAAATAGCCAACGAAAATGGATTCTTTAATAATCTAACCGGCACTAATTGTTTAAGCCCTAATTGTGTGTCTCCCTCTTTGGATTGAATGATGGCTTCTTTAAATGAAAAATGAGAAGACGCTTCTTCACTACAAACAAATCTTGTTCCAATCTGAACTGCTTCTGCCCCTAATATCATTGCAGCAAACATTTGCCGTCCAGTAGCAATCCCTCCTGCAGCAATCAATGGTATTTTTATAGAAGCTTTAACGGCAGGAATCAATACCATAGTTGTTGTTTCTTCTCTTCCATTGTGTCCGCCTGCTTCAAAGCCTTCTGCAACAACAGCATCACAACCAGCGGCCTCGGCTTTTTGTGCAAAGAAGCTGCTGCTAACCACATGCACAAATATGATCCCTGCTTCTTTCAGTATGGATGTATAAGCCTTCGGATTCCCGGCACTCGTAAAAACAATAGGAACTTTTTCGGTTATAATAATCTCAATAAGCTCTTTGATATTGGGATATAAAAGAGGCAGATTCACTGCAAATGGTTTTGATGTAGCGGCTTTGGTTTTTTGAATATGTTCTTTTAAAACTTCGGGATACATACTCCCCGCACCAAGAATTCCCAATCCGCCTGCATTGCTTACTGCACTAGCTAAACGCCAACCACTTGCCCATACCATACCAGCTTGAATGATGGGGTATTCGATCTTAAAGAGTTGCGTGATTCTATTGTTGATTAAAAAAGAAGATTGCATCTTCATTGATTTTGTTATAATTGAAAAAATATAAATCGACTCCGGCTTTTAGGCTGGGTATTGAAGTCCCAAAACGTTAAGGCTGAAGCCTAGGTTTAAATATAACTCTCTAAACCTGTTAACCCCGGCCTTTAGGCTGGGGGTTCAGTGACACAAAGTTAAGAAGGGGCTTCAGCCCCAATGCTGTGGCACATCCAATTTATACATTAATTATACTTGAAACTTCCAAAGCGTTGGGGCTAAAGCCCATTTTCAGAATGTTACCCTTCATCCCTAGGCTGAAGCCTAGGGTTAACAAACAACTTCAACAATATATTCAAGCAAGTTTGAAGCCTAGGGTTAACAAACAACTTCAACATATATTTTCAAGCATAGTTGAGGCCTAGTGTTAACTTATATCAGCAAAAAATCTATTGATTAATTAAAGTTGCATATTTTTTTATCACTTGCTTCGTACTATTATCAGTATCATATACTGAATACCAACCCTGGGATTCATGTGGAGGATCCCCAATGAAATTATCTCCTGCTTTCCACAATCCTTCTGGCACTCTTGGTCTTCCTTCACCAGCCCATGCCCAGAAATTAACTCCAGCTAAGGCATTTTTTTGATTTTTCAAATGATCGGCAACTGCACCAAAAAGTGCTCCATAATATTTATCTCTAACAGAAACAGGGGTTCCTTCAGAATGGTTATTTCCATCACGTGAAATGCCAAATTCTTCCAGAACTACAGGCTTATTTAATGATGCTGCCTGCTTTAAATGATCTTTTAAATAATTCAAAGCATAATCAAGTGCCGGTTGATAAGTTGCATCTGGTTTTGCCGGGTTATAATACCCCCAGTTTTGTACCCAGATATGTATAGTGGCGTAATCAATATTCTTACTCAAATGGTCTTTCAACACATCTGTGCCACTGGTTGAACTAGAAGTGTTTCCTTCACTACCTGTTGTGACCAAATGATTTTTGTCAAGTGACTTAATTAGTCCTGCAGTTTTATCTATCCAATTCGAAAACGCCACTAGATTAGTTACTCCTCTTGGTTCATTCCCTAGTTCCCATGAAAATATGGTGGGGTCTTCTTTATACAATTTACCAGTAATGCTATTTTTTCTGTTGATAATAAACCGTAGATGATTGTTAAACATTTCTACGGCTTTTTCATTACTATAAAACTGTGCAGTAAAGGTTTGATATTTCCACCAATCGCCACCTGGATTTGGTGGTGGATAAGGAATTGAATTTGCAGCACCAGCCCATACCAGATATTGCGCCATTCCACCAGACCAATTCCAGAAATCATTCATACACATCACCGCTACCATATCGCGTTTACTCATTTCAGCCAATAAAAAGTCCAGTCCTTCTAACACCTCTACATTGTATTTTCCGGGAGCAGTTTGTAATGAGGGAAGCATTCGATAGGGTTCAGAATCTGGGCCTTCAGATCCAGCAACAACGCGAAGATTTTTAACGCCAAGAGAAGCCAATCGATCAAGCTCTCGGATGAGTCTTTGCCTATTACCGCCCGAACCTTTTGATCCAAGGTTCATGCCGTACCAAAAATTAGTACCTAAAAATGTATAGGGCTTATTGTTTTTATAGAATTGGTTTCCTCGAACGGTAATAAATGAAGGAGGCGTATTTGGATCAGGAGTTCCACTCATACAAAAGAATAAAAGCAATAGATAAATCGGCGGATATCGTTTCATAAAATACTTTTTTTAAAGTTAAGTTATAAAACGGTAACTATTAATCAGGCCTCAGCTAAAAAAATGGCTCTGACATTTTTCACTTTTCACTTATCACTTTTCACTTAAATCTACCCAAAATCAATTTCTGTATTATCTCCAATATTCAAACTCCTGCTAAGTCCTTTTACGGAAGCATCGCTTCCAATTAGTGAGTTGTCTAAAACAACTTCAAAAAGGTTAGTATAAGAACCAATGATGCTTTCTCGAACGATGCTATGTTTGATTGATGTATTTGCGCCAATTGCAACATGCGGTCCTATAATTGAATTTGAAATATCGCAACCATTTGCAATACTAACTGGAGGAATAATAATGGTATTTAAATAGCCATGATCATAATCGGTATTGCCGCCAAATTTTTTAAGGAGTGTTGCATTGCTCTCCAATAAAGTTTCTTTCTTACCGCAATCGAACCAGCTCTTCACTTTAAAAGATTGAAACTTTGCTCCTTTCTTAATCATGCAATCAAGAGCATCTGTTAAATTATATTCGCCATTTATCTTTCCACTTTTTAAGTATAAGGTATGCAAACACTCAAAAAGAAAATCAGTTTCTTTTATTTTATACAAACCAACTAATGCCATATTACTTTTAGGAATTGCAGGTTTTTCAACAAGCTGATCGATGAATCCATCTTCCCCAATTGATGCAACACCAAAATCGCGTGGATCGTCTACTTTTTTAATACCGAGCATACTATATGGACTATTCAATACTTCTTGAATATCGTATTCACAAATCGTATCTCCTAAAACAACAAAAACCTCATCTGATCCAACTATGGCTTTTGTAAGTTCAATGGCGTGGCCTGTGCCATGTCTTTCGTTTTGAAAAACAAAATGCGTGGTAAGTTTTGGGTAATTTTCTTGCACATAATCCCGGATTTTCTCCCCTAGATACCCCACAATAAATATAAATTCATCTATACCTGCATCTACCAGTTGATCCACAATAAAGCTCAGGATTGTTTTTCCAGCAATGGGAATAAGCGCCTTGGGTTGTGTATAGGTGTGTGGGCGCAATTTAGTACCGGCACCGGCAACAGGGATAATCGCTTTCATATAGATCTAATTATGATGAAAATAAGCAAGCAAAGTGCTGGAAAACATTAAATAATGTAATCTGTACACATCATCAAGGTTGCGAAAATATAAAATACTAGCTAAAGGGCAAGATTTGTGGATATTCTGCCTAAAACTCTGCCTATAAATTGCTGAGAACTATTTACGAAGAATTATTTTTGCGCCAAAATAAACTACTCATGCAAAGAGATACGCAGGTTTTTGACATTATTAAGCAGGAATTACAGAGACAACGCCGTGGTATTGAACTGATTGCATCCGAAAACTTCACAAGTTTACAGGTGATGGAAGCTTCTGGTTGCGTTATGACTAATAAATATGCCGAAGGTTATCCTGGCCGCAGATATTATGGTGGATGTGAAATTGTGGACCAAACCGAACAACTTGCGATAGATCGTTTAAAAGCCATATTCAATGTGGAGTATGCGAACGTTCAGCCTCATAGTGGTGCACAAGCAAATGCGGCACTCATGTTAGCCATATTGCAACCTGGTGATGCAATATTAGGTTTAGACCTGAGCATGGGTGGACACTTAACGCATGGTTCTGCAGTAAACTTCAGTGGAAAATTATACAAGCCCCATTTTTATGGTGTAAAAAAAGATGACGGTTTAGTTGATTACGACATGCTGGAGTCTCAAGCAAGAGCCGTAAAACCGAAATTGATTATTTGTGGTGCAAGTGCTTATAGCCGTGACTGGGATTTTGCTAGAATTAGAAAAGTTGCCGACGAAGTGGGTGCTTTTGTAATGGCAGATATCGCGCATCCTGCAGGATTGATTGCAAAAGGCTTATTAAGCTCTCCTTTCGATCATTGTCATTTTGTTACATCAACCACGCATAAAACATTGAGAGGTCCAAGAGGCGGTGTTATTACCATGAAGACGGATTTCGAAAATCCATTTGGTTTAAAAGATGTAAAAGGCAACCTGCGCATGATGAGTAACTTGATAGATATGGCTGTTTTTCCAGGTACGCAAGGTGGCCCATTAGAGCATATCATCGCTGCGAAAGCAATAGCTTTTGGTGAAATTTTGACTGACGACTTTTTGAAATACCAACAACAGGTCCAAAAAAATGCACAAGCAATGGCTACCGCATTTACTTCAAGGGGCTATGAGATAATTAGCGGGGGTACTGATAACCATTTAATGTTGATTGATCTTAGAAACAAAAACATCAGTGGAAAAAAAGCAGAGCAAGTATTAGGACATACTGATATCACTGCTAATAAAAACATGGTACCTTACGATGATAAGAGTGCTTTTGTTACCTCTGGAATTCGTTTTGGAGTTGCAGCAGTTACTACTCGTGGTATGATTGAAAATGATATGGAATTTGTAGTGAACGCCATTGACAGAACTTTGATGAATGCTGATGATGCTAACATTTTATCAGGCATTAAAAATGAAGTGAATGCCTTCATGGAACAATTTGTATTGTATCCTGAATTGGGTTAATAATATCATTAAATTGAGCTTATGTTACAACGTATTCAAACCATTTGGCTTTTAATCGCAGCTGTTTGTGGATTTACTTCATTAAAAACTTCTTTCTATATCGGAAGTATTGGAACAGAGCCCGCAACAAATTTAACTGCCATGAGTAATATTTGGTTAATGATCTTAACGATTGTTACTGCTACCATTACCTGTGTAAGTATTTTCATGTATAATAATCGTCCTCTACAAATAAAACTTGTACTGGCAACAATTACATTAAGTGTGATAGTTTGTGTTTTGTATTTCTTAGAAACACAAAAATATGCGGTTGGTGGATTTGCATTAACCAGTATTCTTGTAATGGCAGTTCCTGTTTTACAGACTCTTGCAGCCATTGGAATTTATAAAGATGAAAAGCTGGTAAAAAGCGTTGACCGTTTAAGATAGAATTATTAAAAATAAAAAGGGTAGTAATTTGAGTTACTACCCTTTTTTTATGAGATATTTTTACAAATATTTACCTGTATAACTTTTTTGTATTTTACTAAGACCTTTAGGCACACCAGCGTATACTAATGTTCCGCCTCCATCACCTGCTTCAGGACCAAGGTCGATCACCCAATCAGCTGATTTGATAACGTCTGTGTTATGTTCAATTACAATTAATGAATGACCCTGTTCAATCAATGCATTAAATGAAGCTAATAATTTTTTGATGTCATTAAAATGCAATCCTGTGGTGGGCTCATCGAAAATAAATAAGATCTGACCAATCCCTTTTCCTTTCCCTAAAAAACTGGCGAGCTTTACGCGCTGTGCTTCACCGCCACTTAACGTGTCGCTACTTTGCCCCAATTTTATATAACCCAAACCTACATCTTGCAAAGGTTGAATGGCATTCCTAATTGGCTTTTCATCAGTAAAGAATTCGATGGATTCATCCACACTCATTTCCAATAAATCGTAAATGCTTTTATTATTATACTTTACCTCTAATACTTCTTCTTTAAATCTTTTTCCGCCACATGATTCACAGGTCAAATGAACATCAGCTAAGAATTGCATTTCCACTACTTGCTCCCCTTCACCCTTACAGGTATCACACCTTCCCCCATCCACATTAAACGAAAAATGTTTGGGTTGAAATCCGCGCATTTTAGAAAGTGGTTGCTTGGCATATAGTTCTCTAATGGCATCGTACGCTTTGATATAAGTAATGGGATTACTCCTGGACGATTTTCCAATGGGGTTTTGATCAATCATTTCGATATGTGCAATAGAATCTATATCACCAGTGATTGCTTTATGAACCCCCACTTTATCTGCAAACTCACCCTTTAATTTATTTAGTGCAGGATACAATACCTGTTTTACTAAAGTTGTTTTACCACTACCACTTACACCAGTTACTACACATAATGTATTCAATGGAAATTCTACTGTTATCCCTTTGAGATTATTTTGTTGTGCATTTTCAACAACAATGCTTCTTGTCCATTTACGCGTATTCTTAGGTACTTCTATTTGTAATTCCCCCTTCAAATATTTGCCAGTCAGGCTTTTGGGGTTTGCAATAAGTTCATCATAATTTCCAACTGCCACAACTTCGCCCCCTAGGTGAGAAGCGAGTGGTCCCATATCTATAATATAGTCTGCTTCACGCATGATCATTTCATCGTGTTCCACCACCACAACAGTATTGCCTAGATTGCGCAATGACTTTAACACACTTATTAATTTTGCAGTATCGCGGGAATGAAGGCCGATAGACGGCTCATCTAAAATGTATAAACTATTGGTAAGATTGCTTCCTAAACTTCTGGTTAATTGAATGCGTTGACTTTCTCCGCCACTCAAAGAATTAGCTAACCTATTTAGTGTAAGATACCCAAGACCTACATCCAGTAAGGTTTGTATGCGCTGATGAATTTCTAATAAGATTCTTTTAGTGAGTGTAGTATCACTAGCCGATAATTTAAGTTGATCGAACCAGACTTTAAGATCCTTCACCTGCCACTCGCATAATTCTCCTATATGTTTACCACCCACTTTTACATAAAGAGCTTCTGAACGTAACCGATACCCATGACAATCAGGGCAGGTTGTTCTTCCTCTATATCTACTTAATAAAACACGATACTGAACCTTATATAAATTTTGTTCTACTTCTTTAAAGAAATCATTAATACCTGAAACAGTTTTACCGCCCTCCCATAATTGCTGGTATTGTTCTTTAGATAGATCAATAATAGGTTTATGTATTGGAAAGTTAATACCTGCCGCTCCCTTTATGAATTGCTCTTTCCACCATCCTAATTTTTCTCCTTTCCATGGAGCCACGGCTCCTTCAAACAAACTCAAACTTTTATTGGGAATCACCAGATCAGAATCAATTCCAAGTACCTGACTAAATCCTTCGCAGGTTGGGCATGCTCCATAAGGATTATTGAATGAGAATAAATTAGGTACGGGTTCTTCGAACTGGATACCATCCATTTCGAATTTGTTACTAAACTGAAGCAGCTTGTTGCCATTTAACTCAATAAACATAGCACCTTCCCCTTCATAGAAAGCAGTGCCAATGGAATCAGAGAGGCGGTGAAGATCATCTTCATCAAAATCCTTCGTAACCAATCTATCAACTAAAACAAATATTTCTGGCTGTGATTTGCCTTGCTTCATTTGTTTAGCCAGTTCTTTATCGGTTAATTCACTTAGTTCTTCTATTCGCATCAAATTAGAAGCTGCCTCAGACTTCATATAGATACGGGCAAAACCCTTTTGCATTAATATCTGTAATTCTTCCCTGATCTCCCTTTTTGCGTGCTGTTTAAAGGGCACCAGAATCACGACCTTAGTTCCTATACTTTGTTCTTTGATACAGTTTACTACATCTATTACTTCATCTTTCTTAACTTCCTTACCACTAATCGGGGATATTGTTTTCCCGGCACGTGCATATAATAATCGTAGATAGTCGTAGATCTCCGTCATGCTTCCCACCGTACTTCGTGGAGTTCTTGTAATTACCTTTTGTTCTATAGCGATAGCTGGACAGAGACCTTTGATAAAGTCCACATCCGGTTTTACCATACGGGCCATGAATTGACGGGCATAAGCGCTAAGACTTTCGGCATAGCGACGCTGGCCCTCAGCAAACAGAGTATCAATTGTAAGCGAGGATTTACCACTCCCAGAAACCCCAGTTACCACAATTAGCTTGTTCCTGGGGAAGGTTACGGTTACATTTTTCAAATTATGAACCCTAGCACCTTTCACAAGAATATCATTATTCTGAACTGGTATCAGCTCTTTCTCAATCGTTTGATTTTTCGTTGCCATACTGTAGAAAATTAAACAGTTTAATGATGATTAAGTTTAAGAAGGCCCGATAATTACTTAATAATCAATAAAAAACGTCATTTTAAAATGTGAATAACCTAAGAACCTTTAACAATCTTTTTCACAAGCGATTTGTCGCATTAAAAAAATGATAATTTAACATTAGAATTAATATTAGAGCTATCACTCTAACTTGATTCTTTATCCAATATCCTGAGTTTTCCGAAATCCTGACAAAACCCCATGCTATGAAAACATTGGAACATGTTTCAGACACCGAACTAATACGCTCCTTCCAAGAAGGAGATACGGAAGCCTTTGAAGTATTGATCTATCGTTACAAAGACAAGATTTATTCTTCAATTCTTTTTTTCGTAAAAGATA
>CANBQT010000064.1 GCA_947371755.1 Chitinophagaceae bacterium
AGTACGGTTAGCTTTTTACTCAAAAGAAATAATGTGAATATTTCTTTTGTAGAAACTAAAATGGAGGAAGCTATCGCCAAACTTCCTAAAGTAAGTGCTGGGGCTGAAGCTGCTCAAAATATTAGTCGCGATTTAAGTAATGTGATGCTGCAGGCCAATAAGGTCTTAAAAGAATTTAGCGATGAATTTATCAGTCAGGAGCATCTGCTGTTAGGATTATTACAAGTGAATGATGATGTATCAAAAACATTGAAAGCCGCTGGTTTAACAGAAAAAGGATTGATCACTGCCATCAAAGATTTAAGAAAGGGCGATTCCATCAAATCTCAGACGCAAGAAACTCAGATGAATAATCTAAACAAGTTTGCGAAGAATCTGAATGATATGGCGCGACTAGGCAAGCTGGATCCTGTGATAGGTCGTGATGAAGAAATTAGACGAACGCTCCATATACTTACCCGCAGAAGTAAGAACAATCCTATTCTTGTGGGAGAGCCAGGTGTTGGTAAAACAGCCATTGTAGAAGGGTTAGCCATGCGTATCATTAACGGTGATGTGCCGGATAACCTAAAATCTAAAACCATTTTTGCTTTAGATATGGGACAGCTGATTGCAGGTGCAAAATATAAAGGGGAGTTTGAAGAAAGATTGAAAGGGGTAGTGAAAGAAGTTGCAGGAAGCGATGGCGAGATCATTCTATTTATCGATGAAATACATACTTTAATTGGTGCCGGTGGGGGTGAAGGCGCAATGGATGCGGCCAATATTTTAAAACCTGCTCTGGCTCGTGGTGAATTAAGAGCTATTGGAGCCACCACCTTAAATGAATATCAAAAATATTTTGAGAGAGATAAGGCCCTGGAGCGTCGTTTCCAGAAAGTGATGATCGACGAACCAAGTCAGGAAGATGCCATTTCTATTTTACGTGGATTAAAAGATCGTTATGAGACCCACCATCATGTGCGTATCAAAGACGAAGCAATTATCGCAGCTGTAGAATTATCGAGCAGATATATTACAGATCGTTTCTTGCCTGATAAAGCTATTGATTTGATTGATGAGAGCGCAGCCAAATTGCGTCTTGAAATGAATTCAATGCCTGAAGAGCTTGATAAATTGGAAAGGCAGATTCGTCAGCTCGAAATTGAAAGAGAAGCCATCAAACGCGAAAAAGACGAATCTTTATTGAAAGATTTAAATATAGAAATCAGTAACCTAAGTGTTGAAAGAGATACGCTAAAAGCTAAATGGCGTGAGGAAAAAGAGATTGTAGAAAGAATTCAAAATACGAAAGCCAATATTGAAAAATTAAAACTAGAAGCAGAGCAGGCCGAAAGAAATGGTGATTATGGAAAAGTGGCAGAGATCCGTTATGGTAAAGTAAAAGAAGAAGAATTATCAATCGTTCAGGCTACAGAACAGTTGAATGCTTTAAGCGCCCATAGCAAGAGATTGATGAAGGAAGAAGTCGACGCAGAAGACATTGCCGACAATATTGCAAAAGCAACGGGCATCCCTGTTTCTAAAATGATGCAAAGTGAGCGCGAAAAATTATTGCATTTAGAAAATGAATTGCATCTTAGAGTGGTTGGTCAGGAAGAAGCCATCACAGCAGTTGCAGATGCAATTCGTAGAAGTAGAGCTGGATTGCAAGATCCTAAAAAACCCATCGGTTCATTTATTTTTCTGGGCACCACAGGGGTTGGTAAAACTGAATTGGCAAAAGCTCTCGCAGAATATTTATTTGATGATGAGTCGATGATGACTCGAATTGATATGAGCGAATACCAGGAGAAACATACCGTGTCTCGATTAGTAGGTGCACCTCCGGGATATGTGGGTTATGATGAAGGTGGACAGCTAACAGAGGCGGTTCGAAGAAAACCTTATAGTGTTGTTTTATTGGATGAAATTGAAAAAGCACATCCGGATGTCTGGAATATTTTGTTACAGGTATTGGATGACGGCAGGTTAACAGATAATAAAGGAAGGGTGGTGAATTTTAAGAACACCATTATTATCATGACCAGCAATATTGGAAGTTCGATTATTCAAGAAGCATTTGAAGATATTGATGAGAACAATGTTGATGCAGTTATTGAAAAAACAAAGCTGGATGTGATGACCTTATTGCGTCAAACAGTTCGTCCTGAGTTTTTGAATAGGGTTGATGAAATCATAATGTTCCAGCCTTTGCTGAAAAAACAGATCCAGGGAATTGTAAAAATTCAGTTGGAAGGTCTTCGGAAATTAGTGGCAGAGAATGGTATAGAACTTCATTTTAGTGAGTACTTATTAGAATTTTTAGCCGACCAGGGTTTCGATCCTCAATTTGGAGCAAGGCCACTGAAAAGATTGATACAGAAATTAATTGTGAATGATCTGAGTAAGAAAATTTTGGCTGGTCAAATAGATAAAACTAAACGTGTTTTAGTAGATGTGTTTGATGGGGTGGTGGTTTTTAGGAATGAGGAGGCTAGTGAAAAGTGAAAAGTAAAAATTAAAAAGTAAAAAGTAGGAAGTAGGAAGAAGGAAGAAGGAAGTATTGAAAATTATTTGGAAATAAATGTAAAAGTTTCCCCTCCATCGCATGCGATGGAGGGGATGCCGATTACGCGACCGCGGAATACGGCTGGGGTGGTTGATTCTCTTGAGATCATTTTTCTTATTGGCGTGACTTTTCCCACCCCGTCTGTTCGCTCAGCCGCTCCAGCCACCCCTCCCAAGCATGCTTGGGAGGGGAAACCTTTAATTACCCAATTACCCAATTACCCAATTACCCAATTACCCAATTACTAAACCTCGTAGTCCTTAATCTAAATCAATGAACCTTTTTCAATCAGAAAAAGGTTTCTTATTTTTAAATATGTCCACGATTCAATTCACTACAACCATTGAAAAATTCGGGTCCATGGGGGAAAAGACCGGATGGACCTATATTCTGATCCCAGAAAATCTTGCGCAGGAACTAAATCCGGGCAACAAAAAATCATTTCGGGTAAAAGGAAAATTAGACAACTGGGCATTTAAACAATTGGCATTGATCCCAATGGGGGAAGGTGATTTCATTCTAGCAATCAATGCAACTATTCGAAAAAATATAAAGAAGCAAAAAGGGGCAAAACTAATTGTTCAGATGAGTTTGGATAGTTCAGAGGTAGAAATTTCACCGGACTTACTCGAGTGCTTAGGAGAAGACGATTTAGCTAAGGCTTATTTCAACAAAATCCCAGGCTCTCACCAGAAATACTATAGCCGCTGGATAGAATCTGCTAAAACACTGGAAACCAAAGCGAAACGGATTGCACTGGCCTTAAAGGCATTAAGCAGACAAATGGATTATGGTTCCATGATTCGTGAAGAAAAGACAGAGCGGAAAAATTTAAATAAAATTAATACACAATAACTTACTTATTAGTAAGTAACTCTTATTTTTACAATGTGGGTGCAAGAAACACAGATACCAAGGAAGAAATACTGAGAATTGGAAAGCAGTTTATCCAATTTTATGGATATAATGCTTTCAGTTATGCAGACATTGCAAGGGAACTGAATGTGAAAAATGCTGCCGTTCACTACCACTTTAGAGGTAAGGAAGATTTGTTGTTAGCATTAGTGGATAATTATATTGAAAATTATACAGCCCTAGCCAGGCAGCTGCAACATTCTACCTTAACAGCGATTGGTAAACTAGATAAATTTATAGAACCATACACGACTTTGTGTGAAACAGAAAGCATCTGTATCATTGGATCTATTGCATCGGATTATAAAACCTTGCCAGAATCTGTGAAGGAAAAGATCAGCAGCCTGATTGAACTTGTAATGGGATTGGTTGAGCAAACTTTGCGGGACGGGAAGAAAAAAGGGGAGTTGCATTTTAAAGAAACCCCAAGAACGCAGGCTTTACTTATCATGACCAACTTAGCCGCTGGAGTTCAGCTAGCAAGAATCTCCGGGAAAAAAGATTATGAGTCTATTCGTAAGGCACTGATCAGGCAATTGAAGACCTGATTTTTTTTGACATTAATACTTACTTATTAGTAAGTAAATAAACAAACAACTTAAAACACATACTATGAAAAAAGCAATCCTTTCTCTTTTGGTTATCCTTGGCTTCACTTTTAACTACTTGATGGCTCAAGCTCCAGCAGGTTTTGAAACTGGTTCTGTAGTTCTTGCAAACAACACAAAATTAGAGGGCTTTGTGAAAGAGTCCTTGGCATCTAAAGGAAGCGTTAGTTTCGCTACAACCTCAGGTTCTAAAAAAACATATTCGGTTTCTGACTTGAACGGATTTAGTTATAAAAATGATATTTATATCGTGTATTCAAATGATTTTTATAAAACTGTTTTAAAAGGTTCTAAAGTAAGTTTATATCAAAAGCAGTCTAATAATTCCGGAAAATTATTATACAATGGTAGCGAAGCATTTACAGCAACAACTACTGCCGGTAATATTGGAGATTTTTATATTCAACTAAATAATAGCGATGATTTATTATTGGTAAATACTAAAAACTTTGAAACAGTAATTTTAAAAGAGTTTGCATCCTGCAATAGTATTATTGCTGATATTAAGTCGAAACAATTAGATTTTGCTCAGTTGAATAAAGTAGTAGATAGATTCAATAATTGTAAATAACCATACTTTACAAAGCCCCCGCTCCGGGGGCTTTTTTATGCCCAGATCATACCCCATTCATCCTATTTTGTCAGATACAATTCAATTGTAATGTATCTTCATGGAAAGTTTTAAACATGAAAAATTGGATTGTTTTGATGTCTATAGTATTATTTGGCTCTACTAATCTGTATGCCCAAACTTTAGGATCAACCAATAAAGCTTTTGACGAATCCTATGATGCTTCTGGTAAACCCTTTGCAAAGAATCCGAATGCCAATGTAGAAGGTTCAGAAGTGCTCAATCAAAACTGGGGAATCGGTGATGTAAAATTAACCAGGAATAAGAAATATGAAAATGCAGAACTGCAATTCAATATAGTTACGCAGCAATTATCCTTTAAGAAAGAAGGAACTGTTTTCGCTTTTGGCGACAATGTGTTATCCTTTACCATCACTTATGATCTTAATGGTAAAAGCAAAAATGTTTATTTTAAGAATAATTACCCCTCCATTGATAAACAATCAAATGCCAGTTTCTATCAGGTGATACTCGAAGGGAAAAAATTAGATCTTTTGAAATTCTTATACAAGAAAAGAGAAGAACGTTACGAATACAATCAACCCTTCAAATTGGTTTACACAGACGAAACAGATTGGTATTTATTTGATAAAACAAATGCACAGATGGTGTTGATAAAAACAAGCTTATCTGATTTGCAAAAAAAATATACAGGCAATTGGGCCGACTTAACTGCAGGATTCCAGCCTAAAAACAAGAAGCATCTCTCCGAAGAAGAAATGCTTCAATTGTTTCAAATGCTTGACAAGTAAATTAAAAATCAGAATACTCAGTTGCATGCGTAAGTATGATATCCGCATGTGAAACAGTATTCAAATATTTAGGCCTTGTTGAAATATCTTTCCAAACTGGATCAGCAGAAAAATCTTTCCATTTAGCATCACGTTCTGCCATGTTATTAAAGCTAGTCATATAAACTAGATTGGGCATTTTGTCGCCTACCAATACTGAACCATAAAATAGGGCATTAAATTGCAGGCGTTCAAATAATTGAATCTCTTGTCCGACATTAAACATATCTACTTTACTTCTGTACATTTTTTCTGTAGGACCTTCATAAGATCTGAATTCATAAATTTTTTCTGTTACTAATCCGGTTAAGTTAGGAACAGAATAGCCAGGCATACCTTCGAATGCCTTTACCAACATGTTTTCTTTTCTTATAAATGCTGGTTGATTGTAAGCTGTATTCAAATAAACAGATCCATTTTTTTCATGTTCTGCGTCTTTCCAAATCGCTTCGTCTAGTTTGTCAATCTGGTCAATCGTTTTCAAAGGAATCAGTACATATATTCTTTTATCCGAACTGGTATCATTTGTAATAGGTTTAAAAACACCAATTTTCTCTACTCCTGCTTTATGCAAAAAGGGGAGATACGCATTTTTAAGGTATTGTTCTGTGGATTGAATTTGAGCAACATCTTTTAAATGGTAGACAATGATCTGATAATACATCTGTTTGGGCTTATTATTAAACGCAAAGGCGTTTGATACCAGACAGAAGCATAATAAAAATGGGAGGGTTCTTTTCATAAGGCAATGATTCAGGTAAATGAAAATTATTGAATGATTTGTTAAATGAAGGTAACAGATATAATTAATAATAGTTCAAGCTGCGTTTTCCATTTTGCATGCCTCTAGCTTATTGTTGAAAATGTGAAAAAGGGAAAATCTATGCTTTAACAATGCTTTAGTAAACGTTTGGTACAAAGATTGCATCTAAGAAGTATTGACCAACAAAAATTAATAAATGCCCCATTTATACGCTAAATCAATTATGAACATGAAAACTAGAAACATCCTCTCTTTCGCCGCATTGATGGCATTTGTATTTGCAATTTTTGCTACTTCTTGTAATAGAAGCACTTCAGCAGTTCAACCTGCTGGTCAGCAACAATTAGCACTGTATCTTACAGATGGCCCAGGGCTATTTGACAAAGTTTTAATAGATATCAAATCTATTAAAGTATTAGTAGACACTTCAGCCGATACTCGTCGCAATGATAGTTGTGACTGGGATAGAAGGGGCGATGACGACCACAGAAAAGATTCTAATTTCGTATGGCACGATCTAGGAATCAGTGCTGGTGTATATGATTTATTGCAATTGCGTAATGGTGCGGATACCCTTATTGCTAATGCAAATATCACAAAGGGTTCTATCCGTCTGATCAAAATTGAAATTGGAACTAACAATTCTTTGATGAAAGATAGTGTTACCTATCCAGTTAATTTACCTTCAAACTTTCCTGGTTATGTGTTGATCAAAACAAGAGGACATGAATTTGAAGAGTATCTCCCTGGTAGAAACCGTCTATGGCTTGATTTTGACGTCAGTCGTTCAATTGTTCAGGAAAGAAATGGTCAATTCTTTTTACGCCCAGTTTTTCACTTCTTTACAAAAAGAGCTTCAGCTAGTTTAGTTGGAAAAATTGATCCTCAAAAAGATGCTAAAGCGGTACTTACCATATATAATGCTACTGATACATCCTATGCATTACCTACCCGAGATGGTTATTTCGCAGTAAGAGGTTTAAAAGATGGTACTTATAGCGTTTTCATCAATGCAACAGCACCATATTTAGATTCTACTATTAATAATGTAATTATTGCAGCACCTAAAGAAACTTCAATAGGAGAAATTAAGCTTAGAAAATAGTATTTACAGTTAGTTGGGTTGTAGGGGGAAGAAGCAGAACTTCCCCCTTTTTTTATGCCCGAATTTTTATATGCGAAGCATTGTTAGTACATTTCAATATGGAAAACAATAAATTCTTGCTTTATGGTGCCAATGGATACACTGGCAGACTCATCGCTGGTTTAGCGGCTTCTTATGGTTTAGTGCCAATTTTAGCTGGCAGAAAGAAAAAAGAAATTGAAGCTCTAGCCAAAGAACTAGACCTCGACTATCGTATTTTTAATTTAAAAGATACATTACACCTGGAGAATTCCTTACTGGAAGTGCCACTTGTTTTGCACGCTGCAGGCCCCTTTCAATTTACCTCCCGGTCTATGATCGAAGCTTGCCTGAAAACCAATACCCATTATCTTGATATAACCGGAGAGATAGGCGTTTTTGAACAGGCAAAAAGGTATGACGAAAAAGCTAAAGCTGCTGGATTGATGGTCATGCCCGGGGTTGGATTTGATGTAGTGCCAACAGATTGTATGGCAAGGTATTTAAAGGATAAATTACCGGATGCCGATCATTTAAAATTAGCATTTGCATCTATTGGTGGAATGTATTCTCATGGAACTGCTATGACTATGGCAGAAGGCTTGGGTGCGGGTAGTGCTGCGAGAATCGATGGCAAAATTACCCCTCAGCCTTTAGGGAAAAAAGGGATGTGGCTTGACTTTGGCATTAAAAAAATGTTTGTAATGACAATCCCTTGGGGTGATGTTTCTACAGCTTATTTTACTACTGGGATTCCGAATATTGAAACCTATACGGCAGCTTCTCCCAAGACCTTTAAATATTTGAAATGGCAAAGATTCTATAACTGGATATTAAGAACATCTTTCGTAAAAGATTATGTAAAGAATAAGATCAAACAAAAACCTGCAGGGCCTAGCGACGAAATGCGTGAGAAGGCCAAAAGCTTAATCTGGGGTGAGGTAACTAATGCAAGTGGAACTAAGGTTGCAGCAAGAATGGTTTGCCCGGAAGGATATACCTTAACAGCTATTAGTAGTTTATTGATTGTTCAAAAAGTTTTAAATAACCAATTTAAAATAGGATATCAAACTCCTGCGGCGGTTTATGGGGCGGATCTTGTGTTGGAAATTCCCAATACTAGCAGAGAAGACATTGCCTAATTATATTAATTTTTAATCTGAATTTAAGTTAGCCTAATTTTTATCCGTTTAGGATATTCATTTTTTTACTGCAACTTTGAGGCTTTACCATTATAACATAGATACATGGCGCAGAATCGGAAAGCAGCAATTGGTTTTATTTTTGTCACTTTATTAATTGACGTTACCGGGTTTGGAGTAATTATTCCCGTTATGCCTAAACTGATTGAACAGTTATTAGGCAGTACCGATATTAGTAAGGCTTCTGAATATGGAGGCTGGCTCACTTTCGCATACGCGTTCATGCAATTTATTTGTGCGCCCATTCTTGGAAATCTGAGTGATAAATATGGTCGAAGACCGGTATTACTTTTCTCCTTGTTTGGATTTGGGATTGACTATCTATTTCTTTCATTTGCACCTAGCATCTGGTGGCTTTTTGTAGGAAGAATTATTGCTGGTATCACAGGAGCAAGTTTCACAACAGCCTCAGCTTATATTGCGGATATTAGTACCCCCGAAAATAGGGCTCAGAATTTCGGAATGATTGGCGCCGCTTTTGGTGTTGGTTTTATTTTAGGCCCAATGATTGGAGGATTGTTAGGTGAATATGGTGCAAGAATTCCATTCTTTGTGGCTGCTGGTTTAGCCTTAACTAACTGGCTATACGGCTATTTTGTATTGCCTGAATCTTTAGATAAGGAACATAGAAGACCCTTTGAACTTAGAAGAGCTAATCCATTTGGATCTTTAAAACAACTCAAGAAATATCCTGCAGTTAGTGGTTTGATCGTGTCATTGGTGTTGGTATATATTGCTGCACATGCTGTACAAAGCAACTGGAGCTTTGCCAATATTGAAAAGTTTCATTGGACTCCTAAAATGATAGGCATTTCACTTGGACTGGTAGGCCTTTTAGTTGGTGTTGTTCAAGGTGGATTAATTAGATTCATCAATCCTAAATTGGGCAATGAAAAAAGTGTGTATGTAGGTTTAGGTCTTTATGCTATTGGATTATTCTTATTTGCATTTGCAACAGAATCATGGATGATGTTTGTTTTTTTAATTCCATATTGTTTGGGTGGTATAGCAGGTCCGGCTTTACAATCTATTATATCAGGACATGTACCCCCGAATGAACAAGGAGAATTACAAGGAGCACTTACCAGTTTAATGAGTGTAACATCCATTATAGGTCCGCCTTTGATGACAACATCCTTTGCTTATTTTACAGGACCCTATAAACCATTTTATTTTCCAGGGGTTTCTTTTTTAATTGGAGCTATTCTAATGTTACTGAGCGCGATATTGGCTTATAGGGCATTAAAGAGTGAAAAAGAACAGGCTATTGTTCCTTTAACAGAATAATTATTGATCTGAAACTTCTACAATCATTTCAATTTCCACTGGTATATTCATCGGTAAAGCATACATGCCTACTGCTGACCTGGTGTGCTTCCCCTTTTCGCCAAAAACAGCCACCATTAAATCCGAAAATCCATTAATGACTTTGGGTTGATCATAAAAATTTTCAGTACAATTCACCATCCCAAACACCTTTACAATTTTTTTTACTTTACTTAAATCGCCGATGGCAGATTGAAGTGTGGCTAATAAATTGATGCCACTTAGTTTAGCGGCTTCCGCACCTTGCTCAATGCTTAAGTCTTTTCCCAATTTTCCGGTAATAAAACTACCATCTGCTTTTTTGGGGCCCTGACCAGAAAGATAGATCAGATTACCTGTTCTTGAATACGTCACATAATTAAACAAAGGAGAATTTGCCTTTGGTAAAACAATCCCCATTTTTTGTAAATTTTGATCAGGTGTCTGAGATCTTAGGAATGTGATACTAAAAAGCAAGACAATGAAAATGGCGTATTTTTTCATGAGGGTCTAGTTTTACTAAGCTTTATCTGCTTTTTTTGAAAGTATCTGAAACGATAATATCCTGCAATAAAAAGAAGCAGGATGCATATTTCTGAAAAGAACTTTTCTGCATCAATAAAATCAGTAGGTCTATCTTTTAAAAGTGGATCCATCAATAACCCATGGACTAAAAATAGTAAGGCTGTGACATATGATATTAAATGAATGTTTTTCCAGGTTCTAAACCCCAGTCTTTTTTTGATGATTTTTTGAGAACTAATGATCACCACTATGAGTGCAAAAAAAGAAATCACACCCAGTAAAACCATTTTGGGTTGTTTGGGAGCCGAAAGTGGTTCGATAAAATGTTTCCATTCAAAGCCTGATTCTTTATCCATAAACAATAGGCAAGGATGTAAGAAAGCAAATAACATAGCTAAATAAGCTGTCCAATTATGTATTCTCTCAATAGGAAGTTTTCTGATTTTTTCGGGGAGCTTTTTCCAGAATGACTGGCCTTTAAATCCTGTACTCAATAAGATTCCTAAAAGAAAATTAAAACACAATAAACCTGTAGCGCAGAGGCCAAGACTTCCTGAGATATCTAAATAACTTAGTCCAAACATAGTTGATGAAGATACACAAATCTACATTTTCCCGAAAGTGAAACTAAGCTGGTTCTTGCAAGAAAGCATATTAAAGTAAATGTTAATTATTGGGCTAAACCGCTGAATAATAGTCTCTTTTCGTCTTAAATCTATATTTATTAGGAAAGAAGGCATTTAAAGTCTACTTTTGCAGTTCATTATTTATTTTACAAATTTTACAATGGACACAAAAATTCAAGGAACTGTAAAGTTCTTTAACGAAGAAAAAGGATTCGGCTTTATTAAGCACGACAATTCTAACAAAGAAACTTTCGTACATGCAAACGGTTTGATCGATCAGATCGAAGCTAATGACAAAGTTGAGTTTGATGTACAAGAAGGACGTAAAGGTTTAAACGCCGTTAACGTTAAACGTATTAGTTAATACTAACACTTTCTTTACTATAAGGCCATTCTTCAAGGATGGCCTTTTTTTTGCCCTTTTCGTTTCTGAATCAAGCCTCTGAAATCCTTTGGTTTTGCTAAATCTTCTATCTAAGCCACACAGAATTTCTATATTTGCCCGATTAATTAGATTAGTATATGTCAGCATTAATGCAAGAATTGCAGGAAACAGTTTCCTTTATTCGCAATAAGATCAATAAAGAAGTAAAAGTTGGGATCATTCTGGGGAGTGGGTTAGGAAATCTCGCTAATGATATTGAAACAGAATTTGAAATTCCTTATCACGAAATACCTCATTTCCCTGTCAGCACAGTGAAAGGCCATAAAGGACGTTTGATCTTCGGAAAGTTAAATGGAAAGGATGTTTTGGTGATGGGTGGACGTTTTCATTTTTACGAAGGATATACCCCTCAGCAAGTGTCTTACCCCATTCGTGTTATGCGGTTATTGGGAGTTACTACTCTTTTATTATCGAACGCCGCAGGCGGTGTTCAAGATAACATGGAAGTGGGCGACTTAATGATCATCAACGATCATATCAGTTTGTTCCAAATAAATCCTTTGATCGGACCTAATGAAGAAGCACTAGGAACCAGATTTCCTGATATGAGTGAACCATATAGTAAAGCTTTGATTCAAAAAGCGGTTTCTATTGCTAGCGAAAATAATATTACACTTAAACAAGGCGTTTATTGTGGGGTTACTGGTCCAACATTTGAAACAAGAGCAGAGTATAAACTAATTCATAGTTTGGGCGGAGATGCAGTTGGTATGAGTACGGTTCAAGAAACGATTGTTGCTAAGCATAGTGGCATGGATGTTTTTGCAATTAGTGTAATTACCGATATTGGAATACGAGAAGAAGAAAATACGATTACACATGAAGAAGTGTTACAGGCTGCAAAAGACGCAGAGCCGAAGTTGACACTGTTATTTAGTGGTTTATTAGCAAGTTTGTAATTATTATTGATACGATAACCAAAGAATGTATTTAAAGGGATTATACCAGTTTTGTGGATGGGCCATTCTTGTGGTACTTTTTACGATGCCTGCTTCAGCGCAAATGCCCCGAAGTTTTGGGTCTAATAATTTCAGTAATGGGGCATCAGGTAACAATTCTGGAAATAGAAATAGCAATAAGAAAGATTCCTTACAACACCGGGATCCTTTTGCAGATTCATTAACTATTTATTATCGCTATTTCGACTCTACCAGATCGCGGAAAATTGATTCTTCTATTACAGATTATTATAGCAGATTACCCATGGGCCCCACCTACCATACTTTGGGAACCTATGGCGCACCGGCTCAATCCTATTTTTTTAATCCTGTGATGAAAGCAGGATGGGATCCGGGCTTTCATCAATTTGATACCTATCATTTTACAAATGAGAATTCCAAGTTTTACCAGACAACCAAACCCTATTCTGAATTAGCATATCTTCTGGGAAGTAAGGCTGAACAATTAGTGAGTATACTTCTCACCCAAAACAGAAAGAGCAATTTTAATTATTCATTCGAATATATCTTTAGTAGCACACCAGGGTTTTTAAAAACACAAAATAATAGTCATAATAATTTCAGGATTACTACTCACTACATGAGTAAAAACAAGCATTATGAATCTTTTTTCATTTTCCTTTCTAATAAAACAGCAGCATCGGAAAATGGTGGGTTAAGAGATGCCAAACAATTGGATAGTTTATCTACTTCCTTGAATGATCCGTATAGTTTGGAAACAAGATTGGGTAAAGCTGGGGCTGCCAGCAGAAACCCTTTTAATACCACTGTAAATACAGGGAATACTTATAGCACCTCCAGTTTTTTATACAAACACCATTATGATCTGGGCCAAAAAGATTCTACAGTTACCGATTCAATGGTCTATCATTTCTTTTATCCAAGATTTCGCATTGAACATGCGCTGAAATTTGCAACAAGTAGTTATTCATTTTCTGATATAGCGGCAGATTCCTCCTTGTATGATCAGTACTTTCATCTTAAGATTCATCATAATCCTGCAGGTGATACTATTCGATACAAGGATAAATGGACAGAGATTAATAACGAGTTTAGTTTAATCTCTTTCCCGGAAAAAAATAATCAAAGTCAGTTTTTCAAAGTAGGTGTTGACTTGCAGAACTTGATAGGTGTATTTGATACCCTTACCGGTAAGCATAATTTCTATAACATTTCAGGAGTAGCAGAATATAGAAATAGAACACGGAACCAAAAATGGGATATCGAAGCAGCTGGTCAATTATATTTGAACGGAATGAATGCAGGTGATTATTCGGCAATCATCAGTATGAAGCGTTTGTTGGGTTCCAAGATTGGCTCTTTAAAGATTGGATTTCAGAATGTAAATAAGTCACCTGCGTTTATTTTAAATCCGCTAAGTAGCTTTCCTGTTCAAAATAGAGGTAGTTATAATAAAGAAAATATCCTCCGATTATTTATGCAGTACGACAATGCAAAAATCGGATGGAAATTAAATGCCGAATACTTTGCGGTGAATAATTATATCTATTACGATAGTTTCTTAACTGCCAAACAGGATGCATCATTATTTAATGTTTTGCATATCAGCGCTGAGAAAAAATTCAAATTAACACGTCATTGGAATTGGTATACCGATATTCATTTGCAACAAACAACTGGAGATCCACCTGTAAATATTCCATTTTTTTATACCCGAAATAGAATTGCGTTTGAAGGAAATTTCTTTGCCAACCTTTTCATATCAACTGGGTTTGAAGTACGTTATCAATCTCCTTATAAAGCAGATGGCTATTCACCTTTCTTAGGACAGTTTATGTATCAGAACCATTATTCTGTTACGAATCGGCCTGATATAAGTGCTTTCCTGAATTTCAGGATCAAAAGTTTTAAAAGCTTCATACGTCTCGAAAATTTAAATGCGTTGGATGTACAAAATGGATTCAAGTTCGACAAAGTGAATTTTGTCTCTGAACAATATCCTTATGCCGGTTTATGGATTCGATTTGGTGTTTGGTGGAATTTTGTAAATTAAAATAAATGAGAGCATAAAAAAAGCAGTCCTGATTAAGGGACTGCTTTTTTTGTTTAAGTAGTTGTCATCATTTGACGTACATCAAATTGACAGAGGCTCGTTCTTTTCCTATCACTATTTGAACTGGATAGGTTCCAGTAACTTTTGTATCTGCAGCATTCACATAGAAGTATTGTGAACCTGGTTTTAATGTACCACTAAATATGGTTTTAACAACCTTACCCAGACTATTATATAGTACGATTGAAACAGGTAAAGTTTCTTTCATTTTAAACTGTATAGTTGCTTTTGTTGTGAATGGGTTAGGCATAACTATCAACTGAATCTTTTTAATAAAGTTCGCAGTTGAATCTGGAGGAATAGGAAGATTGTTAGGTACAATTGTCATTGGTCTCATCATATCATGATCTTCATGAGATAAGATATGGCAATGCCAAACATAATTACCCGGTAAATCAAACTTAGCTCTAACACGCATTACTTGACCTGGATATATTACCCATGTATCTTTCCAACCTAATTCATCAGGACTAGGCATCATTGGCATTCCGAGCATTTGAATATTAGTAAGAATACCTTCATTCATCGGCATTCCGGTAGTGGTAGTTGGTAAAACTAGATTACCGGAATTAGTGTTTGCAATAGACATCATCGACATAGACACACCTGGAGCATGTTTCATATTTCCTGGGATAGGAGATTGATTATTCATTCTCATCATCATAGTGGACATATCAAATTGATCAGCCTTATAGAATTGGCGGTTTACCAATTGCATACTAATAGAGTGTAAATGAATAGGATGAGCATCAGAAGTTTCATTATAAATTTCCCACTCTTCTGTATCATTTAAATTGATCTTTTCAGTGGTTGGATCCATCCACATCATAGCACCACCAGTTACGGTACCTAAACTTGGTCTTAATCTGCCATATTCATCTCTTACCTCTTTCAAGATAACTTGTCTAGCAGTTGTAGTAGTAGGTGTTAATGGTAAAATATCCGGACGTAATTTTGTAGGAATACTTACAATTGGGTAGGCTGTATTTAAAGGTTTAGACACCCTAAATTTCATGATTTGAGCCGAGGTATTGATATCAACCATGTCTCCAGCTGGGAAAGGGCCATTAGCATTATTCACTAATACAAATTCCTGACCAGCTAGTCCTGTAAAATCAACAACGATTTCTTTTCTTTCACCAGGTGCAATAAATAAAGAATCTAAAGGCGCTGGAACAGAAAGGAATCCATCATCAGAAGCAATCTGAAGCATTTTCAATCCCTGTACGGTTGGATCAAAAGCCATAAATGGATTCATGATTTTATCAACAGTAACATCAGCTGGCTTGAAAATTTTCATATTATAAAAACGAGAGTCTGAACCATTTAAAACGCGGAAACGATAAATACGAGGTTCTACATCTAAAACAGGCCATGTCATTCCATTCACCAACATAAAATTACCAAAGAATTCAGGGATGATGCTGGTACTTGGAAGTGGTAATTTTCCTCCATCAACACCTGCTTCTGGATCACCCGCATAAAAGTCTGCAGGATTAGAAGGATAATATATTTCTCCAGTAGATAAAAATTGTCTGTCTTGTAAAAATAATGGTATGTCATGCGGAGTGGCTGGCAATCTTTTATCCGCCAATAGTTCTTCCTGATTTTCATCAGTGATTAAATACATACCAGCTAAGCCGGCCATTACATTGGCTCTTGTAAGACCTAAAGTATGATCATGGTACCAGATAGTTGCTGCCTCTTGCGTATTGGCATAATAATAGTCTTTTTTCTTCCAGTCAGCTCCTTTATTCAAATAGTTTGGTGTATACCAAGCAGTTGGATATCCATCACTAATGTCTTCGGTATGACCACCATGCAAATGGGTAACTAAAGGAACGCCACCACCACTTTGAATGGTTCCATTA
>CANBQT010000065.1 GCA_947371755.1 Chitinophagaceae bacterium
TATTTCGATAAGAACGTTACAAAAATCACTGCTACTTTAGGTTGGGAGCAAGAATATTTTGTAATTGATGAAGGTTTAGCTAATTGCCGTCCTGACTTAGTTCAAGCTGGCCGTACTTTATTTGGAGCTGCTCCTGCAAAAGGTCAGCAATTAGAAGATCATTATTTCGGATCAATACCTGAAAGAGTTTATGCTTTCATGCGTGATTACGAAACTGAAGCTTACAAATTAGGTATTCCTTTACGTACTCGTCACAATGAGGTTGCTCCTGCTCAGTTTGAGTGTGCACCAATTTTTGAAGAAGTAAATATCGCTGTTGACCACAACACATTGTTGATGGACATCATGAGCAGAGTTGCTAAAAGACATGGATTGCGCGTATTGTTACACGAGAAACCATTCGCTGGTATCAACGGTAGCGGTAAGCACAACAACTGGAGTATGGCAACTGATACTGGTGTTAACTTATTAGCTCCTGGTAAAACCCCAAAGACAAACCTGATGTTCTTGACCTTCTTTGTGAATACTATCAAAGCAGTTCATGATTATTCAGATATTTTAAGAGCATCTATTGCTTCTGCTGGTAATGATCACCGTTTAGGCGCTAACGAAGCTCCTCCTGCTATAATTTCTGTATTTGTTGGTCAGTATTTGGCTAAAGTATTATCAGATATCGAATCAAGAGTTGGAGATAAATTTGATGAGCAAGACGAAGCGATCTTGAAATTAGATTTACACCGCAGTATTCCTGAATTGTTATTAGACAATACAGATCGTAACAGAACATCTCCATTTGCATTCACAGGAAATAAATTTGAATTCCGTGCAGTAGGTTCAACTGCAAACTGTGCCAATCCAATGATTGCCTTGAATACTATTATAGCAGCTACTTTGAAGCAATTCAAAAAAGATGTAGACACTTTAATTGAAAAAGGTGATAAGAAAGAAATTGCAATCATGCACGTTATTCAACGTTACATTGTTGAAAGTAAAACTGTTTTGTTTGAAGGAGATGGATACAGTGCTGAGTGGGCTAAAGAAGCTGAAAGAAGAGGTTTACCAAATATCAAAACAACTCCTTTGGCATTCGATGCTTTGTCTACTGATAAAGCTAAACACCTTTTCGAATCAAACGGCATTTACAATCATATCGAGCTAGAAGCACGTCATGAAATCGAATTAGAAAACTACTTGAAAAAAGTACAGATTGAAGGTCGTGTAATGGGTGATCTTGCTTTGAATCACATCATTCCTGCTGCTATCAAATATCAAAATGACCTGTTGAAAAACATCAATGGATTAAAAGAAGCTGGTTTACCTGAAGCTGCTTACGCTAGCCAGTTAACCATTTTGAAGCAAGTAAGTGAACATATCCAAGTGATCCATGAGAAAACACACGCAATGGTGGAAGCTCGTAAGATTGCTAACAATATCGAAAATACACGTACCAAAGCTATCGCTTACGAAAGCCAGGTGAAAGCTGCATTTTTCGATACCATCCGCTACCACGTTGACAAACTGGAAGCACTGGTTGATGATGAGATCTGGACCCTTCCTAAATATCGCGAGATGTTATTCTTGAGATAATATTTTTTGACTTGAGCAATAATGGCCCTGTTCCTTCTGGTTCAGGGCTATTTTTTTAACAAATACAGGCCGACAAATAAAAAGGCTTCACCGATAATCATTTTAAATAATCAGGCAATTACTAACTTAACATTAGAAAAATAAAAATTATGAAAAAATTACTTGCATTAGTAGCCCTTGTATTGATTGCTTCATTCAATACCATCATGGCTCAACCTCCAGGTGGGGGCGGTCAACAAATGGACCCCTCAAAAGTCCTTGAAATGATGAAACAACGCATTAAACCGCAGTTGATAGAAAAAACAAAAATAACTGATGCTCAGGCCGACAAAGTATTGGAAATCCAGATTGGATCTCAGGCTGCAATGCGCGGCATGCGAGACCTAAGTGAAGAAGAAAGAATGACAAAAATGAAAGCCATCAGAGATGAAAACAATAAAAAATTCAAAGACATTCCTTTAACTGATGATCAGATAAAAGCTGTGAATGATTTCTATGACGAATTGCGTAAAAATCGCATGCAGAGAGGGAACAATTAAAAAATTAAAAAGTAAAAAGTAAAAAGTAAAAAGATAGGAAAAAAATAGCCTCTGAATAATCAGAGGCTATTTTAATATCTAGTATTCCCTTTTACTTTTTACTTTTTACTTTTTACTTTTTACTTTTTACTTTTTACTCTTAATCCTATTTCATCTTAAATGATTCCAGGAACTTAGTAGTGAAATTTCCTTTTCTAAACTCTTCATTCTTCATCAATTGTAAATGAAAAGGAATGGTTGTCTTCACCCCCTCAATCACATACTCACTTAATGCGCGGTACATGGTATCAATAGCTTCCTGACGTGTTTGCGCCACGGTGATCAACTTACCAATCATTGAATCGTAATATGGAGGTATTACATAACCTGCATATACATGGCTGTCTACACGAACGCCATGTCCACCTGGGGTATGTAAGTTGGTGATTTTTCCTGGTGAAGGACGGAAATCGTTATAAGGATCTTCTGCATTAATCCTACACTCAATTGCGTGCATTTGAGGTTCGTAATTTCTTCCGGAAATCTTCTCTCCCATTGCAATCTTAATCTGTTCTTTGATCAGATCAAAACTTACTACTTCTTCAGTTACGCAATGTTCTACCTGAATACGCGTATTCATTTCCATGAAATAGAAATTACGATGCTTATCCACCAGGAACTCAATGGTTCCAACACTTTCATAGTTTATCGCTGAAGCTGCTTTGATAGCAGCCTCACCCATTTTCTGACGCAATTCTGCTGTCATAAAAGGTGAAGGAGATTCTTCTACTAATTTCTGATGACGTCTCTGAATAGAACAATCACGTTCGCTCAAATGACAAACATTACCATATTGGTCGCCGGCAATTTGAATTTCAATATGACGAGGTTCCTCCACAAATTTTTCCATGTAGATTCCGTCATTTTTGAAGGAAGCTGCTGCTTCTACTTTCGCGGTGGTATAAGCTTTCTCAATTTCATCTTCCTTCCAAACCACACGCATTCCTTTTCCACCACCACCTGCAGTTGCTTTTAGAATTACAGGGTATCCAACAACTTTAGCTAATGCCTTAGCCTCTTCAATACTTTCCAATAAACCCTCTCCGCCTGGTACTACTGGAACCCCAGCCTTAATCATGGTTTCCTTAGCAGAGATCTTATCACCCATTCGATTAATCATCTCTGGCGTAGGTCCGATAAATTTGATTCCGTGATCGGCACAAATTTGAGAGAACTTGGCATTCTCTGCTAGAAATCCGTAACCCGGATGCACCGCATCGGCATTGGTAATTTCAGCAGCAGCCATGATATGTGGAATATTCAGATAAGAATCGGCACTCTGAGGTTTTCCGATACAAACAGCTTCATCTGCAAACTTAACGTGCAGACTGTCTTTATCGGCAGTAGAATAAACTGCTACTGTTTTAATACCCATTTCTCTACAGGTACGAATAACACGTAACGCTATCTCACCCCTATTGGCAATCAATATTTTTTTAAACATGGATTCAATTTAATGAGGAAAAAATTATGCTGGCTCTACCAGGAACAAAGGTTGGTCGTACTCAACTGGACTAGCATCGTCAACCAAAATTTTCACAATTGTTCCGCTGATCTCGCTTTCAATTTCATTGAAAAGCTTCATAGCCTCGATAATACAAACCACTTTGCCTGGAGCCACTTCTGTACCTATTTCAGCAAAAATTGGCTTGTCTGGAGAAGGACGACGGTAAAATGTACCAATCATAGGACTCTTAATGGTGATATAGTTGTCTGCTTTAGCAGGCGCTGCTGCTGGAGCAGGAGCGGCACTTACTGCAGGTGCAGGCGCAGCGGCCGGTGCAGGAGCAGTAGTATAGACCTGGTGCTGCGGAGCAGCCACATTAATAACAGGTTCTTCTTTTTGTTTGATGGTAACCTTACCATCTTTGTCTTCAATACTGATTTCACCAATATTACTTTTATTGACGATTTTGATTAATTCGTGAATTTGCTTCAAGTCCATAAATGGCAGATTTTTAGTAAAAAACGGTTAATTTAGGTCAAATCGGGTGGCAAAATAGCCCTTTTTTAGCAAAAACAGCTATTTTCTTTAAAATGGGGAGAATTAGATTTTCCAAATTTTAAAGCTCCCGAAAATAAAAATGGCAGCTCAGGGCTGCCATTTAAATATTTATATCTGATAGATTATTCCTTCACACGCTCAACATATTCCCCAGATTTTGTATTAACACGGATCAATTCTCCGTCTTCTACAAATAGAGGAACCATTACAGTTGCACCACCTTCTACGGTAGCCGCTTTTAAAGCCCTGGTAGCTGTGTCGCCTCTTAATCCTGGTTCGCAATAAGTAATCTTCATTACAATTTTCTCTGGTAATTCAGCTCCGATAGGAAGTTCCGTTTCTGTATTGATAAACACAAAAACCTCTGATCCGTCCTTTAAAAACTGAGGTGCGTCGATCATTTCTTCGCCTAAAGCAATTTGTTCGAAAGTTTCGTTATTCATTAAATTATAACCACTTTCATCTTTATACAGGTATTGAAAAGCTTTCTTTTCAACACGAACAGGATAAACAGTTTCTCCACTATTCCATGTTTTTTCAATAGAACGTTTGTTATCTACCCCTTTCAATTTTGCCCAGACTTTCGCTGCTGCGCGGGCTGTTTTGTTTTCACCGAATTCCACAACTGAATACAAACTTCCGTCCAGTTTCAGGATCATTCCACGGCTGATGTCGGCTGTATTTGCCATAATTATTGATTTTTATTCTGATTTATGCAGGCGCAAAAGTAGTGATTGGCATCCAAATCCTAGCTATTTTTTTCAGCTATTACTGCTTATTTCAAATAAGATTTTACAAAAAAATCAACTTCCTCCAAATATTTTTTCTTACAAAAAGCTGCATTCAGAAATAACAGGGTATCTGTATAAGTACCCCAGCAATGTATCTGAAAAGAGCCTTCATAGCTTTTCGTCCATATAAAATGTAATCAGCGAATTACATGTAACCAAAATCAACTTTAAACACATGAAAAAGAATTTTCGTCTTTTCTTCGTACTGTTTTTTCTTTCTTTTCAAACAGTGGTATCAGCCAATACAATTATTGTAAAAGGTACCGTAAAAGATAGCAGCAATCATTATTTAGCAAATAAATCAGTAAAGATTTATAGTACAGATAGTATCAATGGTGGATGTACCATGTCTCATACTGTATTAACTAATCCAAACGGATTTTATATTGATACTTTAAAATGCAATGGTGATATCAAAAAGCTTTTTATCATCGTTGAAAATTGTGATGGTAAAAATATCACGCATGATCCAGCACTAACAACAACTGGTGTAGTTGAATCTAATTTTATCATTTGTAGCAATCCGAATATCCCTTCTACTACTCCAGGCTGTAAAGCAGTAATTGCTTTTATTATTACTGATAGTATTGCACAATTCAATAGTAAAGAATCTTATGCAGGAGCTGTGCCAGGAACCTTACCAGACAGCATTATCAGCAGAACCTGGAACTTTGGCGACAGCAGTTCTATCCTTACAGGAAATAGAATCGACCCCATTCATATTTATAAAAATCCAGGAGAATATATTGTAACACTTACCATCAAAACAAAGAGTGGTTGTGAAAGTAGTTATCTTCTACACATACAAATTAAAAAGCCGGAAACCCCTACAAACTGTAAAGCATTTTTCACAAGTACAGTCAAAGATTCTGTGGCACAATTCAATAGTGAGGGATCATTGGCAAGTGTTACAAATGGCATTGCAAAAGATAGTATCATCAGTCGCACCTGGTATTTCATGGATAACTATCCAACTGTTTCCACACTCACAGGAAATCATATCGACCCATCCTATACCTATACAAAACCTGGAACCTATCAAGTATACTTAGTGATAAAAACAAAACTAGGTTGTGAAAGTAAATACACAGCATCGGTTAACATCAAAGCTCCTCCTGTTCCAACTTCTTGTAAAGCATATTTTACTAAAACAATTACTGATGGATTGGTAAAATTTAATAGTTCTGACGCACAAGCAGCTGGCGCAAATGACAGTATCATTAACAGATACTGGATCTTCGGTGAAACAACTGCAAGTAGTGGAATTTTGCAGGGAAATAATGTTGCCCCTTCCCATTTCTATGCAAAGCCCGGAAAATATATTGTGCTACTTTATATCAAAACAAAATCTGGATGTGAGAGCAAATTCGCGGATACCATTACCATTTCAAATGTGATTTGTGAGGCGAAAGCAGATTTTTCGATAGAGAAAGTAGGCTTGAAAAAAGTAATTTTCAATAGTGAATTGAGTACAGTGCAAGCTGGCGATAGTATTATACAACGTACTTGGAAATTTGGAGACAACAGCTATTTACAGGGCAATCACATCAAATTGGATAGAGAATACCCGACTCAAGGAATTTATACAGCTTGTTTACAAATACAAACCCTAAGAGGTTGTTTGGCTGATACCTGCAAACAGGTAGTGATGCAGGACACCTCTAGTATTCGACCTATCCCTGTAGACTTTATCAAGATCCTGGCTATCAACCCAAATCCAGTGATCACGAATTTTCGTGCAACCATTTATAGTAGCACAAAGGATATCGAATGTGAAATTAATGTATATGATATCTATGGGGTATTAAAGAGCTCGATGAAAAAAGTGCTGTCCAAAGGGAATAATATTGTAGAAGTTCAAACTGCCAACTTATTCCATGGCCCTTACTTCCTGAGAGTGATTTCAAAATCGGGTAAAGACACTAAGATTTTCTATAAGCTCTAAGAAAAAAATTGAAATAATGGATTTTAACACTAAATGCTACTTGGTTTTAACCTATTTTTGCGGCAAATTTTAAGTAATCCATGGCAGTTTTAGTAAATAAACAGTCTAAAGTCATCGTACAGGGTTTTACCGGCACTGAAGGTACATTCCATGCAACACAGATGATCGAATACGGTACCAATGTAGTGGGTGGTGTTACACCAGGAAAAGGCGGAACCCTCCATTTGGACAAGCCCGTTTTTAATACGGTTTCCGATGCGGTTAAGGCAACAGGAGCTAACGTTAGTATCATATTTGTACCACCTGCATTTGCTGCAGATGCGATCAAAGAAAGTGCGGAAGCAGGAATTGCATTAGTAGTTTGTATCACAGAAGGTATTCCTGTTCAGGATATGATTCACGTGAAAAGCTATTTGCAAACAACCAATACACGTTTGATCGGACCAAACTGTCCGGGTGTTATCACTGCTGATGAAGCAAAAGTGGGAATTATGCCAGGCTTTATTTTCAAAGCAGGAAGAATTGGAATTGTTTCTAAAAGCGGAACCCTTACCTATGAAGCCGCCGATCAGGTAGTGAAAGCAGGTCTTGGTATTAGCACTGCTATCGGAATTGGCGGAGATCCAATTATTGGAACCCCTACTAAAGAAGCTGTTGAATTATTAATGAACGACCCAGAAACAGACGGTATCATCATGATCGGTGAAATCGGAGGTAGTATGGAAGCAGACGCTGCCCGTTGGATCAAGGAAAACAAAACAAAACCTGTAGTAGGTTTCATCGCTGGACAAACTGCACCTCCGGGCCGCAGAATGGGTCACGCTGGAGCGATTGTAGGTGGCGCTGATGATACAGCAGCAGCTAAGATGAAGATCATGGCTGAATGTGGTATCGAAGTAGTTGCCAGTCCGGCCGACATTGGTAAAACAATGGCAGCAGCAATTGCCGCTTTAAAAAAATAAGAAATCACACTAGTAGATAGTCCCGGTCAGGCAACTGACCGGGATTTTTGTTTTAGGAATCACTTGAAAAGGTTTTGTTAAACGGTACTTTCGTGTATGTATTGGAAGCGAAATTGCATCTAATCAGAAACAGGCTTAATTGATAGCTATATGAATCTAAAAGGATGGGTATTTATAGGAATGCTTCTTTGGGCAGGAAATGGTTTGATGGCACAACAAATAGACACTGCGTATTTTCAACAATGGAGAGAAATTGACAGTCTATTTGGCGTTTCACATTTACCAAAATCTGCACTTGTTAAAGTGATTCAGATTTATCAGCAGGCAGAGAAACATTCTAACAAAATACAACAGATCAAAGCATTGCTATATCGCACAGCCATTGAAAATATAGTGGTTGAAACTGATATCAATAAAAATGTGAGCGCATTTAAATTAGAACTCAGCAAAACGAACGACCCGGGCTGCAAAGCATTACTTCATGTTTTGATTGCCAAACAATATCAAAAGTATTTTAATGATCACCGCTGGCAATTATACGATCGCTCAAAAATTAAAGCTCAAAACAATAACGATATTTTAAGTTGGTCGGCAGATGATTTTTTAAAAAATATCGAATCGGCATATAATGCTGCATTATCAGATAAAGAAACACTTAAGAAAACCAACCTGAACGCTTTCGGCGCTATTTTATGGAAAGGAAACGCAGAAAACTTAAGACCAACTTTATATGATGTAATTGCACAAGATGCATTAGACTATTTTAAAACTGGCCAGGAATCCCGAACAAAAGCAAAAAACAGCTTTACCATTCAACAACAAGCGTCACTTGGAACTTATGTTGAATTTGCATCGCTCAAACTTGTAAGTAACGATAGTAATGCACACCTATTCAGAGCACTTCAATTATTTCAGGACCTCACCCTTTTTCATATTAACGATGTTCAAAAAGATGCATTAATAGACCTAGATATTGATCGAATCAACTGGGTTTATCAACAAGTTAATTTTGAAAACAAAAAACAATTAAAAGAAAAGGCACTAACAGCCATCATAACAGATTTTGAAAGTAATACTGCAGCATACGCATGGCTGCAACTGGCAAATGACAAAAGTGAATTAGCAGCAACCTATCAGCCATTTCAAGACAGTTCTGAAAGATGGCAATACCAAGCATCTATAAAATTAATTGATGCTGCCATTAAAAAATTTGCGGACAAAAACCCTGTCAAGAACCAATTAGAAAATTTAAAACAGCGTATACTTCAAAAAGATATAAGTATACAATCTGAAAAAATAGATATTCCCAACAAACCAATTAAAGTATTGGTCGAATACAAAAATGTTGATACCCTTTATATTAGAATTTTAGCACTGCCGCTTGAATTTACAAAATCAAATAATCTAGGAGAGCAACTGATCAGTCTACTTTGCAATAAAAGCCCTATTCAATCAAGTGAGCAATGGCTTCCTGTTACAAACGATTATCAAAACCATTTTGTAGAAATCAAATTAGATCCATTAAGTCATGGTGAATATGTATTGTTGTGTTCTACCGGAAAGAATTTTAATTCAGCCACGGATATCATCAATTATCAATCATTTCAGGTATCCAATATCAGCCTCATTCAAAACAAAAATGATTTTTTTGTTTTGAATAGAGAAACAGGAAAACCTATTTCGAAATCAACCATCACTATTCTTAGCAGACCATCAAACACTCAAAGTAAAGAATGGGATAAAGAGGCTGTAAAAATCACTGACGAAAATGGTTATGTAAATATTGGGGGGCAGAATAGCAATAGATATTATTCATTCATCATTGAAAGCAAGAACGAAAAATTCAGGGTGATTGATCCCACCTGGATTGAAAATGAGCAAAACACAAACGATCTCACTGATTCTATCCATTTCGAAAAACGAAATCAGAGAACATTCTTTTTTACAGACAGATCCATTTATAGGCCGGGACAAAATATTTATTTCAAGGCCATTGTATCTACCCTTGATTTCAACAACCAGAAAAGCAAGCTACTAGCAAAAAGCAATGCAACAGTTTATTTGAGAGACGTAAATTATCGCATCATAGATTCATTAAAATTTACCAGTAATGATTACGGTTCTTATCATGGAAAATTTACTTTACCTGAAAAAGTACTCACTGGTAACTTTTCGCTCACAGTTAAAAATGGTGAAACTGGCAGTACTAATTTCTCAGTAGAATCATATAAACGCCCAACCTATTCCATACAGTTTGAAAAAATTACGAAGTCCTATCAACTTAATGATACTATTGAAGTAAAAGGAATTGCGAAAGCATTTGCAGGGAATTTAATCAATGGTGCTAATCTAACTTATCATGTGGTGAGAAATGATCGGTTTTTGAATCCTTACTCACGATATCGAATGTATGCCCAAAGTCAACCTCAGGAAATTGCTCAGGGCACTATACAAACAGATGAGAAAGGCGCCTTTACCATTCAATTTAAAGCGGTACCTGATATAACAAAAGAGGCAAGTTCGAAACCGATATTTGACTACACTATTAATGCTACCATTACAGACGCTTCAGGAGAAACCAGAACTGCAAATAAACAAATTAGTTGCGCTTATCAAGCACTGATCCTAAATATCGATCATCCTCATGTTGCCAATGGAAATAAGGATATCAAAATTGAAATGGCAAGCACAAATTTGAATGCAGAGAAAGTTCCTGCCGCTATTAATATTAAAATTTCTGAATTAACTGGTCCTGATCGAATTTTAAAAGAACGTATTTGGACTCGTCCAGACCAATTCGTTATGAGTAAAGTTGACTTCACAAAAGACTTTCCTTATGATATGTATGATAATGAAAATGAGATCTCACAATTCCCAATCGTAAAAACAAGTTTAACTACCACCATTAATACAAGAAATCAAAATGATTGGGTGATTGATGGAGGAAAATTAAAAGCTGGATATTATCAGATTGAAGCAACTGCAAAAGATAGTTTAGGAAATCAGGAAACCTATAAAAATTATTTGCAGGTTTTTGATCCTCTGAGTAAAACCATTGCAACTGGCAACATAGATCTATTTAATACTAATGATCAACCGATGGAACCAGGAGAGAAAGACACCATCTATACTGGAACTATCGCTAAAGACTTATTTGTTATACGCCATATACAAAAAGAAACAGGTAGTTTTCAATTCATCAATAGAAAAAAAGGAATTGAGCCTTTCATTTATGCTGCTTCAGAAAAAGATAGAGGCGGCATTTTTATAGAAGAACTTTTTGTTTTTCAAAATAGGATCTTCTTAAACCGTTTTTCTAAAAGAGTTCCCTTTACCAATAAAGAATTACAAATCAAATATCAGAGCTTCCGAGACAAAACGGAACCAGGTTCTGAAGAAAAATGGACTGTTGCCATTTCTGGCAAAAAGGGAGAAAAAGTAGCTGCAGAATTATTGACTTCCATGTATGATGCCTCCTTAGATGAATTTAAAATGCAGCAATGGGATCAGCCAAATTGGTGGAATGAAAAATACAGGTCAGATTTTTGGAAATTTAATTTTGGTTCAGAAACTTCCATCCAAAATTATCTCAATTCGAATTCCAATGAATCCGACATATCCATTGATTATGCAAAAATACCAGCCAGTTTTAATGACTTATGGGAGATAGTTCAGCCAAATATCCCGTTTCCAATTGAATTAGATCTAACTGCAAATTATTTAAGGGGAAAAATTCTGGGCGTCAACATCAATTCAAATTCCGGAAGTGTACTTCAGGAAAAAACTTCTTTAGCGGCACCTTTAGTTGCTAGGACATATGAAGATTATGACAAAGTTGAACTCTCAAAAAAAGGTCAGTTAAAACAAGAACCAGTCGAAACCATCATTCGTAAAGATTTTAATGAAACGGCTTTTTTCTTTCCGCAATTGATTGCCGATAGCTCAGGTAGTTATCAATTTAGTTTTACCATGCCTGATGCCGTAACCAAATGGAAGTGGATGAGTTTCGCACACACAAAGGACCTTTCTTCAGGATTGCAGACCACCGAAATTCAAACACAGAAAACTTTGATGGTACAATCCAATGCACCCCGGTTTATGCGGGAGGGTGATAAAATGGAATTCAGTTCACGTATTGCGAATATGAGCGACAAAGAATTAACTGGTCAGATCACTCTTGAGTTAATTGATGCAACAACCAATACATCCATTGATGGTTGGTTTCAAAATATATTTCCAACCCAATATTTTACAGTAGGGCCCAAGCAAACAGAAGCTGTTAAGTTTCCCATTCAAATTCCTTTCAGTTATAACAAACCATTGATCTGGCGGGTTATAGCAAAATCAGGTACCTATAGTGATGGTGAAGAAAATGTCTTGGCCGTATTAAGCAATCGTTCATTGGTAACAGAGAGTTTACCAATATTAATAAATGGAGACACTACACTTTCATTTCATTTCGATAAATTATTGCACCAGTATAGCAATAGTTTAAGTAATGAATCTTTAACAGTTGAATTTAGTAGTAATCCAATCTGGTATGCTGTGCAAGCATTACCCTATCTAAAACAAGGAATGGATAATTGTGCAGAAGCAATCTTTCATAAGATCTATGCAAACAGTATTGCCTCTTTTATTGTAAACAAAAACCCCATCATTAAAACCTGGTTCGAACAAAGCAAAAAAGACTCTGCTTCTTTATTGTCGAATCTTCAAAAGAATCAGCCACTAAAACAGGTGTTATTAGAAGAAACGCCCTGGGTTTTAGATGCCAATACGGAAGCAGAAAGAAAAAAGAACCTTTCTGAATTATTCGATTTGATTAAACTTTCTGAATCAACCGATAATTCATTACAAAAATTACAGGAACTGCAATTACCCAATGGCTCTTTTAGCTGGTTTAAAGGAGGCAGCGAAGACCCATTTATCACAACCACCATTTTAACTGGGATTGGGAGATTGAAAAAACTCGGGGCTATCACACCAGACATGGCAATCCGCATCAAACCGATGCTGATAAAGGCGTTACAGTTTGAAGATGAAAATAATCATGCAGCGTATCAACAGATCATTGAACATTCGCTCAATTTAAATCAACAACATATTGGTAGTGTACAGATTCAGTATTTATACATGCGAAGTTTCTTTGCAGATATTGCTCCTTTATTTATTCAAGCAAATAACTATTATCTAAAACAGAGCAGAGATTTCTGGAATAAATTTTCAATGTATGATCAGTCACTCATTGGTTTGATCCAATTAAGAAATAATGAGGAAAGATTTGTAGCTAAAACAATCCTACCCTCACTGGAGGAAAATGCTGTAACTGATAAACAAAAGGGCATGTATTGGAAGCAATCAAATGTCTGGGCTTCACAGGAATCTCAGATTAGTATTGCTACCTCTATGATAGAATTGCTTGCTGAATATTCAATTCAAAACAAATCAGCAGAAAACTTTAAAAAGATAGATGCCATTAAAACATGGCTCATTTTAAACAAGCAAACAAATAATTGGAAAACAAGCATACATACAGCCAATGCATGTTATGCCATACTTTTAAATGGTTCTAATTGGTTACAGGATAACAAAACTGTTCAAATAGAATTAGGCAAAACAGTATTCAAGAGCAAAAATGAAAATACTGAAACCGGTTCCGGATATTTTGAAAAAAAGTTAGATGCCTCAAAAATAGATTCCTCATTGGGTAATATTACCATCACCACAAAAACGGTTAACACCCACAATCAAAAAAATAATCAACCAGCCTGGGGTGCAGTTCATTGGCAATATTTTGAGGACCTCGATAAAATAACAGAATCAGCTTCACCACTTAGTGTTCAGAAAAAATTGATGATCGAGCGATTAACTGATCAGGGTAAAGAATTGGTAGCTGCTGATCTGAACAACCCATTAAAGGTGGGAGACAAAGTTGTTGTACGAATCATTATCAAAACAGATAGGGAAATGGATTATGTTCATTTGAAAGATATGAGAGCAGCAGGGATGGAACCTGAAAATATTTTGAGTGGTTACAAATGGCAGGATGGAATAGGTTATTATGAAAACACTACTGATATCAGCAGTAACTTTTTTATCAGTCACTTAAACAAGGGAACCTATATTTTTGAATACCCGGTTTACATGACTCATATTGGCAACTTTTCAGTGGGCACCGCCAGTATTCAGTGTATGTATGCCCCAGAATTTAACAGTCATTCTGAAGGGGTAAGGATTAATGTGACTGAATAAAGTTTATATTCAATATTCAATCCCACAAATTGATTCAAAAATCCACCATTCAACTATTACGGATTCCGTTTAGTTTTTTTCTAATGCCAGTTTACTGGTTCGCTTTAAGTATTACCGACCAGATCAATTGGCAAAGGGCTATATTAGTTTTCGTTTTATTACATGCCGTTCTTTATCCTTCTAGTAACGGTTATAATAGTTATAACGATAGAGATACCGAAAGCATTGGTGGCATTGCCAATCCGATGCAGCCGACAATACAGTTGTATTATTTTACAATTATTTTGGACAGTATAGGTTTTGGTTTTTCTTTTTTTATAAGCCCCTTATTTGCAGGGTGTTTCCTGTTTTTTATTATTTGCTCAAGATTGTATAGCTGGCGGGGATTACGTTTAAAAAAATATCCCATCTTAGGTTATCTATTGGTCATTATCAATCAAGGATCTTTGGTATTCTTTGCCATTGCACATGGTGTTAGTAGTGATCTTACCATAGCTATTCCATCTTTATTAATTGTTGCAGCGGGTTTATTAATCGGTGGATTTTATCCCATCACTCAAATTTATCAGCACATTCAGGACCGGGAAGATGGAGTTAAAACCATTTCAATTTTATTAGGTAAAAGAGGCACATTTATTTTTTGCGGAATACTTTACTTATTGGCGTTTTTTTGCCTATTTAAGCATTTTCAAGTACACCACGAATTACATAATTTTTGGATTATTCAACTTTTTTTTATTCCGGTGGTTCTATATTTTATCAGATGGTTTATAGAAGTATGGAAAGATCCGGAACAGGCTAATTTCAAAAAAACCATGCTGATGATCTGGTTAGCCAGTACCTGTACAAATCTGGCATTTATCACATTATTAATTTTGAAACACATTGGCTGATATAATATCTATAGCAACGGCAAATCCACCATTTGCACATCAGCAGAAAGACATTCTGCAATACATGCAAAAAGCCTATCAGCTTGAAGCTGATGAAAAAAGAAAACTTGCATTTCTTTACCATCATAGTGGTATTGAAACAAGACATTCTGCCATTCCAGATTATGGTGGAATAAATAACAGCGGGAACTTTTTACCAGATAACGAAGATGATCCATTTCCTTCCATTGAAGAGCGAATGGAATTGTATAAAAAAAACGCAGCCCGTTTGTCAATAGAGGCTATACAAAAATGTATCGACACCTATATCAGTCCTGATGCAATAACACATCTCATCACTATTAGTTGTACTGGCATGAGTGCACCTGGATTAGACCTCGAGATCATGGAAGCCATGCATCTTTCTCCCACATTGTTTAGAACTTCTATCAATTTCATGGGCTGCTATGCCGCCATACATGGATTAAAATTAGCAAAATTCATTTGTGACAGTGAACCAGCTGCAAATGTTGTTTTAGTTGCTACTGAGTTCTGTACACTGCATTTTCAAAAAGAATACACACTTGAAAATGCATCCAGTAGTTTATTGTTTGCAGATGGTTCTGCTGCAGTTTTAATTTCAAATAATAGTATTGAACCAAAGGCACTACAAATTGATAGCTTTCATTCTCAAGTTGCATTTCAAGGAAAAAAAGACATGGCATGGGAGATCAGTAGCAAAGGATTTTTAATGACTTTAAGTAGCTACATCCCTCAACTGATCAAAGAAGATATTGAGTTACTCATCTCAGCAGCTATCAAGAAAAAAGGTATCACAATTCAGGATATTGCTTATTGGTGTATTCATCCAGGCGGAAAAAAAATAGTAGATGTGATTGAGGAAAAATTATATCTGAGAGAAGATCAAACAAAATTCGCAAGAAAAGTATTGGCTGAAAATGGTAATATGTCTTCCCCCACCATTTTATTTGTGCTAAAAGAAATCATGGATTCAGGAATTCAATCTGGCGATAACGTTTTTGGTATTGCTTTTGGACCCGGACTAACCATGGAGACCTTCCTTTGTAAAAAGAAATAATTTCAACTTTAATGAATTTTAAAAACAGATCATACGAAAAGGAATTACTCGATGGCGAGGGAATTCCTTTTGCAGATATTGCTCAAACAATGCGTGAGCTCAATACCATTAATACTTTA
>CANBQT010000066.1 GCA_947371755.1 Chitinophagaceae bacterium
TCATGGGCATCCAAAATATGCTCCATAATTAGTTCAGCGGGATCAAAAGCACCTTCTTTTTTCTCCTTTCCGGCTTCTTTGGTTTCAGTAGCCGCTTTTTCGGGCTCATTTTGTGCATGCAGCGTAGTAACAAATAGCATACTAAATACGCTAAAAATCACTACCAACAAAGATTTTACGCTTCTACGGGCCATACCTGTCTCGAAATTTGGCGCAAAGATAGGGGTAAGGCCTCGAAAATTCGAAGCAAAATGGTAGAAAATATTGCAAGTGAATTTCCTGGAGGCAGGATTAGCCCCAAAGCTTTGTTTTCTAAGCCGATATAGGCTTTTTCTTCTCAAATTGCATCTCATGTAGCTTGGCATAAAATCCGCCCAAAGCCAATAAGCTCTCGTGATTACCCACTTCTTTTAACTCTCCCTTGTCTAAAACCAAAATTTTATCTGCTTTTCTGATGGTAGAAAGTCTATGGGCGATAATAATAGAAGTTCTTCCCGAAATCAATGTATCGGTAGCTTTTTCAATCATCAATTCACTTTCCGTATCAATAGAAGAGGTGGCTTCGTCTAAAATCAGGATGGCTGGGTTATATAATAATGCCCTGATAAAAGATAAGATCTGGCGCTGACCCAAACTCAGGGTATTTCCCCTTTCCATCACATGATAATCATAGCCATTGGGTAACTGCATGATAAAATCGTGCACCCCAATCATTTTAGCTGCTTCAATAACCTGCTCCCTCTTAATATCTGTATTTCGAAGCGTTATATTATCCAAAATGCTTCCACTAAACAAGAACACATCCTGTAATACCACACCAATGCCTTTTCTCAATGCGTCCAGATCATACTCATTGATATTTATCCCGTCTACCAAAATTGACCCCTTCTCGATATGGTATAATTTGTTCATTAAGCTGATGATACTGGTTTTTCCGCTTCCTGTATGACCAACCAAAGCAACTGTTTCACCGGCTTTCACGGTAAAACTAATGTTTCTTAATACATAATTTTCATCGGTATAAGCAAACCACACCTGATCAAAAGCAATTTCACCTTTCATCATACCAGGATTATATGCATCTGGAGCCGATGGTGGTGAAAAGTCTGGATTATCTAATACCACAAAAACCCGTTCAGCCGCAATCATTCCCATTTGCAACACATTAAACTTATCGGCTATTACTCGTAGGGGCCTAAAGATCTGATTGAGGTATAATATAAATGCAACCAGCAAGCCAGCATCCAGGGCCTTTCCGGCAATCCACCAAACCAGTAAGCCTGTACTAACAGCCAACACAACTTCTACCACCGGAAAGAAAACAGAATATGCAAAAATGGCGTTGATATTTGCATTGCGATGTTCAGTATTAATTTTTTTAAACTTATTGTATTCTCGATCTTCTGCCGCAAATGCCTGTACCACCTGCATTCCAGTAATATGTTCTTGTACAAATGCATTTAAGGCAGATACCGCATTTCTTACCCTAATAAAACTCTTATTAACACTTTCCTTAAAATAATAGGTAGCCACAATCATAATCGGAAATGGAACCAAACTAATCAGCGTTAAACGCCAATCCATCCATAACATCGTACCCAACGTAATAATAATCGTTAATAAATCTGCAATAATCGGAATCAAACCATCAGAAAAAATATCATTAATGCTTTCAATATCATTGATAGTTCTGGTGGTGAGTGTTCCAATGGGCGTTTTATCAAATTGAGAAAGATTTAATCCCAACACCTTTTTAAAAACCGCCACCCGCATATCCCTTACCACACTCTGTCCCATCCATGAGGTGATAAAACTAAAAACAAAACGCACACTGGTTTCTATAAAAAGAAAGATTACTTGAAAAATAGTAACAGCAATTATGAATTTGGTTACATCATTTAAATCTGTATGAAACAAAACTGCTTTTAACCAACCAGGAACATGAACTGTTTTTCCTGAGGCACTATCAATGGTTAGTTGAATCAAATAGGGCCTTATTGGGGCAAATACAGCCATCACAATGGCTAATAAAATGCTACCATAAAATTTGGCGGAATAAGGTTTTACGAATCGAAAAATTCTGCTAAACAGAGAGAATTCAAATATTTTTTTAGTCTTTGCTTTTTGCATGGTCTGTACAAATGTAACAACTAAGCATGCATCGGGTTCACCGCTCTTAAAAAAATACTAACAGTTTTTAGTAATTATGCTACAATGGCAAATAAGCCTTATTGCTTATATTCGCTATTCGATGGAACAAGCAGTGGACAATCAATCTTCAGAAGCAGCGCTTCCTAAATATAATCTCACCGTTGAACAGGAGAAAAACGAAATTCTCAGGCATTACCGCGCTTTACTTCGAAGTCTGCGCCCCAAATTAAAAAGGGGCGATAAGGAATTGGTTCGCCATGCATTTGAAATGGCTGTTGAAGCGCATAAAACCATGCGCAGAAAAAGCGGTGAACCTTATATCATTCACCCGCTTGCAGTGGCCATGATCTGCGTAGAAGAAGTCGGGCTAGGTGTGCGCAGTACCATTTGTGCTTTGTTACATGATACTGTAGAAGATACAGACATAACCCTGGATGATGTAGAACATGAATTTGGTACAGAGATCATGCGTATTGTAGACGGACTTACCAAGATCTCAAATGTTATAGACACCAATACAAGTCAGCAGGCAGAAAATTTCAAAAAAATTCTTTTAACACTTACTGATGATCCCCGTGTAATTCTGATCAAATTAGCAGATCGTTTACACAATATGCGCACGCTTGACCACATGAAACGTGAAAAGCAATTAAAGATCGCCTCTGAAACAGTTTGGGTATATGCACCCCTCGCACATCGCATGGGTTTATACAATATTAAAACAGAACTCGAAGATCTTTCCATGAAATACATGGAGCCAGAAGCCTATCGGGATATTGCAAAAAAGTTATCTGAGACCAAACGCGAAAGGAGCAGGTATATCAATGAATTTATCCGACCTCTAAAAGAAAAATTAGAAGCCTCCAATTTTGATTTTGAAATTTATGGTCGGCCAAAAAGCATCCATAGTATTTGGAATAAAATAAAAAAGAAATCAGTAGCATTTGAAGAAGTGTATGATCTCTTTGCCATCCGTGTTATTTTAAATTCTCCCACAGAAAAAGAAAAAGAAGATTGCTGGAAAGTATATTCATTAATTACTGATGAATACAATCCTTCTCCAGAACGTTTGCGCGATTGGTTGAGTAATCCAAAAAGCAATGGATACGAAGCTTTACACACCACAGTGATGGGACCTCAAGGTAAATGGGTAGAGGTGCAAATCCGAACTAAACGGATGAATGAGATTGCTGAGAAGGGTTTGGCTGCACACTATAAATACAAGGAAGGTGGTGGTGATGAAGACCGTTTTGATAAATGGTTTGGACAGATCAGAGAAGTACTAAGCACTCCAGATACAGACACTGTAGACTTCCTACAGGATTTTAAAACATCATTTCTTGCAGAAGAAATATACGTGTACACACCAAAAGGTGATGTAAAGATGTTACCAGTTGGGAGCACAGCACTTGATTTTGCATTCTCTATTCACTCTGCCATTGGAACCAAATGTATAGGTGCAAAAGTGCACCATAAACTGGTGCCCATTAGCCATAAATTACGGAGCGGTGATCAGATAGAGATCATCACCAGTAACAAACAAAAGCCATCAGAAGATTGGCTGAATATTGTTGTAACTGCAAAAGCAAAGAGTAAGATCAAAGATGCCCTTCGCGAAGAAAAACGGAAGATCGCAGAAGATGGAAAATATACTTTGCAAAGAAAATTAGAAGGCTTTGGTGCAGCAGTAAATCAACATAATATTGATGAGCTGGTTCATTTTTATAAAGTACCCTCTCAATTAGATTTGTTATATAAGATTGCCACTAAATCTATTGACCTAAGAGAATTAAAAGATTTTAATTTAATAGGCGACCGCATCGAACATCCCCGACCAAAACCTGTTGTACAGGAATTGAATGTGGAGCAAAATCATGCAAAACATTTTTCGAAAAAGGATTCAGAGTTGATCATTTTCGGAGAAAGTAGCGATAAGATTGTTTATACACTCGCAAAATGTTGCAACCCTATTCCAGGTGATGACGTGTTTGGATTTGTAAGTACCGGAAAGGGTTTAATTATACACCGTACTACCTGTCCGAATGCTACACAACTAATGGCTAATTACTCTCACAGAGTTGTTAAAACCAAATGGGCTAAGAATAAAGAAATTTCTTTTTTAACTGGCTTGAAAATTATAGGTATGGATGATGTAGGTGTGATCAATAAAATCACTAACATCATCAGTGGAGATATGCGGGTAAATATTGCAGCACTGACCATTGAATCATCAGAAGGAATATTCAGAGGCACGATCAAGGTTTTTGTGCACGACAAAGAAGAATTGGAGGAATTAGTTGATCGGCTGAAACAATTAAACGGAATACAAACAGTTGATCGTTTTGATACGGAATCACTTACTTAATAAGGATTTGCACATTTTGTTTAAAATTGATGGTAATTAATTGACGTCATTTCCTTTTTACTCAAAGTCAAGGCTTATTTTTGCCTCGATTCAAAACAAATATATGGTTGATGTAATTCTAGGTTTACAATGGGGTGATGAAGGAAAGGGCAAAATTGTAGACTATTTCGCGCCCAGATATGATATCGTAGCACGCTTTCAAGGCGGACCCAACGCAGGACATACTTTGTATGTTGATGGAAAGAAGCAAGTGCTTCATCAAATTCCTTCTGGAATTTTCCATCAGGATAAAGTAAATATTATTGGTAACGGTGTTGTACTTGATCCCGTAACTCTAAAAAGAGAATGTGATGCGGTGGCTGCATATGGCATCGATGTAAGAAAAAATTTATTTATTTCTGAACGTACTAATATCATTGTTCCTACGCACAGAGCTTTAGATAAAGCTTCTGAAATGTCGAAGGGTGAAAGTAAGATCGGTTCTACCCTGAAAGGAATTGGCCCGGCTTATATGGATAAGACCGGACGTAATGCTTTACGAGTGGGCGATCTCTTAGATAAAAGCTTTACAACACAGTATATCAAGCTTCGTTTGAAGCATCAGAAATTGTTAGATAACTTTCATTTTATTGAAGATATCTCTGCCTGGGAAGAAGAATTTTTTGAAGCATTGGAGTTCTTGAAAACATTGAATGTGATCAATTGCGAATATTTTATCAATGATGAACTTTCAAAAGGCAAGAAAGTATTAGCAGAAGGTGCACAGGGCAGTATGCTGGATATCGATTTCGGAACATTCCCATTTGTTACTTCTTCGAATACCATTTCAGCTGGGGTTTGTACTGGCTTAGGAATTTCTCCTAAACAAATCGGGGAGGTGATGGGAGTTACCAAAGCTTATTGCACACGCGTAGGCGGTGGACCATTCCCAACAGAACTTTTTGATGCAACTGGTGAAGAACTTCGTAGAATAGGTAGTGAATTCGGAGCAACCACTGGCCGCCCACGCAGATGTGGCTGGATGGATCTGGTGGCTTTACAATATACTTGTATGATCAATGGTGTTACACAAATTATAATGACAAAAGCGGATGTTTTAGATGCATTTGAAGAATTATCGATGTGTACTTCATATAAAGTAAATGGAGTTGAAACAAAACAAGTTCCATTTCAAATGGCAAAAGCTACGATTGAACCAATTTTGGAGCAATTCAAAGGCTGGAGCACAGATACCACACAGATCAAATTGGGAGCAGATTTACCGGAAACAATGAAACAGTATATCGCATTTATCAACGAATATTGTGGTGTTCCAGTGAAGCACGTTTCTAATGGACCTGGCCGTGAACAGATTGTTCACATTTAGGAAATTTTAATTTTTAAAAAGAAAAGAAAAAATATTTTTGGTTAATACAATTTTGCGTTTAAAATTTACGCAATAATCTTATTAGAATATGGCAGCGAAATCTGATAAGGATAGCAAATCCTCTACTCCAAAGACAACACCGGCAAAGAATGCCGATGCAAAACCATCTCCAAAAAGTAAAAAACAATTGGAAGATGATGATGATTTAGATGACGACGATGATGATTCATTGGACGTTAAACCCGCTAAGAAAGGGGCAAAAGCTTCGTCGAAAAAACCAAAAGATGATGATGACGACGATGACGACGATGCAGATGTAGAAGACGATTGGGATAAAGCCGAAGAAGACGATGACTGGGATCCAGACTTCGACGAATTCGATATTCCAAAAAGTAAGGGCAAAAAAGCACCTAGTAGCGGAACATCAAAGAAAAAGGCCGATGAAGAAGACGACTTTAAATTGGACGAAGATTTTAAAGAATTCGACCTGTTTAACGACAAAGACAGCGGCTTCGACGATGATGATGACGACGACTTCTAAAGAAAATTAATAACATAATGAAATGTTGAATGGGTTGCAAAACCGATTCAACATTTTTTTTGTACTATCTGTATATTAATTGCTTATTTAGTGGTTGTGTGTCCTTCTATTAACATGCGGAATGATTCGATCAGGATCTGACTTTTCTTGGATTCAAAGATTGAAAGTTTTTCCTTGGGTAATCGCATATTGTATGACTTGCCCTCAGATAGGGTTTTATCAAATCCGGGATTCCATCTATTGAACTGACTAATTTCTAAAGCTAAACTATTGGTTAGGACTACAGAGTTGTATCTACCACTAAGGTTTACCGTTGTTGTAGTTGCTATTTCTTCAGTTGATAAATTAACTTGTTGGTTATCGGAAATTTGTGCTGCTTTTACTTTAGTTGTTTCATCGGCCGTAAGTGTTGTCCAACCGCCAGATCCTTCAAACAGATAATGCGTAGCTATAAATTTCTTAACGTGCGTGCGGGTTTCTTCTTTTAAATAATATTGCAACACCCAAAAATCTCTGCTCCCAGATTTTCTGATGCATTGTCTCACCCTTCCTGCACCTCCGTTATAGGCTGCTACCACTAATAACCAATCACCAAATTCGGCATATAGTTCTTTCATCAATTTCGCTGCCACATGTGTGCTTTTATAGAAATCCATTCGCTCATCATTAACCCCCACCCTCAAACCATAACGCTTGGCTTCATAGTCCATTAATTGCCATGGACCCACTGCTCCAGCCCATGAGACTAAACCGGGTTGTAAATGACTCTCAATCACACTCAGGTATTTCATTTCTTTCGGAATTCCATACATCGTAAGGATATTATCGTAAAGATCAAAATAGGGTTTGCCCCAACTCTTCATACGATCCAATTCCTTTCCTTGTTTACGGATATATTCCTGCACAAAAGAAACTGCTTGTGGATTTAATTGATTGATATAAGGTTTAGAAGCATCAAACTTATTAGCAATAAATAAACTTTGAAAACCGTATTTATCTCGGCTGGTATCTACAATAGGCTTTTCTTTAAACGCTGGTTCCACTGCAAATGACATAGTTCCTATAGCGCCAGCCAAAACAGCAAATGCCCCCAAAACAAAATGGGAGATTGAATGCCTTGTTTGAATAGAAATACCATACCACTTCATGCTTGCTAATAATTGCTGGGGGGCAAAATTACTACGAAATAACTTAAAGCGATGTGAAAGGAGGTTTTTAAGACGCTAGTAAAAGATCAACTAATTGATTATTAATTCATTAGTTGATCAGATAATTGTAGCATGGTAGTTTCTTCAAAATGATTGGTCATGATTTGCAAACCAAAAGGAAGCCCATTACTATGCTTGAACAAAGGGATAGAAATAGCAGGGATACCAACCAGATTGGCAAAAACGGTATATATATCTGCCAGGAACATAGCTACCTGGTCGTCTGATTTTTCTCCGATCTTAAATGCAGTTGAAGGTACTGTCGGAGAAATAATGGCTTCATATTTTTCAAAAACATCCACCGATTTATTCAAAAGAATGCGCCTTACTTGTTGTGCTTTGGTAAAATATGCATCAAAATAACCAGCACTCAACACAAAGGTACCTAACATAATACGTCTTTGCACTTCCTTACCAAAACCAGCACTTCTGGATGCTTTATACATATCGTTCAATGCTGGATTCACCAGCGGCGCTCTATAACCAAAACGTACTGCATCAAAACGCGACAAATTACTCGATGCTTCTGCGGTGGTTAATACGTAATAGGTTGGTACGATATGGTTAAGCAGATCAAATTCTATAGGATCAACAATATGTCCTTCTTGTCTTAATTGTGCGATGAGTTCAGAAATAGTAGCTCTCATTTCCGGATCCAATCCGGGGTGTTCCAATGCTTGTTTAAAATAAGCGATACGATATTTACGAGGAGCCGTTGTTAATTCTGCTGCATAAGCAGGAACTGGTTTTTCTGAGACGGTGCTATCAAAATCATCAGAACCGGAGATGACTTCTAAACAAAGTGCAGCGTCTTGCACAGTGTTAGAAAAAATGCCGATCTGATCGAAAGAAGATGCATAAGCAATTAAACCATAACGAGAAATTCTACCGTAACTGGGTTTTAAACCAACCACTCCACAAAAATCTGCTGGCTGTCTAACAGATCCACCGGTATCGCTACCTAAACTAATCATAGTTAATCCGGCCTGAACACTAACTGCTGATCCACCAGAAGATCCACCAGGCACACGTGCTTCATCTAATGCATTTCTTACAGCTCCGAATGCAGAGTTTTCATTACTACTACCCATTGCAAACTCATCACAGTTTTGACGGCCAATAATAATGGCATCTTCCTGCAATAACTTTTCTACAACTGAAGCGTGATAAATTGATTTGAAATTCTCCAGAATCTTTGATCCTGCAGATACTGTATGATCTTTATAACAAATAACGTCTTTGATACCAACCACCACACCATGCAATCTGCCAATGGGTTTGCCCGATTTACGTTTCTGATCTAATGCTTTGGCACGTTCCATGGCTTCCTCTGCAAACACTTCCAGGAATGCATTGAGATGTTGCTTCTTTTCAATTTCGTGTAAATAATGATCAACCGCAATGCTGCAGCCATTTTCATTTTTATCTAAAAATGAATGATACTGATGTATTGATTGAAATGAAAACAATGTTAAACGTTTTTACTTGCTGATTAACTCCATTCTTTAGCTTCCGCTATTTTCCTTTTTTTCTCTATACCCACAATCAGGAAGATGCTGATCTCATACAATAAGATCAAAGGAATACTACAAATGATAGTACTCAACATATCAGGAGGTGTGATAATGGATACAACAATTGTAATGACCAAAATGGAATGTTTGCGATATTTCTTTAAAAATGTAGAGCTTACCACTTCGATTTTTGCTAGAAAATACAACACCAATGGAAGCTGAAACATTAATCCTGAGCCAAGCACAAGCGGCATCATCGTATTAAAATAACTGGCAATGGTCCAAAAATTTTCAATGCTCTCATCAATTTGAAACCCTGCGAAGAAATTAATGGTGTAAGGTGCAATTACATAATATCCGAATAGAACACCTATGAAAAACAATAGAGAAACCCAGAAGATCACCCCACGTGTTCCTTTCAATTCGTTATTCTTTAATGCAGGTTTTATAAATCTCCAGAATTGCCAAAATACGTATGGGAAAGCAACGATTAATCCACCTATTAAAATAACGTTTAGAAACACATTGAACTGACCAGCCACTGCGTTGCTTTGCATTTTAATATTTACGGTATTCAAACAAAGCGTATCTCCCATACCCAAGTATCTTCCTAGAGAACATAGGTATCTATAGGTAACAAAATCAGAATGGATAGGACCCATCAAGATATTGCGGATTATAAACTTATTGTAATATCCAATGAAAATAGCGCCTATTAAAATCGCAATAACAGATCTGAATAAGTGTTTCCTTAACTCATCAATGTGGTCGAAAAACGACATTTCTGCGCTTGAATCTGGATCCGATATTTTAGTAAAAAGCCCCATTAAGTTGATAGGAAAGTTGGTGTGGTTATAAAAAAAATAAAAACCCCGCAGAAATAAATTGCGAGGTTTACTAATTAAATAAACATTCTATGAATTTGTTTCTTTCTTTTGTGATTCTTCAGAAACATGTGTTTCGATTTCTTTCTGCACATTGTCTTTTGCGTCCTTGAACTCTCTAATTCCTTTTCCTAACCCGCGCATTAATTCGGGTATTTTTTTACCTCCAAAAAACAATAAGAACAGTAAAACGATCCATATAATGTGTTGAGGTGCAAATAAGTCTCCCATAAAATAAAAATTTAGAAATGAAAGGTAAAGAAAACTAATGCTAATTAAAGAATAAAATTCTCTTAGAATCTTTTTTCTTTAATACGTGCACTCTTACCACTACGCTCTCTCAAATAATACAATTTAGCACGGCGAACCTTACCAGACTTGTTTAACAAGATTGAATCAATATTTGGAGAAAGGATTGGGAACAAACGCTCCACACCTACACCATCAGAGATCTTACGTACTGTAAATGATGCAGTAGCACCGTTGCCTTGTAATTTAATTACATCACCACGGAAACTCTGAATACGTTCTTTACCACCCTCTACGATTTTATAATTAACAGTGATATTATCACCTGCTTTAAACTTAGGGTAAGTCTTCTTCACGGTCAATTGCTCGTGTACAAACTGAACTGCTGCGTCCATAACTTTATTTTTTTGCGGACGGCAAAGGTATAGAAAAAATAATAAAATACTACTGCTAAATCAGAATATTTTTTATCTAGCTACGTTTACCGCTCTTTTTTCTCTAATAACTGTTACTTTGATCTGACCAGGATAGGTCATTTCTGTCTGAATTTTCTGTGCGATCTCAAAGCTCAACTTATCACTATCGCCATCTGTAACTTTCTCAGCCTCAACGATTACCCTCAATTCTCTACCGGCTTGAATAGCGTATGCTTTTTCAACACCCTGGTAAGCCATGGCAAGATTTTCAAGGTCCTTGATACGTTGCAAATATTGCTGCATAATCTCCCTTCTGGCACCAGGACGGGCTCCGCTGATAGCATCGCAGGCCTGAATGATCGGAGAAATTACATATTGCATTTCCATTTCGTCGTGGTGGGCTCCAATGGCATTCACCACTGCAGGGTTCTCACCATATTTCTCTGCAAGTTTCGCTCCCAATAAAGCATGACTCAACTCAGTTTCTTCGTCAGGCACTTTACCTATATCGTGTAATAAGCCTGCTCGCTTTGCCAATTTAGGGTTCATACCTAATTCAGCAGCCATAATTCCGCATAAATTAGCAGTTTCACGGCTATGCATCAACAAATTCTGTCCGTATGAAGAACGGAATCGCATTTTACCTACTATCCTCACTAATTCTTTATGTAATCCATGGATACCCATTTCGATCACTGTTCTTTCCCCAATTTCCATTACCTGCTCTTCTAATTGACGGCGGGTTTTTTCCACCACTTCCTCAATACGAGCTGGGTGAATTCTTCCATCGGCCACCAAACGCTGTAAACTTAAGCGAGCAATTTCTCTACGTAATGGATCGAAAGAGGATAAAATAATCGCTTCTGGCGTATCATCCACAATCAGATCTACTCCGGTTGCAGCTTCAATGGCACGGATATTTCTACCTTCTCTACCAATGATCTGGCCCTTGATTTCGTCTGTTTCCAGATTGAATACAGTCACTGTATTTTCAATTGTAACCTCAGCAGCAGTTCGCTGAATAGATTGAATAACAATTTTCCGAGCTTCTTTATTTGCTTTCAGTTTCGCTTCCTCTATAATCTCTTGTTGAAGTCCTAATGCCTGAGAATGAGCTTCTTGCTTCAAGCTTTCGATCAATTGAGCCCTTGCTTCATCCGCACTAAGATTTGCAATTTTTTCAAGACGACGAATATGCTCCTCCTGATGCTTTTCAAGTTCAGTACGCTTCAAGTTCACTAATTCAATCTGACGGTTCAGATTTTCCTTAATCGCTTCATTTTCTTTAGTCTGTTTGTCTAAACCAGCTTCTTTCTGGTTAATGGAGATCTCTTTTTGCTTGATCCTGTTTTCTGCCTCACCTAATTTACGATTGCGGTCCATCACCTCTTTATCGTGTTCGGACTTTAACTGTACAAAGCGTTCTTTTGCCTCTAATTGCTTTTCCTTTTTAACGGTTTCAGCTCTTAATTCGGCTTCTTTCAAGATAGTTTGCGCTTGGTGCTCGGCGTCTTCGATCTGTTTTTTTGTGTTCTTCGCGAATAAAAACTTACCCGCTAGAGCTCCAACAATTAGTGAAACGGCACCAATTATAATAGAAACAACATTTTGATCCATGGTTTTGGTAATTTTTAATAATTCAAAATCCTATATACCCGTACACATCTCATTTTAACCTAATAAGTATACGTAATAGGCGAAGATACTTAAATAAATTAAGCGAAAGGATTTGGTTCTAGCCTTATAGGTTTTCCTGTAAAGCTTTGTCGATAGATTTTTCTAAAGAGTTGATTTGCTGGGCCAATTCGCCCCATTTTACGAGAAGGTTGCCTGATTGTGTTTGCTCAGTTGCAAACCATAATAATGCCATGGAAACATAATCTTGCATGTCTTTCCCGGCAAAACTGGTCTTGAACTCCGAAATTTTGTCATTGATCAGGCTAGACGTTTTTCGAACCATCTCCTCATCCGCCGGCTCAATTTTAAGTCGGTAAGTCCGGTCAGCTATTACAATATTTACGGGTATGAGTTCTTCCATCATGTCAAGCATTCAGTAACAAAAGGCATTTCTCGATCTCTTTTAAATAACCATCAATCCTTTTTTCCATTAAAACTTTATCAGCGGGACTCCATTGAGTTCCACCAATCTTAACCGACTCTAACTGCTGAATCATCCCTTCCAGATCTGATTCTTTCTGCAATTTCTCGGTCTGCATCTTCTCCAGATCCTTTTTTAATTTCTGGTTCTCTTTCTGCAAAAGCTGTTGCTGCCTGAGCAAAATCTGCAGCTTTTCTTGAATAGATTTTATCTGTACAGAAATTTCTTCCATCTATTAAAATTAATCTTACTCTAAAATACGGTAATTAATAGTTTTTTAGATTCTCTATTTTCTAATTTCTGCTCCTAATTCCTTTTCAAATTGATGAATCAGTTTTCCAACCATTGCATCCACTTCTTTGTCTGTAAGCGTTTTTTGATCGTCTTCAAATGTAAAGCTCACTGCCATAGATTTTTTATCAGCCCCTAACTTATCACTTTCAAATACATCAAATAGTCGTACTTGTTTCAGTTTTGCGATCTGTGTTTTACGAACTTGCTGATCAATCGCCTCAAAACTTATTTTCCTATCCACCACTAATGCCAGGTCGCGTTGCATAGCAGGAAACTTATTTACTTCTTTATAAACAATCTTACGCTCTTCCACCAACTTCAAAAGGGTAACAAAATCTATGTCAACAAAATAAACTGACTGTTTAATATCAAATTCTAATAACTGTTTGTTTGATACGGTTACAATAGATCCCAATTCCTTCTTACCAGCTTTTATCAAGATGGTATCTTCCAATAAAGAAAGCTGAAGACCACCAATACCAGCCAATTGCATAATGGCTGCTACTATTCCCTTAGCCTTATAAATATCTAAACTTCTACTTTTTTGATGCCAGCTTTCTTCCTGATCAGAGCCAGTAAAATATAAAGCCAAATGTTCTGCCTCACTATATTCACCAGGACCACTGCTAGCATAGGTTTTACCGAATTCAAAACACTGCAGATTATTATTCTTTCTATTCAGGTTGTAAGCGATAGTTTCCAGTCCCGTCTCTAACATGGAAGGGCGCAAAATATCCAGATCAGCACTTAAATTATTGATCATTTTCACTGATCTGCTCAATACCTCTTCACTGAAATATTTGCTATTGGTGATACTGTTTGTAAGAATCTCAATAAAGCCCTGACCAACTAAATAGTTAGCGATTTTATTTTTGAGGTTTTCTTTCTGAGCAGAATGATCAGTTGCCGGACTGATGGAAATGGTAGCAGGAATTTCTATATTATCCAAACCATCAATTCTAATAATTTCTTCTACAATATCCGCAGGTAGACTAATGTCTGGTTTACTTCTTGGCACTGCAACACGCAGTTCATCCATGCCCTCTTTTAATATTTCAAATCCAAGCGCAGTTAAAATTCTATTTACTTTATCGGCGTGATAATTTTTACCACTGAGTTTTTTAAGATAATGATGTTTTAAAGAAACTTCCGTTTTAGGTTGAGGAGCCGGATAAACATCCACTATGTCACTTGAAATTTCTCCCCCAGCTAATTCTTTGATCATTAAAGCTGCTCTTTTTAACACATTCACGGTATTATCGATATCCACTCCTTTTTCGAAACGAGTTGCGGCATCAGTTCTTAACCCATGAAACACGGAAGTAACACGAATACTAGAAGGTTGAAACCAGGCACTTTCCAGAAAAATGTTCTTGGTAGCTGTGGTAACCCCACTCTCTTTTCCTCCATAGACCCCTGCGATACACATCCCCTCTTTGGCATTACAGATCATGAGATCCTTATTGCTTAATTTTCTCTCCTTCCCATCAAGTGTGGTAAATACGGTACCCTCGGCTTCATTTTTAACTATGATTTCAGCACCCATGATCGCATCCGCATCGAATGCATGTAATGGCTGACCGGTTTCATGTAAAATGAAATTAGTGATGTCTACAATATTGTTGATGGGTCGCAATCCAATCGCTAACAACCGATTCTTAAGCGATTGAGGTGATTCTTTTACATCCACGCCACTAATACTAATACCCGCATATCTTGGGCATGCCTCTGTATTTTCAACAGTAACTTTGATAGGCAAGTTGGTATTATCTATTTTAAAACCATTGCTGAATGGTGTTTTAACTTTCACGTCTTTTTGATGATGCGTTAGATAGGCACAAACATCTCTTGCTACTCCATAATGGCTCATGGCATCCATTCTATTCGGAGTTAATCCAATTTCATAGATCCAATCGCTATATGGCTGAAAATAATCAGCTGCAGGGGTTCCCGGCAGTAAATTCTCAGGAAGTATTAAGATCCCATCATGGCTGGCACCCATTCCTATCTCATCTTCTGCGCAAATCATACCAAAACTTTCAACCCCACGAATCTTCGCAAGCTTCATCGTTATGGGATCTCCACCAGAGGGATAAATAGTTGTGCCAACGGGTGCTACCACCACTTTTTGTCCAACTGCCACATTCGGCGCACCACAAACAATTTGCAAAGTATCTTCCTTGCCTATATTTACTTTGGTCAATTTTAATTTATCAGCATTTGGGTGCTGTACACAATCCAATACCTCTCCAATTACCAACCCTTCCAATCCGCCTTTAACAGTCTGGAATCTTTCTAAACTCTCTACTTCCAAACCTATCGAAGTTAATATCCTAGATAATTTTTCAGGATCAATGCTTTCAGGGAGGTACTCACTCAGCCAGTTGTAACTAATGGTCATAATATCAATCTCTTTACGAGCATCAAAAATAAGAGATAAAAATGGGATATATAGGCTAAGTTGACTTTAGCTGACTTTTACTCTATTTCATAGCTACTGTTGGAGTAGAAAAAACATAGAAAATGCCTCATGAGTTACATTTTTTTTTGAAGAATCCCCTAATTTTTTTTAGAAATCTTTCTGCACAAAGACTTGTGCAAAATGGCTAGATTTGGGCGGAAAACTTTTCAAATAAGTGGATAACCTTCATTTTTTCTGTGGATAGTCGACAGTTT
>CANBQT010000067.1 GCA_947371755.1 Chitinophagaceae bacterium
ATTATAGGAAATATTATGATCAGTTTGATCTGGGTTTGATATGAAATTTGTGCTAATTTCCATCTAAAATTGTTTATGCTCGAACGTCGTTCTTTTTTAAAATTAGGTTCCTTAGGATTATCAGCGCTTACATTTTCTGGTTTTAAATCTGAAACAGAAACAAGAAAACCCATTGTAATTTCTACCTGGAAAGAAGGAATTGCAGCTAATATGGCCGCTTGGAATATTTTGAGGGTTGGCGGTCGTGCCTTAGATGCTGTTGAGCAAGGTGTGATGGTAACCGAATCTTCCTTGAATTGTTGTGTAGGCCTAGGTGCAAATCCAGACCGAGATGGATACGTTACCCTTGACTCTTGTATTATGGACGAAAACGCGAACTGTGGTAGCGTGGCATTTTTGGAAAGAATCAAGCATCCCGTTTCTGTGGCGCGTAGAGTAATGGAAAAAACGCCACATGTGATGCTTGTAGGTTCAGGCGCCCAACAATTTGCTGTTTCACAAGGATTTCCTCTTGAACCTCAAACTTTATCAGACGATGCTCAAAAGGCTTATGATAATTGGCTCTTAAAAAGCGAATACAAACCCGTTATCAATATAGAAAACAGTAATTCTTTAAAAAAACAAGAAGCATTTGCGCCCCATCAATTAGAAAATGGTGATTGGAACCACGATACAATTGGCATGGTTGCCATGGATGCCAATGGAAATTTAAGTGGATCTTGTACCACTAGCGGTATGGGTTTTAAAATGCGCGGCAGACTAGGGGACTCCCCTATTATTGGTGCAGGATTATTTGTGGATAATGAAATTGGTGCTGCTACAGCAACTGGCCAGGGTGAAGATGTGATCAGGATCTGTGGTTCCCATTTGGTAGTGGAACTGATGCGTCAGGGCTATTCTCCGGAAAATGCCTGTAAAAAAGCGGTAGAAAGAATTATCAAGATTAAAGGTGCTGCTGCAAAAGATATTCAGGTTGGATTCATTGCGATCAATAAAAAAGGCGAATACGGCGGATACTGTATTCAAAAAGGATTCGATTTCGCTGTTTGTTATGCCGATGATAAAAATTTTATGGTTCCTGGAAAATTTATCATTTAATGAAAGCTCTCTTAGAAATTGCCGTTTTCAATATTGAGTCTGCTCTGTTAGCTGCATCGTCTGGTGCAGACCGGTTAGAATTATGTGAAAATCCTTTTGATGGTGGTACTACCCCATCTTACGGTTTCCTTAAAAATGCCTCTGAAATTATTTCAATTCCAGTATTCCCCATCATACGCCCAAGGGGTGGCGATTTTTTATATACTCAGTCAGAATTCAAACAGATCTGTTATGATCTAGAACTTTGTAAAGACCTTGGTTTTAAAGGGGTTGTGTGTGGTTTATTAATGCAGGATGGTACGATAGATCATATAAGAACATCAGCTTTGGTAAAACTGGCTGGTGACATGGAATTCACTTTCCATCGCGCCTTTGACAGAGTTATACATCCTCTACAAGCATTAGAAACTATTATAGAAACTGGTGCTAAAAGAATTCTTACGAGTGGTCAGGTTCCTAATGCCTTTGATGGGAAAGATTTGATCCAACAATTGACACAAAAAGCCAGTAATAAGATCATTATTATGCCAGGAAGTGGTGTAAGATCCAATAATGTATTGGCATTGCAATCCTTTACGGGAGTTAAAGAATTGCATTCGTCAGCCAGATTGCCCATACAATCATCCATGCATTTTCATCCCGACTCCATGCATGAAATAATCATGAATACCCTTGTAGATGAAATGGAAATCCGAAAAATGAAAGAATTATTATCATAGTTTTTGACATTTATAGTGTACTTAATTTCAAATTTATCTTCAAAAGCAAAAAGCCGCAAAATGAATGAATCATTTGCGGCTTCAACTTTAATTTCAAGTAGCCTTTAGTAAAGTATTCTTACTTTGATAGTTTCTTTAACTTCTTTTAATAATTCTACTGCTTTTCTAGACAATTTTTTGTCAACATCCAAAACCACATAACCTATTTCATCATTCGTCTTCAGGTATTGGCCCACTATATTAATTCCATGTTTAGAAAGTTCTGTGTTGATAGCACTTAATACCCCTGGTTTATTATTATGGATATGTAAAATTCGGTGAGCGCCATCTACAGGTGGTAAACCAATTGCAGGAACTGTATGAGATCCATTGGTAATACCGCGCTCTAAATATTGAAACAATTTAATACTTACATCTTCCCCGATATTTTGTTGCGCTTCCTCTGTTGAACCACCGATATGTGGGGTCAGAATTACATTGGGTAATCCCTGTAAGGGGCTTTCAAAACGATCCCCATTCTTTTCTGGTTCCCAGGGAAATACATCTATTGCTGCTCCACCTAATGCTTCTTCCTTCAATGCAACAGCCAAAGCGTTTAAATCTACTACTTCACCACGTGCATAATTTAATAGTATGGCACCCTTTTTAAAATATTTTAAATTGGTTTTATTAATCAGATTCTTTGTTAAACCCGTTTCTGGAACATGCAAAGACACAATATCCGATTGAGCAACCAGTTCCTTTAAGCTCTTTGCTACACTTGCATTTCCTAAGGGTAATTTGGTTTCTGTATCATAGAAAACCACTTTCATTCCCAGGCTTTCAGCAAGTACACTTAATTGTGAGCCAATATTACCATAACCTATGATTCCCAATGTTTTACCTCTTAATTCAAAACTCCCTTTAGCCTCTTTCATCCAGATGCCTTTATGTGCTGCCATGTTCTTGTCGGGTATTCTTCTAATGAGCATTATGGCTGCACCAATACATAATTCTGCCACGCTACGGGTATTACTATAGGGTGCATTAAATACCGCAACACCTGCTTTAGTAGCAGCTTTTAGATTTACCTGATTCACTCCGATACAAAAACATCCAATAGCTTGTAATTTGGATGCTGCCTCTAACACTTTAGGTGTGATCATAGTTTTCGACCGGATTCCGATCATATGCACATCTTTCACTTCCTTAATCAGGTCATCTTCACTAAGTGCCCCGTTTAACTTTTTTACGTTGGTATAGCCGTTCTGTTTAAACTGTTGAACCGCTTTTTCACTAATGTTTTCCAAAAAAAGAATCTTTATCTTTTCTTTTGGATAGCTTGTCGCTGATTGCTTGGTCATACTGTAAAATTAATTGTTTATTCTATTCACAACGCATCGATAGTTTTCCACGAAGGTTGGCAAGCCTGTATTCACCCCCTATATTTGTCTTTTAGCGTAAACCCACAAAAATGTCTAAATCAATGCTAGTAACCCTTTTAACTTCCCTTTTACTAGCTTGCGGAACGCCATCCCCCAAAACTGAAAATATTGTGGTGATGCCTAAAGATTCAGTTAAGATTACTCCTCTTTCAGAAAAAGAAAAGGCCTATTATATGGCAAAGATTGAAGCTGCATACCCTGGAGCTTTATTAAAAACTGGATTTAACGGAAGTATCTTACTGGCAAAAAATGGTGAAATTGTATTTGAAGACTATCGTGGTATGATCAATTTCAAAACTAAAGAACCTATCACCCCAAATTCAACTTTTCACATCGCATCTGTTTCAAAAACCTTTACCGCAACAGTGATCCTGCACTTGATGGAACAAGGTAAAATTCAATTAGATGACCCTGTTGAGAAATATCTTATCAATTTCCCATACGCGCACATTACCATCAAAAATTTATTGACACATAGAAGTGGGCTTCCGAAATATGACCATTTTATGGATGGAACACGCTCTGAGCCTTATTATGTAAAAAATAAAAAGGGCAAAAAAGTAAAAAAATATAGAATTTACAAATCAAACCCCGATTTTGAAGGGTTTCCTAATAATGAGGAATTATTACAATATATGATTCGCTCACATCCTTCTATTGAAGCTTCACCTGATAGACGCTATAGTTATAGTAACACCAATTATGCGATGTTAGCTTTGATTGTAGAGAAAATCACTCATATGTCATTCCCCGATTATATGAAGGATAGTGTTTTTACGCCGCTAGGCATGAAAAATAGTTTCATTTTTAGTATTAAAGACACAGCCAATTATGTTCCCTCTTATAATTACAATCGTGCCCCTTTCCCCTTAGAAAAACTTGATTGCATATATGGAGATAAAAATGTATACAGCACCGTCAGAGACCTTTTATTATGGGATAAGGCCTTGTATGATGGGAAATTTGTGAGTAAGCAAACTTTAGAAATGGCTTATCAACCATATAGTCATGAAACTAGAGGCCAAAAAAATTATGGTTTAGGATGGCATTTATACATAAACCCTCCTGATCCAACAGTTGTTTACCATAATGGATGGTGGCATGGCAATAATGCAGTGTTTAAAAGATTATTAAGCGATTCGGCCACAGTAATCATTTTAGGCAATAAATTCAATAGAAATATATGGTCAGCAGGCAAAATGAGCTCAGTATTTACAGGTACTCCAGATACAACTAGCCTGGAACAATAATAAATTCAATTTTTTGACGTTTTAGTACAACTGCGGCAATAATTGCCTGATAGGTAGCTAACTATTGGTTTTCCCCCTATTTTTGCAGACTTCATTTTTAAACTAACAGACTAACTGTTTATGGACAAACTTTTGTTTTATGCTGTGCCAGCAATGGGTATTGTAGGATTACTCTACACCCTCATTAAATTTAATTGGGTTTCAAAACAAGATGCGGGAAACGAACGCATGAAGGAGATCAGTACTTATATAGCCGAAGGTGCTATGGCTTTCTTGAAAGCAGAGTATAAGATCCTGGGTTATTTCGTAGTAATCGTTGCTTTATTATTAGGTATCATGGGATACACTGATAAAAACAGCGATTGGACAATTGCACTTGCCTTTATCATGGGTGCATTCTTTAGTGCTTTAGCTGGTTTTATCGGAATGAAAGTAGCTACTAAGGCAAACGTTCGTACAGCTCAAGCTGCAAGAACTAGTTTAAGCCGTGCTTTAAAAGTGTCTTTTACAGGAGGTTCTGTAATGGGTATGGGTGTTGCAGGTTTAGCTGTTTTAGGATTAGGTAGCCTTTTTATTGTTTTAAAAATGGTTTTCGCACCAACTCAAGCAGTTGATAGCGAAGAAATGAAAAGAGCAATTGAAGTATTAACCGGATTCTCTTTAGGTGCAGAAAGCATCGCATTATTTGCACGTGTAGGTGGTGGTATTTATACAAAAGCTGCCGATGTAGGTGCTGACCTTGTTGGTAAAGTAGAAGCTGGTATCCCTGAAGACGATCCTCGTAATCCTGCAACTATTGCAGATAACGTGGGAGATAACGTAGGTGACGTAGCTGGTATGGGTGCCGATTTGTTCGGTAGTTATGTGGCAACAGTTTTAGCCACTATCGTATTAGGTAGAGAAGTAACTGGTGTTGGTGGTGTAGCATTAGTTGATAATTATGGAGGGATGTCTCCTATCTTATTACCTATGTTGATCGCATCTATCGGTATTATTTTTTCTATCATTGCAACTTTCTTTGTGAAAGTAAGCGACAATGTAGGATTGAGTACTCAAAAAGTTCAAAGTGCTTTGAATATGGGTAACTGGGGTTCTATCATCATGACTGCTATTGCATGTTATTTCTTGGTAAACTTCTTGATGCCTCAACAAATGTTATTACGTGGATTTGAATTCACTCCAAATAAAATCTTCGGCGCAATCTTAGTAGGTTTAGCAGTTGGTACTTTAATGAGTATGATTACTGAATATTATACTGCAATGGGTAAACGCCCCGTTATGAGTATCATTCGTCAATCTTCAACAGGACATGCTACAAATATCATTGGCGGTTTAGCTGTTGGTATGGAAAGTACTTTATTACCGATTTTAGTATTAGCTGGTGGTATTTATGGTTCTTATGCCTGTGCCGGTTTATATGGTGTAGCCATTGCTGCAGCTGGTATGATGGCTACTACGGCTATGCAATTAGCGATCGATGCTTTCGGACCGATTGCTGATAATGCCGGTGGTATTGCTGAAATGAGTGAATTACCAAAAGAAGTTCGTGAAAGAACAGATATCCTAGATGCTGTAGGTAATACTACTGCTGCAACTGGTAAGGGTTTTGCCATTGCTTCTGCTGCACTTACAGCTTTAGCTTTGTTTGCAGCTTTCGTAGGTATCGCAGGTATTAACGGTATCGATATATACCACGCTGATGTATTAGCTGGTTTATTTGTGGGTGCAATGATTCCATTCATATTCTCCTCATTAGCAATTCGTGCAGTAGGTGAAGCCGCAATGGCAATGGTGGAAGAAGTTCGTCGCCAGTTCCGCACCATTCCAGGTATTATGGAAGGTACAGGAAAACCAGAATACGATAAATGCGTAGCTATTTCAACAGAAGCATCTTTGAAAAAAATGATGCTCCCGGGTGCAATTGCCATTTTATCTCCATTGATTATTGGATTTATCTTCGGACCAGAAGTATTAGGCGGATTCCTTGCAGGTGCAACGGTGAGCGGTGTATTGATGGGAATGTTCCAAAACAATGCTGGTGGTGCTTGGGATAATGCAAAAAAATCTTTTGAGAAAGGTGTTGAAATCAACGGTGTGGTATTCTATAAAAAGTCTGAACCTCATAAAGCATCAGTAACGGGTGATACGGTTGGTGATCCTTTTAAAGATACTTCAGGACCTTCTATGAATATCCTGATCAAATTGATGTCAATTGTTTCATTGGTAATCGCTCCTACTCTTGCACAATTACATAAATCAAATGCAAGCTCTAAAATATCTGAGAAAGTAGTTGAAATTAAAATGACTGCTACTAACAATAGCACAGATTCTAATAAAACTTTTATTGTAAAAGCTGACAATGATAATTTACAATCTTTGATCGAAGCTGTTAAAAAAGATGGCTTATCAAAAGATGGTAATTTATCTATCGAATTGAAAGATGGCAAATTACAGATCAATGGTAAAGCGATTGATTCTGTTAAAGCTGCTGCTTATGCTCCCTTCTTAAAAGGAAAAGAGAACTTTCATATTACTATCAACTCACAGGAGACGAAGAAATAAAATTGAGTTAAGCTTATAAAATAACCCGTTCAGATTTCTCTGAACGGGTTATTTTTTGTTTACACTTAAGTATTACCAAAGATTTCTTGGACACCAATCACCATATTTGTTGCCCAATAAAAATCCAATTAAAATTTCATGTGTGCCTTTACTCACGGTATTCAATTGTGAGGTTTGCATATCGTATGAGTATCCAAAATTTATCGAACGATTTACATTAAATCCTATCATTGCCGCAAATCCATCCTGATAGCGGTAGTTCGCTCCTGCCCAGATAAGATCTTGATATTGAAATTTTGCATTTAAATCAAATCCAATTGGTAGTGGGCTAATATATCTTACCAATGCAGAAGGTAGAAAAGATATATCATCTGTTAATTGCATCCGATATCCGGCACTCAAAAAAAGATGTGGAACCAATTTTCCTTTTTCTACATAAACAGTGTTGTCTGAAAATGCAATTTGTTGTGGTACGATTTGTTGCGCAGATAATCCAACGAAATAATCTTTACTATACAACCAGATCCCTGCACTAATATCGGGCTTGATTCTATTGATGATACCACTGCTTCCAACTGCAGGGTCTACATTAATGGTTCCGAAATTTAATTTACTGGCATCTAAACTCATATTAGTTATCCCTGCAGATATACCACCTGATAAATTGGTAGTCGGAGATAATCCAACATGATAAGAAAGTGTACCATAAGCTGCTAAACGATTCAATGGCCCTGTTCTATCGTTGATCACTGTAAATCCAACCCCTGCATGTGGGTCGGGTGCAGTATAATCTTTCCAATATGATTCGCCTCTGGGATTCTGACCATCCGCATGAATGGTTGTTGCTGTCTCATTATTATATGGAGCTTTATGAAGCGGACCTTGAATGGTGAGATAAGTTGTTACTGGTGCATCTTGTAATCCTACCCATTGTAATCGATGACTCATTTTTACATCCCAATAATTTTCAATTCCAGCAACTGCAGGATTAATTAAATAATTATTCATGATGTATTGAGTATAATAAGGACGTTGTTGCGTAAACCCTTTGAGAGATATAAAAACAACCATCACTATCAAAAACTTTTTCAAATGAATTCGCATTACTTAATAATTGTTACAGAACCACTGAAAATGGGCCTTCCATTTTTTGGGTTGATAATATAATAATAAACTCCCACAGGTAATGGACTTCCATTATAATTTCCATCCCATTGAGTTTGATAACCTAAAGAACTAAATACTTTTTGACCATACCTGTTAAAAACATCAATAGTTGCACCAGGATAAGATTCAAGATACTGAATTTTCCAGGTATCATTGATACCATCTCCATTGGGAGAAAAAGCATTTGGAATGATTGGAGTTAATAAAACTTTTATGGAAATACTATCAGTGGCACTACAATTTCCATCTCCCGTTATTTTGAGTTGATACGTTATATCTGTATGCGGTGTTGATATTGGTTCTGCATCAGTATTATTATTCAAATAAGTGGAAGGAGTCCATACATATTGAAGATTATTGCCCTGTACATTTTGCGGTATGAGCGTTAATTGTCCATTTTCTAACACCACTTTATTGGGACCTAATTCAAGTATGGGCGTTTGCCAAACCAATATGGGTTGACTTAATGAATCTTTACAACCCTTGTCGGATATTGCTAAATATTTGATGATGAAAGACCCTCCTGTACCAGTAACACTTGGATCAAATAAACCAGTAACAGTATTAATTATGCCATTGCCTGAAAAAAATGGGCTACCCATCGCATTGGGAACACTATTGTCAAAACTAGCTTCCTGTATCAATCTGGGTGCTGCATTTGAGCAAATGGGTGGAATGGTATTAAAGGTAACTTTGGGACTTTGTAAAATAGTAATAGATTTTTCAATCATTTTATTACAGGATGAACTTGCATCTCCTGAAAATGCCACTAATCTGACGGTATAATTTTTAGAGCCAGGTGCTTGAAAATTTGGATAGGAATAACTGTAAATAGAATCCAGATAAGGTGTTTCTATGGAAGATTTTTTTGTTAGGTCATTTATGTCCCAATAAATATCTAACCGAGTAACATTACCAAAATCCAACATGATTGATTTATTTCTGATACTTACCTGTTGATTACTGCATAAAGAATTACTATTCAAAACTTCAAAATCAGGATTCGGATTACTTCCATTTACAGTAAAAGGTTGGGAAAATACAACCGAACAACCATTTACAGAGGTTACTTTTTCTGAAACAATATAATTGGCAGGTTTGAAATATTTTACTTTGGGATTTTTAGCACTTGTGTCGGCTAATGTAATGGGAACAGGCGCAGGAGTGATGGCTGGATTGGCCGCATTAAAATTCCATTGATAGGTAAAATGATTGCTATTATCAGAGATTTTCGATGTGTCAAAAAATTGAGTTACCGCATCATTTTGACAAACCTCTGGAAGTATAAATCCTGGTTCAGGAATGGGATTTATCTGAATAGTTTTCTTAAAAAGTTTACTCAAACAACCAGCATTAGATTCAACGATTAAACTGATAGTAATGGATCCAGTATCTGAATAAATTATGGTCCTGTTTTGACTGGTAAGGAGCGTGTCTTTTTTTCCATTCCCATAATCCCAATACCATTTTACAATTGTAGAACCTGCAATAGGGCTTGATTGATCAGTAATGGTAACCGACTGATTTTTACAGCCATCTGCCACATTAAAAATTGCCAAAGGAAAATCAGAGAAAGATTTCTTGATAGTGGTATCTCCAATACAGCCGTAATTAGTAATGGGCCGATATCGAATATTATAGGTATTGGTAACCGAATACTTTTTAACCGGATTTAAAATAGTATCAAAGGTATTATCACCAAAATCCCAAATTCCTTTTTCAATGATGGATTCACCATTTGTATTGGTAGCATCAAAGAAATGAACCGAATCAATTAAACAACCGCTATTATTGGTAATAAAGTTCGCATGTGGTAAGTCTAACACTTTTACAGGTATAGGAAATAATTGCTCAGTACTACCACAACCATCAGGTGTAGCAGAAGTAGTATAAAGTTTTATAGTATCCCTTAATTGTGCATTATTGGATTTTGTAAACTTATAGGTTTGTTGGGGACTGAAATAGTATAAAGTTTGGTTATTGCTAACAACTATACTATCATATTTTATCGGAGCACTGGTTGAGGTAATAGTTGTATTGGGAAGAATATTTGGTGCAGCATTGAATTCCCATCTAATTGTTTGTGGCTGAAAATTTAAAGGGATTGAAAACTGAAAATTAGTATTTATGCAAGTTATTGCTGAATCAATTCTTTTAAAAGGATTTTGAAAGGTAGTTGTTGGTGCAAAATCTTTCAAATTGGTGCCCGCATTATAACCATAACTTTCACTTGCCCCAAATCCATAAGCAATAGCATTAAATCCTGAATCAGAATATAAAGTGTGAGAACCAGATGTAACTGGTATGATTGCATAGGAATATTGAGGTTCAAAGGGATGCGTCTGAAAAAAAGTTTGTTGAGGAATTCCATCAATTGTAAATGAAGAAGTGCCAGCATTTTTTATGATAATGTTGATATAACTTTCAACTATTTTGTATTGTGATGCTGAATAAAGTGTAATGGCATTAATAGTCTGTTCTACAGGACTTAAATAGATCATTTCAGGGTCGCCATTTGGACTTGGATTGCCTTCTTCGTTCTGAGATGTACAATATTGTGCCACTAGTACAGGAATGTCGGACTCAATTAAGTTTGGTTGAGCTGGATTATTTCCAGTTTGATTACTGTTTTTAAATTCATAATAGAATCCATTAATTAAACTGGATGAAGGAATAATAACTCCATTTAATCGAACAACTGTATTGGGATCTTTAACACAAATTCGATAAAAATTATTGGGTTGTCCAATAATAGGCTGCCCGTTCATTGAAATTTTACCTGTTGGTACGGTTAGATATTTTTTACCCCATGCAACGGATGGTAATGCTTGAGCAAAGAAGTTGTCTGCAGTTCCTTGAGCATCACCACCAATGCTTACTTTACCTGAACCAGAATAAACCGCAATTTTTTTACAACCTCCATTATTATTAACACTAATCGACCGTATTCTAGATCCTGTTAAATCAGTTCCTTTATTACCGGAAGTTGTTCCCATCACATGATATATTTCCCCTTTATTAAGTGTGACTATAGAGGGAACATTGGGAGTTAATCCATTTAAATTTACAGCTGAAGGGGTGATTTCTACAGAAGTATTATTTTCAGTAGCAATGACAAAGAAAAATGAATTTGATTCTAAATCATTGGAAGATTGTGTAAAATTTACAGAGTAATAATCTTTTCCTAAAGTTGAAGTAGGAAATAATAAAGAAGCTCCTGATACACTTTGATCATAGATATGCGCATACGCAACAATTGGCACATCACTCGTAATATGAATTCCTTTATTGGATTGACCAGGAATTCTAAGTCTTGTATCTGATATCCCCGATTTAGGCATAGGATCTGAAACTGCAACCTTATTTGCTTTAACTGCGTAGACCAAGGGTGTAAAACCTGATACTCCTGGAATGTCAACTGTAACTAAAGCATCCTTGTCTGATGTGAAGTAAAAAACTAAATCTTGTAAATTATATTGATTGGGACGATTTAACTCGTAATTGCTACTCATACTCCTATGGTATCCATAACCTACCCAAAAATCAGTTCCTTTATTGGAGTAATCCTGAGCATAACTATGTAAGTTGCCCAAGACCAAATAGCTAAAAATCACTAAAAAGGCTTTCTTCATGCAAAAGAAACATCAAACGTGAGTTAAGTAACACCAAAGTAATAGATCAGATAAAGTTAAGTGATCTATTGAAGTGTCATTATCAAAGACTCGTTAATTATTATAGGATTATAATAGAAGTGAATTGGAAGCCGGTCCGTTACAAAACAGCAGATCCAAAATACAGAGATTAGGTTTAAATCCAATTCGATCTTCAAAAACCTGCAGATATTGGACCATATTATCTGATTGATCGTAATCCTTAGGTTTCATCAGATTTCGGATATCTTTTATTGACGGAGCTGGCTCATGACAATACTCATCAGTTTTAGAAATTTGCCCGTTATGTTTTAAGCGCTTTTTTACCCAATCAAAAGTTTGGCAGTTTAAATCAATCAGGTATTTGTGATTACTCGAAAATATTGGTCTTAAGCTTTCCTGGTAAAATTCAAAAAAAGGTGAATTGCCATAACAGGATAAAATCGACCTCCAATGTTGTTCCTGCCAATTTTCAGAATAGCTAATTTTTACATCTTTCATCAATAGCTTTTGGCCTCTTCCCTTTTCTAAGGGTACAGACAATTGGATCACTCCATTACTACCAGCAATCATACAGCGATTACGAAAACTCATTTTTTGGTAAGTTTCATATTGTTCAATTTGTATATTTGAATATTGAAACAACATTTTATACCAATTAACTGTTCCAAAGTATTGTATATCAGTTAATATTTGCGTTTCGTTATCCATAATATATTATTACTCTAGTAACTGCTTTGATGATATTTTTTTGGTTCTATTTGCTTCAATAAATTATTTAAATGACTACTATAAATGTTTGATTAACATTATATTAATTTATAAAATAAATACTAATTAATTGTACATTTTAATTTTTAATATATAAAACTTAAAACCCAATGTATTTAGTAGTAAAACTACGAAATATAACAATTGATTTAGACTACTATTAAAGCTTCTGCCCTATTTTGCACTCAAAATACCTGCCATGAAAATTTGGTCCACCTTTTTCCTTTTTGTCATTTTTCTTATCTCCTGCGCTACTCCAAAAACCTTCGAATACCGTGAAGTAAGAAATATTAAATTGGATCAGTTTGGTTTTGACAAGACAAGCCTTGCCATGGAATTAGTTTATTTTAATCCCAATAACTTTGGACTAGACCTGAAAAAAGTTGATGCTGATGTATATGTAGACAACCATTACCTGGGTAAGATGAATTTGGACACTACCATGCATATCCCCAAAAAAGCAGACTTTGTCCTTCCTTCAAAAATCGCTTTGGATGTAAAAGAATTTTATAAGAATGCCTTGAATTTGGTAGTTAGTAATGAGGTTTTGGTAACTGTTAAAGGAACCACCCGCGTTGGGAAAGCGGGTTTATATAAAACCGTTCCTTTCACATATGAAGGAAGGCATAAGTTAAATTTATTCTAGATTTAATGAATCGGCTCTAAATGGCAAGGTTTTCTTGGTTGCGGCCCTCCCCCTTCATTTGCTCTTTTGCAGGCCTGAGGTAAAGTTTTATAAGCATCCTCTGTTGCCAATTCGGTATCAGCATCAAATCCTGCATTATTTAATACAGTTCGGATCATATCTGACGTTACTCTATCTGGATAATATTGCAGTTTGATTTCTCCCTGTAAGAGGAAAAATTTCCATTGTATAATTCCGCCCTCCATACTTGCCTTGTTCTCAATGATCAAATATTTATCCAATCTTTCCTTACACTCCCAACATTTTAAGTTGGCTGATTTAATAGTTATCCATTGAACTTTCGATTCTTGTGCCTGAACAAATAAAAAAGCACAAAAAAGCATGGATGCTAATAGTAAAATCTTTTTCATAGCAAAATTCATTAAACGCCTGTCCAATTTGCAGGATCTTCGCGCCATTGAAGTAATAATGATTGTGTTTCCGGGGTTACTTGACCCTTTTCTACAGCCAATTCTATTAAGCTACTATAGTTGGTAAGAGATTTATACGGAACGCCGGCATCTTCAAAAGCCTTTGATGCAACTGGAAAACCATATGTAAAAATAGACACCATACCAACCACATTTAGTCCGGCATTTTTTAAAACAGTTACCACTTCCAAACTACTTTTACCAGTTGAAATCAGATCTTCAATTACTAACACTGATTTTCCTGCTTCAAATGAGCCTTCAATTTGATTGCCTAATCCATGTTCTTTGGGTTTTGGTCGAACATAGATATATGGAAGCTTTAATTGATCAGCAGCCATAGCACCCCATGGAATTCCTGCAGTTGCAACACCGGCCAGCATATCAACATTTGGAAAATTTTCAAAAATCACATTACACATTTCACTTTTTATGAAATCGCGGGTATAAGGGAACGATAAAATTTTTCTATTATCACAATAAATCGGGCTTTTCCATCCACTAGCCCAGGTAAACGGTTTTTCTGGACTAAGTTTAACTGCAGCAACCTGCAATAATTTCTCCGCAACGGCTTTTTCATTTGTCATAACACGAAGGTAAAGATTGCACTAGTATATTTGATTAGAAAAAAGTCAAAAATCAAAAGTCAAAAGTCAAAATGAACAGAGATAAACCTATAATATATGCTGGAGGAGGATTAGTTACCAATGAGAATGGGGATTTACTGATGATTTTCAGAAGAGGAAAATGGGATTTGCCGAAGGGAAAATTAGATCCGGGAGAGAAGATTGAAGATTGTTCCATAAGAGAAGTTACTGAAGAAACGGGTGTTCAAAACCTTCAGCTTGTCAAACTTTTATTGGTTACGCAACACGAATACTTTGATAAATGGATGCAAGCAGATGTAATAAAGGAAACACATTGGTTTCGGATGTCTGTTCAAGGAGTGCCAACTCTGATTCCCCAAACTGAAGAGGATATCACAGCAATTGAATGGACAAAACCATCAGATATCTCAGTCAGATTAGTAGAATCCTACGATACCATTCGTGAAGTATTGGAACATTCAGATCTAAAATATTAGTGTTTCTTTTTGATGACCGCTACCGTATGTCTGCTCACACAAACTAATTTTTCTCTTTCATCGAAGATGCGGATATCCCAGACTTGAGTGGTAGCACCTATATGAATCGGACGGGCGATACCTGTTACAATTCCTTGTTTTACCCCTCGAATATGATTAGCATTTATTTCTAATCCAACGCACTGAAATAATTCAGGATCAACAGTTAATACAGCACCGACACTACCTAATGTTTCTGCTAAAACTACTGAGGCACCTCCATGTAAAAGTCCGTATGGTTGTTTAGTTCTTTCATCAACAGGCATAGTGGCTTTGATATAGTCATCACCTAATTCTACAAATTCGATGCCTAAAAACTCTCCCATGGTATTCTTACCAAAATGAATAAAGTCTTTCATTTCCAGATCAGGTTTAAACCAAATTGACATCACAGAATATTTTAGGGATACAAAGAATTAATCACAGCTTGTGGTAAGAACGGAGATGCATTGCCTCCGTTTTTAAGGATATCTCTTACAATGGTAGAAGCAACAGAGGTATATTTAGGTTCTCCAGTTAAAAAAATGGTTTCGATGCTTCTATCTAAGGTACGATTCGCGTCAGCAATCGTCTTTTCATATTC
>CANBQT010000068.1 GCA_947371755.1 Chitinophagaceae bacterium
ACTTTTTACTTTTTACTTTTTACTTTTTACTTTTTACTATTTACTTTTTACTTTTTACTTTTTACTTTTTACTTTTTACTTTTTACTTTTTACTTTTTACTTTTTACTTTTTAATATTTATATTTCCCCTTCCACTTATCCTTCAGAAATTTTCGAATTTCATTTTCGCGCAGATTATTTCCTGGATCATAAAACTTTTTCCCAACAAGAGGTGCAGGCAAATATTCTTGTTCTATAAAATTGCCTTCTCCTAAATGTGAGTATTGATAATTTTTTCCGTAGTCTAGATCCTTCATCAATTTTGTAGGTGCGTTTCGAATATGCAGGGGCACTGGCTGATCGCCAAATTGTTGTACAGCTTTTTGTGCATCCATGATCGCAACCACTGCTGCGTTACTTTTAGGGGAGGAGGCTAAGTAAGTAGCACACTGGCTAAGAATAATTCTGCTTTCTGGATAACCTATTTTGGTAACTGCATCAAAGGTAGTGGTGGCCATCAACAATGCATTCGGATTTGCATTGCCGATATCCTCACTTGAAAAGATTACCATCCTGCGGGCAATGAATTTTACATCTTCTCCACCTTCAATCATCCTTGCTAACCAATACACAGCCCCATTTGGATCACTTCCACGCATACTTTTTATAAAAGCTGAAATAATATCATAATGTTGTTCGCCTTGTTTATCGTACAAAGCAATTTTATTCTGAGCCACTTTCATTACAAAAGCATCTGTAATCAATTTTGATTGATCATCGGCCGGAAATGAACTGGTTATTAATTCTAAAAGGTTTAATAGTTTTCTGGCATCTCCACCCGATAAACGAATAAGTGCTTCTGTTTCTTTCAACGAAGGTTTTAAAGCAACTAATGATGCGTCTTTCTCTAAAGCATGATGTAATAGTTTCACCAAACCTTCTTCAGTCAAGGCTTTTAAAACATATACCTGACACCTGCTCAATAACGCGCTATTAACTTCAAAAGAGGGATTCTCTGTAGTTGCGCCAATTAAAGTAATGATCCCTTTTTCTACAGCTCCCAAGAGTGCATCCTGTTGTCCTTTATTAAAACGATGAATCTCATCAATGAACAAAACAGAGCCGATATGTTCTTTAGCTGATTCAATTACTTCTCTCACATCTTTCACACCACTACTGATGGCACTTAATTGAAAATAGGGAACCTGCATCGTATGAGCAATGATATTGGCGATGGTAGTTTTTCCAACACCAGGAGGCCCCCATAAGATCATCGAAGGAATACGACCGTTTTCAATGGCGGTTCTGAGAATAGATCCTTTGCCAGTCAGGTGTTCTTGACCAACTAATTCGTCTAAAGTATTTGGACGGATTCTTTCTGCTAAAGGAATGGATGTAATCACTTTTCTAAAGTACAAAAAAAGGGCGGTTCAGAAAGATAAGTAAATAGATACTAATCTACTACCTCTTCTGTATATAGATAAGCGTATTGTTTAAGAAGACGGAAGCCAATGGTAATATGAACCAATAAAACAAAGGCGAAGAAAAATAAAAAATAAGCAGCGCCTCTCATCATCTTGACAAATAAAGTGATGTTTAGGTTGCTAGGCATATTGGGTTGTGACTCCAGGAATTTATCCACTACATTTCTTAAATCGTGTTCACCCATATAAAAAATACCCACAGCTGTTATCAGAAATTGAAATCCTAAAAATAGGCTTGCATAAGCATTTACTTTTATCCAATCTTTCAAGGATGGTTTTGCGGGTTGATCTCTATCAATATGTCTGATCAAAAAGATCAAATAAGCAAAAACATAAATACAAAAGGCCCCTAATAAAAAAACGCCAAATAAAATCGAAGGGTTTGCAAGGGCACTTAAAAGCATGATCAGGTCCATGACTGCAAAAAAGGAAGCAAAGGGTACCAGAATATAAGTAAGCAAGCGGAAGATGGTCAATTGTTTCATATGAAAAGGGACTACTGTTGTTGTTGTCCTGCGAAGTTATCAATAATTAGGTCAGCTCCCTCAGAACCAGCTTGCTTTTGAAGTTGTACAGCTGTAATTTCTTCAAATACCTGCCCGTCTTCATATCCCACAGAAACATAAACAGAGAGGGATTGTCGGGCCGGTCCTTTAAAAGTTCCTTTAGCTGGGGTGCAATCGTTAAAATCGCGCCCTACTGCTAATTTAACGTGGTTATTAGTAGCCCAAACATTGTTGGTGGGATCAATACCCACCCATCCGTAATGAGGAATAAATGCCTCAACCCAGGCGTGTGTTGCTCCTTCTCCACGCATACCATTTTTATTGGGGCATATATACCCGCTCACGTATCTGGAAGGGATACCGATCATTCTGAGCAGTTCTAGCATCACATGTGCAAAATCCTGACAAACACCAGATTTATGTTCTACAATTTCATCGACAGTGGTTTCTATATTGGTGATGCCTTTGATATAAGTAAATTCTGTAAATATAAATTGACAACAATCTTTTACGATGTCGGCAATTGGTTTCGAAGGGTTTGAAAATGTTTCGATATAACCACGCATGGTTTCGAGTGATTTTGATTCTGATGTTCTTGCAAGTTCCAATAAATGCAAATCCTTATCAATAACAGAAACAAGCTCATTTGTAAAAGAGGGAATTGAGAATACAAGATTTGGGTCTTTTGATGTACGCACTTTCAATTTACTTTCAATCACCATTACTTTATGGGGTGATAGCAAATTAAAACTTCCAGTTTTATTTCCCCAATAATCATCGTAGAGTAAAATATCAGGTTGGTCGGTAATGATTACATCATGTTGTAAAATTTCTTGATCTTCTGATGCGTAGGGAAATATTTTAATTTCGTTCACGCTTTCTTTTACCGGCCTATCGTATTCGTATTTTGTAATGTGATGTATTGTAAAAACAGACATTCTGGGTTTTGTTTAAGAATAAGAGAAATAAATTCTGCCTAAATCCCGGCTGAATTCATTGAGCTCTTTTCGTACATAAATCAAATATTTCTCCAATCCTTCTCTTTCCACTAATTCAATATCTGCAAACTTCACAGAACTATAAAGTCTGCCATAGGTGCGGAGTAATTGAATACTTCCATCTACCGGATTAGAAGCTGCAATATCGGTTAAATATTTGTTTGCCCTATCTAAAGCATAATAAAGTGATCTTGGGAAATTTTTATCGAAAGCTAATTGCTGTAATACGTTGTAATTATGGTTGAGATTACTATAATTCTTCAAGTGTAATTCATACCCAGACAGTGCCAAAAGTAAACTTCGCCAGAAAATAATGTCCTGTTCATTGCGTAAATTAAAATCTACCTTCTTAAAAAACGAATGAGTGAATTCGGCCGTTAATAAACATCGCTCAGTATATTTCCCCAGATTCATATAGTTCCATCCTTGCCCACGTGGCATGGTAGAATCTGAAATGCCACAGAATTGATCACTACTGTTTATAAAAGAATCGATGGTAGTTATTGCATCAGGACCGGCCAGTTTTTCTTTGATTCCAGGTTGGTTAATTTGATGATACATCTGATTGACCTGCTCCCACACTTCTTTTGTGATCTGATCCTGTACACCTCTTGCATTTTCTCTTGCCCTTGTAATAATCACTTTAAATGAATTGTGATTCTTGCTTTCAAGAAATAAATAATACAAGGCTGCTGCATTATCTTTTTTTAGGCGCTCTATTTCTTCATTAGGCAATGAAGTGAATATTTTTAATGAAGGCTCCCACGTCATGCTACTTGCCTGTACTTTATCGAACGATAAAATATAACTCGTTTTCATTAAGCGTAACATACCGTCCGCTCTTTCCATGTAGCGGTGTAACCAATATAGTGAGTCTGCGATTCTACTTAACATGTTTTGAATTGTGCTGTTTGATCAAATTGTTTACACACTGTATTTTTAATCAACTACCCAAGTGTCTTTACTTCCGCCGCCTTGTGAAGAGTTCACCACTAATGAACCTTCTCTTAATGCTACTCTGGTTAATCCTCCTGGAACAATATTTATTCCGTTCGGACCACATAAAGCATAGGGTCTTAAATCCACGTGACGAGGTTGTAATTTTCCATCGATCAAGCAAGGAACAGTAGACAACTGAATGATTGGTTGGGCAATAAAATTTCTCGGATTCGCAAGGATATTTTCTTTGGCTTTTTTCAACTGTTCATCCGAAGCACTATTACCCATCACCATGCCATATCCTCCCGATTGATTGGTTTCTTTCACCACCATCTTGTGCATGTTCTCGAAAACATAATTCCTTTCCTCATCGTTATTCATATGATAAGTTGGAATATTTGGAAGAATGATTTCTTCGTTGAGATAATACTTGATCATTGCTGGAACATAAGCGTAGACAGCTTTATCATCAGCAACGCCATTTCCTAATGCATTTACAATAGCCACGTTTCCTTTGCGATAAGCACTGATTAAACCGGGCACACCTAACGCACTATCGGGTCTAAATACCAATGGGTCTAAAAACTCATCATCAATTCTACGATAAATCACATCTACCTGGCGAAGCCCTGCAGTTGTTTTCATGTATACTTTATGATCGTTCACTAAAAGGTCACGACCTTCCACTAATTGTACACCCATCTGGCGAGCCAAAAAAGTATGCTCGAAATAAGCGGAATTATACATCCCCGGAGTTAATAAAACTACCGTTGGGTTTGCAATTTGCTTGGGTGCATAAGAAACCAAATTGTCATGCAAAAGCAAAGGATAATTATTGATCATCCGCACATTGCTTTCGCCTAATAAGTTAGGGAATATGCGTTTAGTGACTTCTCTGTTTTCGAGCATATAAGAAACCCCCGAAGGTGTTCTTAAATTGTCTTCCAAAATATAGAAAGTGCCATCATCTCCTCTGATCAGATCAATGCCTGCGATATGTACATAAATGTCAAAGGGTACTTGTATGCCAAATACCTCACGGGTGAAATGCGGACATGAAGCAATCAAATCTGCTGGGATGATACCATCTTTTACAATTTGTTGTTCATTGTAAATATCTTTCAGGAACAGATTTAACGCGGTAAGTCTTTGCTTAATTCCTTTTTCAATATGGTCCCATTCTGCGCCAGTGATAATGCGGGGAATAATGTCGAAAGGGAAAATTCTCTCTATCCCTTCATTTTCACTATAAACAGTAAATGTAATGCCCTGACTCATGAAAAGTTCGGACGCCAATTTGTGTTTTTGGAGCAAATCATTCAGATGCAATTGACGGCCTGTATCGTAAATCGAAAAATACTGTTGTCTAATACCCTCGGCACTCATCATCTCATCCCAAATATGAGAGGCGATAGGGTATTGGTTAAAAAGGGTCTCACCCGTCATAAGCATCAAATTGAATGGTCGGTTACGAAAAGTTGTTCTTTGACCAAGTTAGCCAGAAACAACTTATGTAAATTAAGAATAATTTTTCAATTTTATAGGCTTCATTTAGAAAATATCTATATAAATACACGAATTATTGTAAAAAAATAAAGGGAAACCTGAAAAAATTCAGATTTCCCTTTAAAAAAGTGAATATGTTTAAATTATTTAATGTCTAATTTGATCTGCAATTCAGAATACTGCTTTTCGTCAATCGGACCGGGTGCATCCAGCATAACATCTCTTCCGCTATTATTTTTAGGGAAGGCAATGAAGTCGCGAATACTTTCGCTGCCTCCTATGATGGCACAAAGTCGGTCAAAACCAAAGGCCAATCCACCATGTGGGGGTGCGCCATATTCAAAAGCACCTAATAAGAACCCAAATTTGTGGTTGGCTTCTTCTTCGCTCATACCTAAAGCAGCAAACATTTTCTCCTGTAAGGCTCTTTGGTAAATACGAATAGATCCACCCCCAATTTCGTTTCCGTTCAATACCATATCATAAGCGTTGGCCTTGATATTAGAATAAGGATGCTCTAAATATTTGTCAGCATTTTCAATCAGTGGATTGTTGTTGATCATGATCTCGATCTCTTCTGGTTTAGGAGAAGTAAATGGATGATGACGCGCTACCCAACGATTATCTTCCTCTGCATATTCGAACAATGGGAAATCCAGTACCCAAAGCATTTTAAATTCATCATCTTTTCTGAAGCCTAAACGCTTACCCATTTCTAAACGCAATTCGCTGGTTGCCTTACGGGTTCTTTCTTCACGTCCTGCAAGTATCAATACTAAGTCGCCAGCAACAGCACCTGCTGCATCTGCGATAGCTTTTAATTTATCTTCTGTATAAAATTTGTCAACGCTACTCTTATAAGTTCCATCGGCATTGCACTTAATATATACCATACCATTCATGCCAATCTGCGGACGCTTTACCCACTCTGTTAATTCGTCTGTTTGTTTACGAGTGTATTCACTGCAACCTGGAGCTGCAATCGCAAGAACAGTTTCTGCATTATCAAATACTCCAAAGCCTGCACCATTAATTAATTCACCAGTTGCACTTATCTTTCCGCCTTTTAAGAAGGCAGATTTCAAGTTCGCGATCTTCATACCGAAGCGGATATCTGGTTTATCGTTTCCGAACTGCCACATTGCATCTTCCCAGCTCATGCGTTCAACCAGTTCTGTATAATCGATATTCTTAACGTCTTTGAAAATGCGTTTTACCAAACCTTCAAACATGTTCAGAATATCTTCCTGTTCTACGAAACACATTTCACAATCGATCTGTGTAAACTCGGGCTGACGATCAGCTCTTAGATCTTCATCTCTGAAACATTTTACAATTTGATAGTAACGATCGTAACCGCTCACCATCAACAATTGCTTGAATGTTTGTGGAGATTGAGGTAAAGCATAAAACTGACCCGCATTCATTCTGGATGGCACCACAAAATCTCTCGCTCCTTCAGGGGTTGATTTGATCAAGAAAGGTGTTTCAATATCCATGAAATTATTTTCATGCAAATAATTTCTGGCAGATCTACTTACTGCATAACGCAATTCCATATTTCTTTTCACCGCATTTCTGCGCAGATCGAGATAACGGTATTTCATGCGCAGGTCATCCCCGCCATCGGTATCATCCTGAATGGTAAAAGGAGGGACAGCAGATTTATTCAAAATTTTAAAACTGCTGATAGTGATTTCTACTTCTCCAGTTGCAATATGCGTGTTCTTATTACTTCTTTCAGAAACAGTTCCCTCTGCCTGCAATACAAATTCTCTTCCCAATGGATTTGCATCCAGAACAGTATTTAAATCCTCACCCATCAATAGCTGGGTGATGCCATAACGGTCGCGGAGATCCACAAAAGTGATGGCTCCAAATTTACGAACGGTTTGAACCCATCCTGCCAGGGTAACTTTCTTGCCTACATCACTAATTCTTAATTCACCACAAGTGTGCGAACGATACATATAAACTAATTTGAATTTGAAATGCCCATTTTTTAATTACGAGCGGGTGTTTCGGGTCGCAAATATAACCGAATTGGGCGACTTCCCTTCCTTGTACTACCTTTAATTGAATGAATTCGAGTACAATTAGTCCGAAAACCTATCGGATAGCTATCGCAGTTTTCTTTTTTATTGCTGGCCTCAGTTTCGCAAGCTGGGCTAGTCGCATCCCGGATATTAAGCACCATTTAGCTTTGAGTGACGGAAAATTAGGACTTATACTTTTTGCCATGCCTATTGGCACCATGCTCAGTCTGCCTTTTACCGGATGGGTGATTAACAAGTTGGGTAGCAGGAGAGTATTAATTGCATCTGCCCTTTTTTATCCTACCACTTTAGTAATCATAGGACTGGTACAGGAGCCCTGGCAATTAGCTTTGGCACTCTTCTTTTTTGGAACATTTGGAAACTATTCCAATATATCTGTTAATACACAAGCAATTGCAGTAGAACAGATGTACGGAAAAACAATCATGGCTTCCTTTCATGGTATCTGGAGTGTAGCAGGTTTTAGTGGTGCTGCTTTTGGAACATTCATCATTGCCCTGGGATTGAGTCCCTTCCAGCATTTTGCCATTGTCTTTTTTTTAGCTGCCAGTTTAGCGATCTATTTTTCTCAATATACCATCCGGGATAATAAAGGAACAGCCAATGCTTCTTTCTTCACAAAACCAGATCGTTTTATTCTGATCTATGGACTGATTGCTTTTGGAAGCATGGTATGTGAAGGAACCATGTTTGACTGGAGCGGTGTTTACTTTCAAAAAATTGTACAAGCACCAGTTCAATTAGTAACGCTTGGTTATTTATTATTTATGGGAATGATGGCCAGTGGCAGATTTGTGAGCGACAGAATTACCCAAAGAATTGGTATTCAAAAAGTATTGATTGGCAGTGGCATCTGCATTACAAGTGGATTATTGATCGCAGTAATTTTTCCTTTTATCATTACTGCAGGAATTGGATTTATGTTAGTAGGTCTAGGCGTTTCCTCTGTGGTACCATTAGTGTATAGTGCTGCAGGAAAATCAAATACCATGTCTCCGGGTACAGCACTCGCAGCGATTTCGTCCATTGGATTCATAGGATTCTTAATGGGGCCTCCATTAATCGGAACCATCGCAGAATATTCCAGTTTGCGATGGTCATTCACATCGATTGCCGTACTAGGTTTTAGTATCACTGTTCTGGCAAGTAAGATGAAATGGTAGAATGATTTCTACTTAATGAAGTGTGGAACAAATCTGCTTTTATTATCCGTAATTAAACTGTCGGCTTCTCTGATGCCCATGCCTGCTGCTTCCTGGCCGATAATCCATGAACCTATTACTGGATAGTGATCTGCATAATTAGGAAGTGTAAATAATTCCTGATAGATATAACCTTCATTGCCATACTGTCCATCAGTTTTTGCGAGAGACATATTTTTCATCACCAGATCGATATTCGCACCCTCTCTGGATAGAATTGGTTTCTTCACATAATTTGTAAGTTTGCCTTCTTCAAAATAAGCGGGTAATAAATAAGCGCAATCAGGATAGAGTTCCCATAAAATAGGAAGGATGGCCTTATTAGATAAGATCATTTTCCATGCTGGTTCAATCCATAAAGCTCTATTGGTATCGTTGGGAATATTTTTTCCAAACGACTCTGCTAATAACCATTCCCAGGGATAGAGTTTGAAAATATTTTTGATGGGTTGATCTTCCAGATCCAAAAATTGCTTTCCCGCATCATCCCAACCAATATCATCAATAAATACCAATTTTGTTTCAATGCCAGCTTGAATAGCACAATCGCGTAAGTACTCAGTATTCGTAAGGTCTTCAAGCGTTTCTTTCAGGCAGGTAAAATGGAGTATGCCTGGATTTAAATAGTTTTTTAAGTACTTCCAGTAGTTAATCAATTTCTCGTGTACACTATTGAACTGATCTTTGTTTTTGTCGAAATCCTGTAACCAAAACCATTGTACAATTCCGGCTTCATATAAACTGGTTGGAGTATCGGCATTAAATTCTAATAATTTAATTTGTCCATCCTTATAGCACAAATCAAATCTTCCATAGATAGCAGGATGGTCTTCGGTCCAGCTCTTTTCAATCATTGGAATAGCCCATTCCGGAATATTAAATTTGCAATACAAATTGTTATCCATTTCGTGTTGTACAGCACCCAGGCATAAGTCCCATAACTCGTTCGTGGCTTTTTCAATGGCCAATATTTCTGGCATCTCAAAACTATAGTAAACCGATTCGTCCCAGTATGGAACATTGGTACTATGAAAGCCAAAGCCTAATTTTTCTACTTCGTTCTGCCAGTTATTTCTGGCAGTAATCTGATTTCTTTGCATGATATAATTACGCTAAATTTTTTAAGAAGAAACGCTAAATCCGCTTCTTCCGAATCCACCTCTACTCACAGCTGCTTTAAAACCATTGCTTCCAATATTTGAACTGGGGTGTATGGCACTTGAATAATAGCCAGCACGCTGATAGTAACCATTATTATAATTTCCATAGGGTCTAAATGCATAATACCAAAGAAGGGCAGTACCTATCCCGCCATGATGGTGCACATTCGTATAAGGTGCAGTTGAATCACTTCGGATATGCACATTGGTATTATCACCCCAATCTGGTTTTTTTGCCTGATTACAACTTGCCAATGCTGCTGTGATCAACACTAGTTGAATGTATTTTGATTTCTTCATCTTGCTTTACTTAACTGTGATATAAATTTCATAATCCTTTTTTACTGTCACGGCTTTTGTATCGCCGTCCTGATTTTCAGCATAAGTGTTATGAATTCCCAAACCTGGGAGGGTATCGCGGTACACAATATTTTTTATGATACTATCATGTGCCCACACTGCATGAGTGGTTACAAGTATATCGTGTAAACTATCCAAGTGCTCTACTTTTACAGAGCTTTCAATGGCTCCGGATTTGTTCACAGTATTCGTTATATCCTCATTGGGTTGAGGATCCTGGCAGGAAATCAAATATAATAAGGCTGCGCCTCCCAAAATCGCTAATACGATCGGTTTCATGGTATACATAAGTGTCAGTTTTCAATTTGGTTGATACTCGGGCCGTTTTATGACCACCATCAAAATATAGGTTGATGCTAAAGTTAACCTGCTTCAAACTGGTTAGCGCTTTTCGATACTTTAATTTTTTGATGGATTTTTCCGGGTATTTATAGTCGGTGAATTTCCGGGGCTTTTACACGCTGTCTGCAACGGGCAAATAGAAATTCCAATAAGTGGTTCATGTGGTTGGGAGACTGGCTCCATTTTCTTTGATACGGTAAAGATATAGCGATGCGAGGGCTGCTTCAAAGGGGATACAGGTCTAGCGGGACTCGCATTCATACCAGTGGTAAAGTATGTATGAGGAGTGGTAAAACAGTAAAAAAAGAGGTAAAATTTGCTACATTGTTTCAAGTTCGTCTTTGTGACGAGGCTTCCAGTACAGGTAATAGTAGCCTAAAACCATCAAGCCCAAACTGAAAGGGATAATGGCCAAATGCTTCATGGTGTAAGTGCCAAAAAGGATGTGTGTATCGAACCCGAAAAATTCGCTCAGCATCCAATAAGAGTTGGCAGTGATCCAAACAGTAATAGCCAGGTTGTGACAAAGTTCAGAAACATATTCTTTGGTTCTCCAGGCGATTAGTATAGAAACAATCAAAGTGGGGAAGATCATGATAATACCCAATGGTTTCCAAACCATGCACCATGCCACATCTTTGAAAAGCCAGAAAACGATGTGAAGGTTTTCCATTTTGCGATAATGCAGAGGGATATTGTATAAAGCTTCGTTTGGCTCGGGAGCTATGACGTTCAATACAGGATGATCTTCTAGTAAGTGCTTGTTTGAATTTTCAGTTGCCATTTTACCCACGCTATGCTTTAATGATTGGAAGTTGGTGCTAAATTAATTTTTTGTTACGAATTAGCGACTTAAAATCTTTTTGAAGCGATCTATATCCACCAAGGGTTCCATCGGTGTCTGATTTATCAAAAAATCGGCAAACTGTTTAGCAAAATAAGGAGCAAGGGAACATCCCTTTGTGCCCATCCCATTGAATAATCCAACGGAGGAATGTATGGGGTGTAAACCGGCAAATGGCCTCCTCTCCATATTGGTGGGTCTTTCTGATGCCAGATGATCTACTAATTCGAAAGGTAATTTCAGCCAATGGTACAATTGTGTCTGGGTATTTTTCCGAAATTCTACAGAAGGCATCAGGTCTGTAAAATTCCATTCGTGTGTAGAGCCAATCCACCATAGACCATCATGCCAGGGCACCAAACTGAGGCCTTGTTTGTAAATATGATTTCTAGGCAGATCCGGAATACTTGCTATGATGGCTTCACCTTTATTTCTGGAATAGGGTAATAAATTGAAATAACGATTATCGATTCCCTCTGCACCTTCACAGAAAATTATTTTTTGAGCCAGATAATCTTGATAAGTTACCTGATCTTTTTCTATTTGGCATTCTGTCCAATCAAAACGTGCAGCTAATAAAGCATTTGACTCCTTCAATTTTTTTCTCCAACCATCTAACATCCCATGTAACTCAATTAACAAACAAGGATCTATTTCTCCAATACTAAAAGGGAAATTAAAATAGGTTCTCCAGCTTTCTTGATCCTCCGGTAGTTTAAGATATTCTGTTTCTTCAGGCATTCGATCCCGAAATGCCATCTCCATTTGAGGGGTGGGATGAAAGTTGAGGATATTGCATTTACTCACTAAAGAAACCCCTAATTCGTTGCCAAATTCTGTATAAGTATTCCATGCAAAGGGTAATAATTTTTCGATTTCCCAGGTACGTACAATTCTTCTTCCCGTTACCGGATTGATGACGCCGCTAGCAACTTTTGTAGAAGTAGAAGGTTGTGCCTCATCAATTACCAATACTTTCTTACCTGCTTTCATTAAATTCCAGCTAAGAAATGTTCCACAGAGTCCTTGCCCAACAATGATATAATCAAATTGCATGGTTGCAAAATTCGTCAAATATTCTGAATCTTAATCATTAGAATGGTTGGCCATGCGTTGCATTGATTAATTTTCTGGAAAGTGCAGGTAGTTTTTCCATGATCTTTAAAAAATAGTTCGTCTTGTAATCCTTGCCAAACAAACGTTGTATGGTTCTGCCTACAAAAACTCTTTTTGCAAATTGTTTTTTCCATTGCTGGGCATAGTTAGTTTCTAAAGCCAACCGATCTTGTCCGTTCTTGAAATATTGATCTATATTTTCAAAGGCAATTTTACTTCCATGCAATGCCATGCTCATTCCATTTCCGCAAAGTGGTGTAATCATTCCTGCTGCATCACCAAGACAGAGTATATGGTTCTCAACCTGTGATTTTTCCTGAAAACTTATTTGTGAAATGGTGAGTGGCTTTTTGTAAATGAATTCAGCGTTTTTAAAAATGTCTTTCAACAATGGGTTTTTCCATAGAATTTTTCTTTCTAATTCGGAAATTGTATTCCCTGATTTTCTCAGGTTCTCGGCAGTTGTTAAATAACATAAACAGCATTCCCCATTTTCTATTTCTTCTATTCCACAATAACCATTATCAAAGTTGTGAAGGGCTATCTGATTGGATGGATGCGGGTATTTAATATGGTATTTGACCCCAATAAAATTATTTAAAGCATTTGGTTTTGCTTTCGCAAAAGGCCGTGACATATGAATATCTAGATTACTTCTTTTACCAAAACTACCAGCTGCCAAATTGCTTTGGTATGTTCCTTGGTCAGTAAATATTTCAAATCCATTTGTGTTGAACACTATGTCCTTTACTTTGGTGCCTGTAAAAACGGTTACACCTATATGCAATGCTCTTTTATATAAGAAATCATCTAGTTTATAGCGACTGATTCCAAAACCTCCGAGAGGGAGTGAAAATTGATAAGAACTCCCATTTGGTGCTGATATTCTCAGTTCATTAATGTTATTAGGTTGCCATGTGGAAATAGGTACGCCTAATTTTTCTAAAAAGGGGAGAGACTCGTTACTGATATATTCGCCACAAACTTTTTGAAAAGGGTAGGTCTCTTTTTCAAATAAAACTGTTTTATAGCCAGCACCTGCACACTGAATCGATAGGCTTAACCCAGCTAATCCTCCACCTATGATTGCGATATCGAATCGTTCTGTCATTTATAGTTACTAATCTTTTATAATCAAATATCTAAATGCCCATTTCCATTGAATTTGAAATTGTTCTATCCCGGCTTTGGAAAATAGGAATTGCCAGTCAGTTTTTTTAAATCCCCTCGCCACACTTAAACAGGCATCGTTCTTTACCAAATAAGATTTTGAAAACAAATGGGTCAGGATCTTTATTAAATAATAGGCCAGCCAATGCCTTTGCAGATCATTAATGAAAAATCCAGAAGCAGCATTCTGTTTCATCCATTTAAGTTGAAAGATCAAAGCTTCATCTGTAAAATGATGGCAGAACAAGCTGGAGAAAATAATATCAGGATTGGTTTCGAAATATACCTGCGCATAGTCGCTGCAAATAAAGTCTGTGCAATCTTTCAGAAATTCATTTTGTTTTGCAAATGCGATGCACTCGCTATTGTAATCAATGCCGATACAATGGATTTTGATTTGGTTTTCTTTGCAGTATTTTACAATGGCTACCAAATTATCTCCACCGCCGCATCCAATTTCGCAAACTGTAATATTTGTTTTGTCTTTTGCTAAATGTTTGAAACCCTCTAAAGTAATTGCATGCCCACCTAATAAAGTATTAATGGTATTGAGCTCACGCATTGTTTGAGCAATATCTGCAAAAGGAATTCCCTCGCCATCGAGTAATTCCTTTTCGTATGATCTGTTTTTAAAATTCATTAAAGTTGAAATTATTTCTTTTTACAAAGGAAGGTCTCCAT
>CANBQT010000069.1 GCA_947371755.1 Chitinophagaceae bacterium
TAAAATTCATCTTTTCGAACCATTCTGCATCCGTTACTTTGTTGCTATCACCATTATACATCACAGTTGTTACAACTTTCACTTTTGGTTGATCCCAGACTTTGATATCCAGATTGCGATTGTTTTCTATATAAATTTCAGCTGATTTAGCAGCGGGTAATTCCATACTGATTTCCTTCGACTTAAGGTCTTTGGGTTCCACTTTTTTTTGTGGTTTATAATTTAGTTTTGTCAAGTTGTTTTGAACTTGTGTTAATTCTGCATTGAGTTTAGCCTGCTGACTCAGTACATCTGAATTCATGGCGGCAATTTGTGCTTGTTCTGCTTCCATTTTCTCTTTTATAGCCTTCACATCAGCAGAACTGCCGGAAGATACTTGTGCAAAACTGCTTAGTGAAAGAAAAAGAAGGGTAGCTGTAATTACTATTTTGCTGGATCTAAAATGAGACATGGTATGTTTTTTAAAGATTTAAAAAGTAAGTGTTAAGTGTGTCAACTGAAGGACGATTTTGTTTGTATCTGCTATTGAGTTTTTGCATTTCGGTTTGTAAAAGTTTCAAGATGTTTAATTTTTGCTGGTATACATTGATCAATTGATCCAGCAATTCGTCGCTCATGCCGTTTTTGTGTATATAGGATTTGATTTGCGCTTCATCTTTCTCCATTTGAACTAACTGATGATTGAATTCTGAAAAATACTTGGGTGATTCGGCATAGATAGGGGTAGTACTAATTCTTGCCTTTTGTAAATTGATCACCTGAGTAAAACTTGATTCCAATGAATTCAGTTTTGATTCGTCTACCGTATTCAACTCCTTCACAGTATGAATGGTAGTAATGGGGGATGCTGCCGGAAAATTTAATGATTTAGTAGTTTGATTTTTTTCAGCCGAAACAATCGTTGACTTTGAATTTGGTTGCTGATTGTCTAAAATAGGAGCCATACTTTCTTTGAAAGTAGCTTTTACAACGGGTGGTTGATGTTGATTGGACCTATTCAAAAGCAAAATGCCCATCCCTGCCAACAAAATAAGTGATGCAGCAATGCCCCAATTGCGTAAAGGCATTTGTTTTACAGGGGCTTCCATGGATGCTTGAATGCTGGCCCATACCTTTTCACTCGGTTCATCAGATTCTAACTGATCTTTTTGAGTAAGTAAATATTTTTTAAATTCATCCATTGATTAGCATTTGTTGATTGATCTTGTTTTTTAAAAGTTGCCTTGCTCGATGGTATTGACTTTTACTGGTTGATTCACTGATTGATAATAAGGACGCAATTTCTTTGTGCGAATAATCTTCAAACACATACAAATTAAAAACCTGTTTGCATCCATCTGGTAAAGCTTTGATCTGTTGATACACCATTTCTATGTTCACAGTTTTCCACCATTCTTCTTCCTGTTCATTTGAGATTTGATCATGCTGATCTTCCCAATCCTCCCATTGCCAACTTTGTTTCGTTTGCCGGATACATTCGTTCACTACAATTCTCTTTAACCATCCTCCAAATTGCGTTGCATCCTTTAATTGATGCAGTTTTTTAAAGGCAAGAATGAAAGAATCCTGTAATATATCTTCTGCTCCATTCTTATTTTTCGACATCCGTAAACAGATATGAAACATGGCTTTGCTGTATTGTTGATAGAGCAAAGCTTGCGCAGATGCGTCGCCTTTTACTGCTTTTTGCACCAATACCTGAAGTATGTTGTTAGTTGCTTCCAAATCTGTTCGGTAATAAGAGTGGCAATTTGGTCAAAGGTTGGAAAAGATCAGAAAATAAAAAAAGTTAGCAACAAGGCTGCTAACTTTTTTTAGAATTTGATTGCATTCTTTAAAATTCCGGTAGTCTAGGTTTAGTACCTACAATATCATCAATCTGAATTAATCGTTCGGCAGTTAATAAAGGGATTGCCTTCAATGCATCTAAATTGTCGAGTAATTGAGATTTTTTGGTAGCCCCAAGTATGGCAGTAGTTACATTTTCATTTTTCACACACCAGGCAATACTCAGTGAAGCAAGGCTAACGCCTAATTCATTGGCAAGCTCACCTAACTTTTTCACACGATTTATTCTGTCTTCAGCCATCCATCTATCCTTTAACCAATCGAAACCTTCAATGGCAAATCTGGATCCTTCCGGAATGCCATCATTATATTTCCCGGTTAATAAACCAGCTGCTAACGGACTCCAGATAGTAGTACCCAATCCCACATTTTTATACACTTCAAGATATTCGTTCTCTATTTTATTTCTCTCGAACAAATTGTATTGAGGTTGTTCTACAGAAGGACCGATTAAGCGGTAGTCTTTAGCCACTCTATGAGCTTCCATAATTTCAACACCACTCCATTCACTGGTTCCCCAATACAAGATCTTGCCTTGTTGAATTAAAGAATTCATGGTTTGTACCACTTCTTCAATGGGTGTGGTCTTATCGGGTCGATGGCAGAAATAAAGATCCAAATAATCAGTTTGTAATCTTTGCAAAGCTTCATGGCAGGCTTCTGTTAAATGCTTACGACTTAAACCGCTTTGATTTGGCTTGTTTGCTTTGCCCCTCCATCCAAAGAAAGCCTTTGATGAAAGGGTATAAGAAGTTCTATCCCAGTTTTTTTGTTTTAATACACGGCCCATCATTTTTTCACTTTCACCTAGTGCATATACTTCTGCATTGTCAAAAAAATTGATCCCATGATCATATGCAATGCCCATTAATTCATCAGCCGTTCCATCTTCAATTTGTTTATGAAAGGTTACCCAACTTCCAAAACTTAGCACACTTAATTGCAAACCTGTTCGGCCCATTTTTCTATATTCCATGATCTTTATTTTTTGATTTTTAAAATCCTATATCCCAATGAGAACTTACTTGATGGTACTACTGTCGGGTACAATAAAAAAGCTACCTGGTCTAACGTGTCCGATATGTACGTCAGTTAAATTTTGATCAGAACTAAATCCAATGCCAATTAATGTTTGGCGTACGGGTTGTGTATTACTTATATAAACCTCTTTATCTGTTGAGAAACGCTGTGTGGTTTGGTCCCAATATAATTCCTTACTGATGAGTGTATCTCCTTTTACATTAAATACAATCACACTATCTCTTAAAAAAATCTTGCTATCCCGTTCTGAGTAACTTCCATAACGAGCAAATAGTTTACTTTGAATATGCAGTGAGTCATCGAAAAAGTCAACTCGTAAAGTTTTAGGGTATTCTACTTTTTTACCATATTCGTCAGAGGATAAGAGCATGGAAGGCGCAATTAATTTTGCCTTGGTTTTTCCATCCTGACTCATGTAGCTTTCTACATTCTTTGCTTCATCCACACCAACTACTTTTTTGCCAAGATTTTTAACCACATTGATATCGTTTTCGCATCCTGTCAGCACAAAAAAGCAGCCGATTAGAATGGCTGCTAGTTTTGTATGAATATGGTATTGGCGATTAATCATATTTGCGTTTGATAAACCAAATATCGCTTAAACTTAAGCCAAATGACAAACGAAAAAATCCTTCAGTAACATTATTTTTGGAATCACCTCTTTTGCCAAACTGCATTGATGTATTTACGATTGCGAATTGGTTGGTGTAAGAGTTCCATTTACGAATAGGAATACCTGTTCCAAATGATACGCCATACATTTTCAAACCATTGCCATCGGCATCTACATAATCCTTGCCTAAGAAAAAGCCAAGGCGGTAATTCACAGATCCCCAATAACTTCTGCCGCTAACTGGATCAGGTGAAAATGAGGCACCAACTTTGAACATCCAGCTATCTGTTAATTGATCCGGTTGATCATAGAAACGGTATTGGCTCCATTTCGTAGCGGTATATTCTGCACCTAAACTCCATATATCAAACAAGCCTCTCGGTGCCTGAGTTGTTTTTCTTAAAGTAATTCCGGCTGCATAAGAAGCAGGCATAGTGATAGTACCCTTTATTTTTGATTTTGAATAAACTGTATCAATAGTAGAAACTGCACCTAAGGAATTATAGGCATAAGTTGTATGGTCAATATCCTGTGTTGCACTCATGTTATTACCTAAGTTTCCAGTAACACCTAAACGCAACATGTATTTATTCACTGTTTTGAAAGAAGGATAGGATTTGGTTTTTAAAGTAAACTCATATTGCGTACCGAGCGATAAAAAGAATGCGCTGAAATTAGTAATGGAGGTTGATTTGGATTTGTTGTAAGTAATGGTATCATTGGCAAATCCAACAAATGTTGAAACTTCTTTTCTGCCAAAGTTAACACCAGTATTAAAACCTACACTGAAGCCCTTCCATTTCTTGCCCAAGCCTACAAATAACTGATTCAATCCGCCACTTCCCTGATATAATGTTGAAATACTATCTCCAGCAGCATTTCCAGCTTCTGTAATGGAATAATTCACCCTGCTTAAAGGGCGCAGGCCAAATGCCATTCCAATATTTCTGGTTTTATTAAGTGGTATACCTAAAGCAAAATAGGAAGGAATAAAATTGGCTGATACAAATTTGCCATCAGGATTGATACTTCTTAAAGTTCTGCTATCTATGGTTAACCCAATATCATAGGAAACCATGTACAAGTTTGAGTAGGTCGCAGGATTGGCAAAATTGATGGTTTGTCCATTATTGTTGGAAGTTCCATCGGCATAAGCTGCCCCCAATCCACCCATGGCGCGACTGATAATATGTTGTCCTTGATACCAATCACCCATTCCATATCTGGAAAATGGAGAATTCTCTTGGGCATGGGCAGTTAGTAGTGGAAAACCAAAAACTAATACCGTAAAAAACCTAAACATTGTTAAACTCACTGATCGCATACAGGCCTTTATAAATTAGGTAAGGGTCGGCAAATATCTTGTTTTTTAAGTGTGGTACAAAAAAAGGCATATCCCCCCCGGTTAATAGCACGTTAAAGTTGTTGAATTTCAAGGCATAAGCGTCAATAATTCCATCAATTTCCTTAGACATTCCTAGGATTACCCCGCTTAAAAGGTTGGTTTTGGTGTCGTACCCGATTAAAGGGAACTGATTTTCAGCCTCAATCAAGGGTAATAATGCCGTGTATTCGTGCATGGATCGAAAGCGCATTTGCATCCCCGGGGAGATACTTCCTCCCAGAAACTCATGTTGTATGTTCACAAAATTATATGTGATACAGGTACCCAATCCAATCACCAGATTATGTTGATTCGGAAACAAATCAACCGCAGCAGCAACAGCAGCCAGTCTATCAGCTCCAATGGTTTCGGGTTTTCCTACGGGTGTAGAAAATGGAATTTGACTGGTATGACCCAGTTTGTGAAATTTTGTATGTGCTTTTAATAGGTTCTCAACCTCAGGATGATGGTTAATAACAGATGCCAGTATCGATTTGGTTGGTTTAAAATCTTTGATTAGTTGTTCAATTGTTTCTGGTTGATCATTCTCTAATACCCTTAATTCCTGCATCTCCCTGTTGATAAACAGGGCGCATTTTAAGCGTGTATTTCCAAAATCAAAGCAACAGGTTCTTTGCATAGATCGCTTTTTGTTTAAAAAAATCCTTTAAAGCAAGCAAGATGCGAAAGTTTTCGGTTCTTTGGAAACTCTAAGGAAACTATTATGATAATTTCAGGCTTTACGATCATTAGAAATGCTGTAGTGAACGATTATCCAATTCTTGAAGCCATCCGTTCAATTTTGCCAATGGTTGATGAAATGATTGTTTTAGTGGGGGATTCCTCAGATGATACTCTCGGTTTAATCAGGTCGATCAATGACGATAAAATCAAAATTCATCATTCCATTTGGGACATAGCGCAAAGTAAGGGTGGAAGTATTTTGGCCGTTGAAACAAATAAAGCCTTACAATATGTTAACCCAGAAAGTGATTGGCTATTTTATATCCAGGGGGATGAAGTGATTCACGAAAAATATCATTCTGCTATCCTGGATGGATGTGCAAAGTATAAAAACGATGTAAAGGTGGATGGACTACTTTTCAAATACTTGCATTTTTATGGCACATATGATTATGTGGGCGATAGCAGAACCTGGTATGCTCATGAAGTGAGAATTATCAGAAACGATAAAAATATCCAGGCTTATCGTGACGCACAAGGGTTTAGAAAAAACAATGAAAAAATAAATGTAAAACCAATTGACGCCTATGTGTATCATTATGGTTGGGTAAAGAGTCCCGAACAAATGCAACTAAAAAGAAAAAATGTGGCAGGTTTTTGGAATATTGAAGCGATCATGGAAAAGGAGCCTGATTTTTTTGATTTTACACAATTCGATTCACTTCAAAAATTCAAGGGTACTCATCCGGCTGTGATGCAGGAAAGAATAAAAAATAAAAATTTTCATATTGAATTAGACATTCAAAAAAAGAAGTTCTCCTTTAAAGACAAATTATTGTACTGGTTTGAAAAAATGACGGGAATTCGATTGTTCGATTTTAAGAATTATCGGATTTTGAAGTAGCCGAAAATTTCCAAAGTATGGCGAGGGGCAATACATGCAGTAAAACACCATACTGATAATTCAATGTAGTTTCTACCAAACAACTTAATGCAATAGCAACTGTCCAACAGATGATACCTAAATTGTTTTGATGAAATGATCTCACTAATGGATAAAAAAGCCAAATTGAAAACAAGATCATTCCCCACCAACCGCTTCCCATCCACCAGAATAACCATTGATTAAAAGGCCATCCAAATGCTGTTGAGGGATGGTTGAAGTAAGTTAAAAATGCAGATTGCAATGTGGGTGAAACAGCTTGCCAACCTGTATTTGCAGTGATATTATTTTGTACATATTGCAAAGCGGCATCATTGATAGATCTTCTGGTACCATCCGAAAAATCGGGGTTGAAGTTGCCCGGTTTATATTGCCGATACTCCCAAATACTATAAGCCATTTTTTGCTGCATATTCGGAAATACAAAATAGGCTAACGTAATAATTGAAAATAGAAAACATGTCCCTATCAACAAATGGGATAGTTTTCTTTTTTTAGATTGAATGAAACTTATCAATGAAAACAAACAAACAATACTCAACAACAGCACCCAGCCAGTTCTCACTGAGAGAAATAAAATAAAAAAGAATAAGATCGAACCTAGGATGAGCTTTATTTTTTTCTTCAACAAATTCGTGCTTAAAATGAAAAGAAAACTACTGCATAAAAATATGGAAAATCGTACATGATCTGTATCCATGAAAGTAGGTAGAGATTGCCCCGTGCCATAGGCCTTATGTACTGCTGCGAAATCTTTTAAATACCAAAATAGGGGATAGGATAAACCAATAACTGTTGCCAAAAGCCAGATCTTGACCCATTGATTTTCGATTATTTTTTTTGGTGTTGCTTGTATAATGATAACAATGGCCGGGTAGGCAGTTAACGTTAAGAAATAATCGTAATTCAACTTGCCAAAAGGGTCCTGCCAGGCACCTAATAACCATAAACATAAAGGAGCCAAACTCCAGATGAAGATGCGACTTTTGAAAAAAGATGTATCAATTTTAATTGCTTGAAAAAGTGACATCACTGCCCACGCTACTACAGTGATTGATAGAAGAGCCCTGCTCCAGAAAAGTCCTCCCAGAAGAATGATCAACCAATAAACGGACAGATTTTTTTTCAGCATATTTTCAAATCTTTTCAATGCTAATGAATATTCGGGATAAAAGAACAAAGATCAGCAGCTTTCCTTTAAATTTATGGCACTCTAACTATGTGGCAATCTTTATTGAATCATATTACGGCAGGAAATTTTAAGGCATTGGCTAGAGCTATTTCTTTAGTCGAAAATGAAGTAGAAGGATATGAACAGTTTCTTTCTGAACTTCCGAATGCTCAAACGACTATTATTGGAATTACTGGCCCACCGGGTGCTGGCAAAAGCACTTTAGTGGATGCACTGATCGGACATTGGGTTAAAGCTGGTAAAAGGATTGCTGTATTATGTGTTGACCCTTCCTCACCCTTTAATTTAGGGGCACTATTGGGAGATCGGATTAGAATGACCGAATGGTATACCCATCCCCATGTGTTTATTCGATCTTTGGCAACTAGAGGATCTTTAGGCGGATTGCATCCACATATTATTGAAATCACTGCATTGTTGCAAGCTGCTGCATTTGATTTTATTATAGTGGAGACTGTTGGAGTTGGGCAGAGTGAAATTGAAATTGTTGGATTAGCAGATACAACAGTTGTGGTGGTAGTTCCTGAAGCTGGAGACGAAGTACAGACTATGAAATCAGGACTCATGGAAATTGCTGATCTATTTGTGGTGAATAAAAGTGATCGGCCGGATTCGGACCTTTTTGTACGAAATTTAAGATCGATGCTTTCGCAAGGTTCACATGCACAACTTGAAACAGCAGTTCTGAAAACAGTTGCATCTACTAAAGAAGGAGTAGATGCATTAGCTGATGCAATAGAATTGCATTTGCAACACGTAACAAATTCAGAGAAAAAAATATGGCTACTCACTGAAAGAGTTTACCAGTTGATACAGCAGAAAAAAATGAAAGGGATAGAAAAAGAAGCCATTCGTAAAAGCATAGCTTCTCAAATACTATTACCAGGATTTAATCTTTTTAATTTCGCCATAAAATACAATGATGCATCCTGATTTTGAGAGAGCCAATATCTCTGTTGTGGTAGCCACTTATAATGGAGAACCTTTTTTAAGAAAGCAATTGGATAGTATTCTATCTCAAAGTCTGCCTCCTAAAGAAATCATTGTAGTGGATGATTGTTCTTCTGATGGAACAATAAATATATTGAATGAATATGCTTCAAGTAATGCTTCTTTTAGAATCATTTTAAATGAAAATAATATTGGCTACATCCGCAATTTCGAAAAAGGGATGATGCTTGCAACAGGAGATCTTATCGCGCTGAGTGATCAGGATGATATCTGGATGCCTGAGAAATTAGAAACATTATATCAAAACATAGGAGCTCATTTAATTATTTATAGTAACTCAGAATTGATCGATGAGAACGGGGCAAGTTTGCATCAAAAAATGTCTGACATCAAGAATCAAATCGGGTACTACAATTGTTTAATGTATACCATTGGGGCCTGGGCTCCGGGCCATACATTTTTGTTTAAGAAAGAATTAGTAGAACGTTGTATCCCTTTCCCATCTTTAGTTACACACGATTTCTGGTTAGGTTTTGTAGCAACTTGTTATAGTCCTATTAAATATCTTCCTGAAACATTGGTTCTATATCGTCAGCATACATTTAATGCTATTGGGGCGAATACGCATGCAAAAAAAATACATCAGGTGAAACCAACAAAGGCTGAATTGCAGCAGAAAAGCAGGGAACGCATGCAACTTTTATACGAAAAATGCCCCGTAGCATTAATAGAGCAAAAACAAGTATTAAAAACAATTTCTGATAGTTACCAAAGTTATTCTCTCAAAAATAATCTCACAAGAATGCTGGTGTTTTTAAAATATCGGCATCTGATATTAGCGTATAAAAAGAAATCATCGTTCATGAAAATACTTTTCTGTGTGAAAATGTTTTTCAAGATCGATTATTAGGGGAGACTATTTTTTTGTGATAGCTGTATAAACTCTTTTGATATAATTTTTTAGGTTCACATTCCAAGGGATAGTCAATTGAGTTAATGGTCCATCAAACACATCACCCCTTCTTAAAAAATACTTTGAGAATGTTCCTGATGTCATTCCCCATTTGGAAATGAACTTTGAGTAACCCGCATTGTGTTTTACTCTTTTTACAGAGATGGATCCGAAATGATACACCCTGCTTCTTGAGATTCCTTTAAAAGTTCGCACACCTAATCTCCAAAGTTTCATGGAGAAGTCGGGATCAGAGTACATACCGGGACTAAATTCGATACTATATCCTCCTGCCAGATCCCAAATATCTTTGTGTACAATATTGGGAGGCCATGTAGAACCTTGCCAATCTTGCATGGGTAGCAAATCGTATGATTCTATTAAAGCATTTTCATTAAAGTTTTCTATCGTTTCTCCGAAACTTTTTTCAATGGAACAACTGCTTTGCGCATTGATTTCTATGGCAGTGGATGAGAAGAAAAAATAGGGATGTCCAATGAAGTCAATTTCTTCTTTTAGTGGTTTATCCCATTCCGGACAAACATACATGTCATCATTGATATACAAGAGGTAATTGGTGGTTGCCAGATTTCTACAACTATTCAATGCATAACAGACTCCCACATTGTCTTTGCTAAATGAATAACTAATATCCTTCTGCGATTTGATCCAATCTAAACTGCCGTCCTTCCCTTCATTAATATGCACTATGATCTCGTGGGGGTATACAGAATGCTTTCGGATACTATTGATGCAGAGTTGTAAATAAGCCAGATTATTCCAACTTGGAATCATGATCGAAAACAAAGCATTGGGAGGTGTTTCGCCGCGGAATTTTTCTATGGTTGTATTCATTGCTGCCGCTAAGCTTTAGTCGTTATACTGTTCTTTTTCGTTCTGCCACCAGCGCCAACCTATATAACCCATGATGGCCAAGGGAGTAAAAGCCAGATAGATAATCGCTGAATTTAGTGCTTTCCCGGGTCCTTCACCCAACTGTGATGCAGTTTTGGTACAAATGGAGCATTGTGCCAAAACAGGTTGGGTGTTAAACAATAACACCAAAATACAAGCTAGTAAGACCCCGAATTTTCTATTCATCTCCAAAATTTCGGCTCAAAGATAGCGTGTAAAACTTCTCAATTTTCCTTAACTTTCTCGTTCAACCTATCTAACGTGAATCAAAGAAGAGCTTTTTTACAGAAAATGGGACTACTCGCCGGAGCTTTTTCCGCAAATAGTCTTTTTAACGAATTACATGCAGCCAATTTTGAGGCAGCTCAGCAGAAAGTGGGGTTATTAACCCCTGAGCAAGTAGCTTCAGATGAGGATTACTGGTCTGTTATTCAGCAGAGTTATACTGTAAACTCTAATTTAATCAACTTGAATAATGGGGGAGTTAGCCCTGCTCCCAGGGTTGTACAGGAGGCTGTGGCACGTTATAACGACCTCTCCAATCAGGCGCCTTCCTATTATATGTGGCGTATTTTGGATCAGGGCAGAGAGCCTTTGAGATATAAACTGGCAGAATTAGCGGGTTGTTCCCCTGAGGAAATTGCCATTAACCGGAATGCAACAGAGGCTTTGAATACGGTGATCTTTGGTTTAGACTTAAAAGCAGGGGATGAAGTGATAGGTACTAAGCAGGATTATCCGAATATGATTAATGCATGGAAACAAAGGGCATTAAGAGAGGGAATTGTGTATACCCAACTGAATTTTAAATTCCCCATTGAAAATGATGAAGAGATCGTTGCTACTTATGAAAAAGCGATTACTTCAAAAACCAAAGTGGTGCATATCACACATATTGTGAATTGGATTGGCCAGATCTTACCAGTAGCAAAAATTGCTAAAATGGCAAAGTCGAAAGGTTGTGAGGTGATAGTGGATGGAGCACATAGTTTTGGTTTGTTGGATTATAAAATTCCAGATCTGGGTTGTGATTATTTCGGAACCAGTTTACATAAGTTTTTGAGTGCTCCAATTGGAAGTGGTATGCTATGGATCAGCAAAGAAAAAATTGCTAAGGTATGGCCATTGGTATGTAATGATAATCCCAAAGGAACAGACATCAGAAAGTTTGAAACCATTGGTACAAGAAGCTTTCCGATTGAACAAGGTATTGGTGAAGCCGTAAATTTTCAAATGGCAATCGGGTCAAAAAGAAAAGAAGACCGCATTAGATATCTTAAAAATTATTGGGCTAATAAAGTAGTCAATCACCCAAAAGTTAAAATTCATACATCTTTCAAACCAGAATATTCTTGTGCTATTTGTGGGGTAAGTATTGATGGAATGACCCCAGGAGAATTAGATAATGCCTTACTCAATAATTATAAGATCCATACAGTGGGGATTGTTTGGGAAAACATCAGTTGTGTTAGAATCACACCACATGTTTATACACGAATACAAGATTTGGATAAACTAGTATTCGCTATTAGAGAACTCGCAGATAAGCAGAAATAAAAAAAGCAGTCCTGAGAAATCGGGACTGCTTTTTTTAAAAGAACCAATAAGTTTATGATGACTGTTTAACAGTGATCTTCTTTGATTTAACACCATTTGCTGGTCTGCTTTTGCCAAAAGAACCTTTAAATCTTTTGCCCTTTGCGGTTTTTTTATCGCCTCTTCCCATTGTAGTTTTTTTTGAGTGAAATAATTGATGAGCTGCAAAAATAGAAAAACCCCCGCATATGCAGAGGTTTTTCTATTTAGCTCTAAGTAATTAAACTTTTGAAGCCAATTCTTTACCAGCTTTGAAGCGAGCAACTTTTTTCGCTTTGATTTTGATGGTAGCACCAGTTTGAGGGTTACGGCCTGTACGGGCAGCACGCTTAGAAACTGAGAAAGTACCAAAACCAACCAAAGTAACTTTATCGCCTTTCTTTAAAGTTTTAGTTACGGTGTCAACAAAAGAATCTAAAGCAGCGTTAGCTTGTGTTTTTGTAATGCTAGCGTCTTCAGCAATCTGAGCAATCAATTCAGCTTTGTTCATAGATGTTATTTTAATTTGATTTTTAAATCTAGACAAATTTATTTTCTTTTCATTACCAACAAAATTTTTTTTATACACCAATTTCGCCCTAAATCCATATCTGTAAAGGGTTTCAGAAGAAAAAACTAAGGATGTATAAACATTGATTTGGGGTGTTGTATTGTCTGAAATGCTTACTGACAAAGGGTTTCAGCTATGTTTTGCTGAAACGCTTGTCCAACTAGGGTTTCAGGGGAATATAGTAAAGTTTTGTGATTAGCAAAACGAAAAAACAAAAGTTTCCACACTCAATGCACAACCTGCATTAATGATCTAAAACTTATCACTTTATTCCCCCATTTCACATATACATCATTTCTCAACTTATTGGCAAATTTCTCAAGGTAAAGATTGTATGCTGCTTTAGAATCTGATCGATATTGCACGGCATAAGTGGGGCCATCGCTATCATCCAATTCCAAAAGCTTTACAAACTGAAAACTTGTAAAACATCCGGAATGCATGATTTCTGGTATATGTATTTCTCTCATCCATGCCACCCAATCCTCATGAATAGCAGGATCTACCTTTGTGGTTACATTATATATAAACATATTAACTGCTTGATTTGTAGTGTTTAACTGAGTTCCAGATAGATAGGGCAATGGTCGCTATGCTTTATATCTGGAAAGATGTCTGCTTTTTTTAATTTTGGAGACAACTTATCTGTTACACAGATATAATCAATCCGCCATCCTTTATTTTCTAAACGAACACTTGGAAAACGCTGACTCCACCAGCTGTAAGCACCAGATTTGTCGGGGTTTAGTGCTCTAAAACTATCTACCCAGCCTTTTTCTATAAAATGATCCATCCATGCTCTTTCATCGGGTAAAAAACCAGACGAATTTTTATTTCCCTTGGGATCGTGAATATCAATGGCATTGTGTGCAATATTATAGTCTCCGAGTATAATTATCCTTGGGCGAGTTTTTCTCAGGTCCTCTAAATAAACAAAGAACTCTTCTAGCCATTTGTATTTGTAGGTCTGCCTTTCATCTCCGCTTGTGCCAGAAGGGAAATAGGCATTGATTAAAGTGATATCTCCAAAATCTGCACGAATCACCCTGCCTTCAAAATCGCTATGATCAATTTGGTTGCCATAATAAACATGGTCAGGTTTGATCTTTGTAAAAATGGCTACGCCACTGTATCCTTTTTTTTGTGCTGAAAACCAATAGGTCTGATATCCCAGATCTTCGATAGATTTAAAATCTACATTGTCTTTATGAGCTTTGGTTTCTTGCAAACAAATAATATCAGCCGGATCAGTTTTTAGCCAATCGGTGAAGCCTTTTTTAATCGCTGCACGTATGCCATTAACGTTATAAGAAATAATTCGCATGAGGGATAATAATTAGTTTGTGATTTGTCTTTTCATAAATTTCCAGGCTTCTAAATACACATCAATATCATTTGGATAATCATGTTTTCCTCCAATTACCTTGAGTAATTTAATTTCTGGCTTTCCTTTTTGCTGGTACAGATAACTTTCAATTGTTTTTCCATCGTTAGGGTCTGTATCTGGTAACAATTCTTTTATAGGGTCGCCTTTATATCCAGCCAATTCAGCCCAATAGTGAAATGTTTCATCTGTTGATAATACGGTCCCTAAAAAAGTTCCTGGAATTCTCACTTC
>CANBQT010000070.1 GCA_947371755.1 Chitinophagaceae bacterium
ACTACATCCTGACTTAAAGTGGCATTGTAAATACCGCGTATTCTTCCAGCCTTATCAATGAGCAACATTGATTCTGTATGCAAGAAATCAGAAGAATCTTTCTGCATCCCAAGTCGTTTTTCAGAAAAATATGATTGCCTGCCTAATTGGTAAATCCTTTCTTTATTTCCAGTAATCAAAAACCATTTATCAGGATCAATATGGTGTTTTTCTCCATATTTTTTTAAGGCATCTACCGAATCCTTCTCTGGCATTACCGTAAAAGAAACCAATTTCACCTGAGGATTATTGATAAACGCTTCTTGTAAGACACTTAAATTATTTGTCATCTTGGGACAAATACTACCACAAGAAGTAAAGAAAAAATTGGCCACATAAATAGTTCCATTCAAGGAATCTTTCGTGATAATATGCCCACGCTGACTTTGCAAGCTAAAAGTATCGATAGTATGTATGGAATGAAAATTTTGATCTGATGGCTTGATCCATTCTGCAGTAAAATCTGGAGAATTATAAAAGGGCAATAATTCTTTAGCATTTTGGCAACTTGTTGTAATAAGTATCATTGCCAAAATGAAAGTCGCTATTTTAATGATGCCCTTCCGGTAAACAACTTTTAACGCTGATAACACCATATAATTTTTTATTTCTGATTGTATAATTTGAAATGAGTTGTCCCTCTTCATTCCATACCCTTTGTATACCTTCTTCAATACCTTCGGAATAATTGCTTTCTTCATGCCTTTCTCCATTAGGATAATAAACCAATTGCTTACCATCCAGTTGTCCATGCTTATAATTCATACGGTAGCGATCATTGCCATTGGGCCACCATTGAATAAATTCGCCTTCTATTTTTCCTTTTGCATATTTTCTCGTCATTAATTTTTCACCAGTACTATATCTTCCAAAAGCCTGGCCTTCTTCCAGTCCATCTATTACGGGTACAAAGTATAAGACTGATTTACCATCCAGGCTTTTCTCTTCAATTTGCCCATTCAACAGTTCGTTTTTATAAAACCACCAACCATTTATTTTTTTTAGTAACGGGTCAAAATTTTGAACATGAATGACTGTTTTCTTTTTTTGGTTGAAAAGATTACACGCATTACAACAAAATAATAAGCAGGCTATAAAAGCAAATCGTATCATTTGTAATTACTTAACAATAAACTGACCCATTAAACCTCCATCCTCATGATTAGGGAAATGACAGTGGTACATAAAAGGAGAGGTTGGGTCTGCGAAGTCATCGAATTTAGCTACCACTGAAACAGACTCGCCCAAACGAATGAAATAAGTATCCTTCCAACCTATTTCGTAGGGGGCAATAGATCCTGAACTACGAGAGACAATATTAAATTGTACATCATGAATATGAATAGAATGTCCAAAAATATTTCCACCAGTGAATGTCCAGTTTACGATTGCATTTAAAGGAATGGTCTGATTGATTGTATTGTAGTTATATATATTATTATCGAAATAAAATGGAGACCCACCTTGACCACCATTAATGGCCGTAGTAATGGAAGTATTTGCATCCGTTGATTTCCAATAGGAATTATTGACCAAAGTAGCTGGCATGCTCGTTACAGCATTGGTTGTAGCCGCCACCACATTTATTTTCAATACCTGAAAATCGGTGTTATTCAATAAACTTCCAAAGTCGCCAGAAGAAGCTGGTTCTCCGCCTGGGAACCCAAATTTTTGATTAGAATTATATGATTTCAAAGTAAGATTGGATCCCACTGCATCATTAGCTAAATTCACTAAGATCTCATACCGCTCTCCTACACCCATTAACAATCTGGTAACCGATACAGGTGTACTTAATAAACCGCCATCATTTCCAATCACATAAAATGTTCTGTTGTCGCTGTATCCTAAGTTATAAGCCCTTTCGGTCTCTGCATTCAGAATACGAAAACGCACATATTGTTTAGGCAAACTGATCTGAGGATTGATCGTTCCATTTGCTAAAAGAAAATCACCATAGGCATGGGTGGAGACATCTATTGAATTGTCTGAATTAAATCTTCTACTGGTTAATACTAAGGGAATATCATCTGTGCCATAACTACGTGGTAGGTTCAAAGCGCTTTCTACGGGATCTTTTACAATGATCATGCCCCCGGCACCCATTGTTAACTGCTGAAAAGTTTTTTCGTGCAAATGAGGGTGATACCAGTAAGTAGCCGCATTGTTCATGACCTGAAAATTGGGCGACCATGTAGATGCGGGGGAAATTTTTTGATGTGGTCCACCATCCATCACTGCGGGAATATGAAATCCATGCCAATGAACTGTGGTGGTATCTGACAAACCATTCGTTACATGTATTTGAACATTATCTCCTTTATTCATGATCAATGTGGGGCCCCAGAAATTCTGACCATTATATCCATATGTAGCGGTAGCAGCTCCTGTTTTAAAGAATTGCTTACTCGATGGAGACAGGGTTAAATTAAAGTTAGTGCCAGTTAAGGTGGGAGGGATCAACAAAGCATTATAACTGGTATCAGAGTTAGTAATTGTTGAAGTGATTGTGGTACCCTTTTTGCAACTTAAAATAAATAATGTCGCAAACAGAATTAAAAAAGGGGAATATATTTTCATACTAAAGATTTATGGCTAACTAATAAATAAGCCATAAATCTATATTGAGTATTGTAATCAACTTAATGAGAAGTAGTTGAGTTGTAGAAAAAACAGGTTGAATTGTAGTCCGGTAGGTTTACAAGGGCTAAAATGCAGACTGGTTTGCCCTGAATCGGACTTTGTAACTTTCGTCACAAAAGAATACAAATTAGTCAAATAACTTCGTCACATAAAAATTACCCCTTTATTAAAATTATAAATTCAAAGAAATGAAAAAAAATATGGGAATAATCGACAAAGCAATTCGTTTAATTGCAGCAATTGTAATTGCTATATTGTATTATACGACTATTGTAACCGGAACAATTGGACTAGCATTAGTTTTACTCGGAGCTATTTTTGTATTGACCAGTTTGATTAGTTTTTGCCCACTTTATTTGCCTTTTGGTATCAGTACCTGTAAAACAAAAGATTAATCATTCAAATCATTCAAATCCTGTGATTTGAAATGATGCAAAAAATAACCCAATCCAAGAGAGGTAATTAGTACACCAATACCAATCATTGTAACCATTGATTTCAATAATTCATGAACCTCAATTAGTCCAAAAGGGGGCTTTATAATTGATTGTATAAAACTATAAAACAACTGAAAGCTCCCCAATAGCATACCCGCTACTAAAATAGACATCAAAAATCTTAAAATATAGGTTCAAAGAGTTTTTAAATATTTCATCAACAATTGAAACATTTAAAGAATAAAGTTGGAGAAAATTGTGGCACTCTTTTATTTGAAAATAGAACTCATTATTCTTCTAAATAATCTAAATCCTTACCATGCGTTTCTCCAATACTTACAATACTGTAGATGCCAATCGCAAAACAAATTACACCTACTATTGATGCTGACAGTGTTACTGTGGTAAAGGATTTGAAATAACTAAATCCTAAAGTCATCAAAACCACTATTCCTCTCACCATATTAGGTACTGTTGTTGCAGCAGTTGCTCTAAGATTGGTACCGAACTGCTCGGCTGAAATAGTCACAAACATTGCCCAATAGCCAATGCCAATACCAGTTATCAAGCTCAGCAAATAATATTGTTTCGCGGTTTCAATGATGCCTATTAATAATATAAAACAAGCCATTAAAGTAAACATCATAAAATACAAAACTGCTTTTTTTCTGGATTGTAATCGTTGACTGATGAACCCACATAAAATGTCACCAATCGATAAACCTGCATAAGACCATAAAATAGCAAGTCCGGGTTTAACTGGTTCAACTATATGTAAACTTTTACCTATTTCATTACTAAAAGTGGCAAGTATGCCAATCACAAACCAGGTAGGCAATCCGATACCAATACACCTTAGATATTTCACGAATCGCTTCCAATTTGTAAACAGGGTTAAGAAATTCCCTTTAATCACATGTTTCTGCTTAGAGATTTTATCAAAAGCGCCGGATTCAACAACTCCAACACGTAACAATAATAATGCGATGCCCATAGCACCTCCAAAAAAATAAGCATTGCGCCAATTAAATAATTCTACTGTAAAGAATGCAACTACTGCACCTAATACGCCAATTCCGGCAACCATGGAAGACCCAATAGCTCTTAATTGAATAGGCAGAATTTCAGATACCAAAGTAATTCCTGCACCTAATTCCCCTGCTAATCCTATTCCTGCAATAAAACGTAATAACATATAAAGATTGGGGTCTTGCACAAATCCACAACCAATATTTGCAATGGAATAAGTAATAATAGAACCAAATAAAACGGAAAGTCTTCCTTTTTTATCCCCTAATACACCCCAGAAGATTCCACCAACCAATAAACCAATCATTTGCCAATTAAGAATTTCCATACCAATTTTAGAGATCTCAGCGTCACTCAAACCAAGTGATTTTAAGCTTGGCATTCTAACTATTCCAAAAAGCAGTAGGTCGTAGATATCTACAAAATATCCTAACGCTGCAACAATCACTGGCAAGACAAAAAGAGAAGACAGTGTTTTCTTATTAATTGATAACATGGAGGAAAATAATTTAAAAGATGATATTTATCCTAACACATTTTTACAAAACTCCACGCATTTCTTCACTTCCTTCACTGGATCAGAATCTTTAGGTACTTCATACTCTAATTCGATAGTTGCCGGGAAAGAATATTTTTGATCCCTCATCAATTTGAGTGCATCTGCGATAGGGGTATCTCCTTTTCCCCATACCACATTTCCTTTTCCATGTTCTGGTGTTAGCCTGTCTTTAATATGCATACTTAGAATGTGATCATGTTTTTCTTTCACAAAATCCAATGGAGCTTTATTGCCTGCAGCCACAAAATGCCCCAGATCCAAATTGATGCCATTAGCAGGAGATTGCGCTAATGCCTTGTCCCATAAAGTGGGAGTCTGTTGTTCATGCCCATGATATCCCACTTTGATACCATAACCTGAAGCAATGGTAGCCAGCTTTAATGTATGCGCTTCACTGGGATTAAACTCAAGTGTAACATGACTGGCGCCTAATGCTTTTGCCGCATTCATTCCAAAATGAATGTCTGCATCCGTATTTTGCACATTAAAACAATCAGGCTTAAAAGCATATATAGAAACACCCGCTTTGTTATAGAGCTTTCTAAACTCTTCGAATTTTTTCATCGAAGCTGTTTTTCTCCAGATGGCTGTGGCCTCATCATTTGCTTTGCGTTCCTTTTCGAAGTCAGACAATTGTTTCTTTTCATCCTCCGTTAATTCTAATTTATCCCAACGTTTCTTCAACAATGGATAAATGCTTCGCATATTAATTTTACTTTGTGGTCTTCCGGCAAATGCTTCTGCCGGATCACCCATCAATTCTATATTTTTTACTCCGGTTTCTAAAACATATTGCAGGATAGAGTCGCCATCCTGATTAGGCATATCTCTGAAAGAATAGGTGATTGTTCCGATCTTAACCTGATGAGGGGCATTCAAATTTCTAATGATATAAGGAGCTCCTAGGATTCCAATTCCCATTTTAGAAATAAAATCCCTACGATTGGTTGGTTGATTGTTTGTACTCATGGCAAGTATTTGTTATTAAGTTTGGTTTTACTAGTTTGTTTATCTTACATTCAGGCAAGCATTTATCAACTAACAATCGCTGCCATGAGGAAATTTAAATCTTTTTTATTTCTAAGTTTCATTTTATTTTCTGTTGCACTTTCTGCACAAAAAGGGAATCCCAAATCTACCGGAGAATATAAATTAGTAGTAGAAGGTTTCGACTGGGGACCTGCTGTTAATAAAGTGATTCTTTCTCTGGATGATACTACTTCTAAAATAAATGGAAACGACTTTACTGTTTTAGTAACCCGTAAATCAAAAGATGTTGAAATCCCCGCAGATCAGGCCTCTGGACAACGGAATATTGTAACAGCTTATATTTCAGACGATCATGCAAACAGAGTAAGTACTGGCAAGTATATCACCTTGGTATTGGCTGTTGGTCCAAATTTGTCTGTTGGTTCACCTTTCCAATATTCATGGACTAAAGGAAATCTTTGGGTTGATTACCAATTCAATATCACTAAAAATAATTCCCTTGAAGTCTGGAATAAATCTACCGGCAAAATCATGCCATTGGTAGACCAATTTAATTTGAATGGAAAATTTACTTATAACGGTAAATTAACGATGTCGTATGCTTCCTATGCACCTTCCAATCAAAAAGATAAAGCGCCATTGATCATTTGGTTACATGGTGGCGGTGAAGGTGGATTTGACCCTACCACGGCTTTATTAGGAAATAAAGCAGCAAACTATGCTTCAGAAGCCATCCAATCTGTATTTGATGGAGCTTATGTACTGGTTCCTCAAAGTCCTACTTTCTGGATGCAAAATAGTGAAGGATCCTACACTACAGGAAAAGTGAATGATGTATATAATGAAGCATTGATGGCTTTGATCAAAGATTATGTAAAGGCAAATCCAACCATTGATGCGAGTAGAATTTATGTAGGCGGATGTTCCAATGGTGGTTATATGTCTCTGAAATTAATTTTGTTACATCCAGAATATTTTGCAGCTGCATACATCAGTTCTTTGGCCTATTCAGCAGAATACATTACAGATGAAGAGATTCAGAAAATAAAAAATATACCCATCTGGTTTGTGCATTCAAAAGATGATGAAACAACAAAGCCAAATGAAACAGTGGTACCTGTTTATAATCGACTCATCTCAGCAGGAGCAAAAAATGTACACTTTAGTTTCTATGATCATGTGATAGATATCACCAATATTTATGGTGGAAAGAGTTTTGAATACCCTGGACATTGGTCATGGGTTTATTTGCACGAGAACCTGCCCAGACAAGACTTTAACGGCAGTTCAGTGAAAGTAAATGGCAAGCCAGTAACCATCATGGAATGGATGGCTGCGCAAAAAACATCCCCTAAAAAATAAGAGATCATTAAGAATTAATGCTTCTCCCCCTTTACCATTTTAAGGGTATGTAAAATTTGAGGAAACAGGGCATCGAAATATTCTTTAGCTGCTTTGGTAGATCCGGGGAAACTTAACACTAAAGTTTCTCCGATCATTCCAGCAATACTTCTAGAGAGCATGGCATAGGGCATTCTCTCCTGTCCATAATTTCTTGCCTGTTCCATTACACCGGTCAATTCCTTTTCTAAAAGAGGCTGTATGGTTTCTGGAGTAATATCTCTAGGTGATACACCAGTACCTCCCACAAATATCAAGATATGATTTTGTTCTTTTGTATATAAACTTACCTGCTCTTCAATAGCTTCTTTTGTATCAGGAATGATATGATAATGTGTAGTAGTGATAAATAACCCTTTCAATTTCTCTATGAGTGCCAACCCTGCTTTGTCTTCTACTAATTTTTGAGAAACGGTATCTGAACATACAATCACGGATGCAGTAATATTATGATCGGCATTTATTTTGTAATCAGATTTACCTCCTTCCTTACTGATTAAACGGATATTTTGAATTTCTACCTGTTTATCGATTGGCTTCAGCATATCGTATAAAGTAAGAGCAGCCACAGAAGCACCATGCATGGCTTCTACCTCTACTCCTGTTTTATAAATAGTATGAACCTCCACAAAAATTTCTACGGCCAATTCTATAACTGAAAAACGAACATCAGCATATTCTATGGGCAATGGGTGACAATCAGGAATGATATCACTCGTTTTTTTGATCGCAAATAATGCAGCTACTTTTGCAAAAGAAAATACATCCCCTTTTGGAACCAATCCTTGTTCAATAGCCCTGATTGTTTCTTCTTTCGATACCTTCACAACAGCAGTGGCGATGGCTTTACGAAGACTATTTGATTTATGTGTGATGTTGACCATATTATTTATTTTCTTTCCAGACTATAGTTTGATCCTGATATATTTCTTTACCCCAGATAGGCAATTCAAATTTAATAGCTTCAACTAATTCAGAACAAGCATCGATAGCCATTTTCCGATGCTTAGAAGAAGTGAATACAAACAGACAAATTTCACCCACCATTACATTACCTAAACTATGATATACATGCATGCAGGTCAATTCGTATTTGGCAAAAATGCTTTCCCTGATTTCATGCATTTTTTCCAAAGCCATATCCTGATAACAAGTATATTCAATAGAGGCTACCTGTTTTCCATCTTTTTCATCAGCACGAACCTGTCCGAGAAAAATACTATGCGCACCAATATTAGTTTTGGAAGCATGACTCTGGATAGAGTCTGCAATCTTTTGAGAGGAAATTGCTCCTTCTACAAATATGTTTTTAATCTTTTTCTCTCCCATACCGATTATTTGAAATAGGCAGTTAATCCACCCTTTACACTATACACTTTTAAGTTACGCTTTTTGCTAATTTGCTGGGCAGCATAAACGCTGCGAATGCCCTGGTGACAAATAATACAGATCTCTTTTTCTGGAATTTCATGCATTTTAGCTTGTAATTCTGACATTGGAATCTGCGCATCAGAAAAATCAATCGAAGGATATTCATGCCTCTCACGAACGTCCAATACATACACTTCAGGCAAAACCCTCATCCTATTAAATTCCGACACTGTTATTTCAGGAATATCCATTTCATCTTCATTTTCTTCATAGCAATTTTCTAAAAAAATCCTCTCATTCATTTCAAAAACTTTCTCATTTGCAGAAATCTCAATTTCAAATCCTTGTGCCAGCAAGAGGTTATAATGATATAATCTTCCGTATAAAGGAGTTCCAATACCTGTAATGATTTTAATCGCTTCTGCAGCCTGCATCGCACCAATGATTCCAGGCAAAACACCTATTACGCCTGCTTCTGCGCAGCTTGGCACTTCACCTGGCTTTGGCGCTTCCGGAAATAGATCGCGATACTGAATGGGGTTGCTGGATGTATCCAGATTAAAAACTGCTACCTGCCCTTCATATCTTGAAACGGCGCCAAATACATAGGGCTTATTCAACACCAGGCAGGCATCATTGATCAAATATTTAGCAGGAAAATTATCGGTTGCATCTATTATTAGATCATATTTTGAAATAATTGCTAATGCATTAGATTGATCAATATGAAAAGGATATGTTTCAATAGTTACATCGGCGTTCAATAATCTCATTTTTGCAGCAGCCTGACTTACTTTCAATAATCCAATGTCAGATTCGGTGAATAGCAATTGTCGATGCAGATTGGATAAACTAATTTTATCGGCATCCATGATTCCAATATACCCCACACCTGCACCCACCAGATATTGAAGAGCGGGACAACCCAATCCACCCACACCTATTATCAATACTTTAGCAGCAAGTAACTTTTCCTGCGTGTCTAACCCAAAACCGGGCAGTATCATTTGTCGTTGATATCGGTCTCTATCTGTCATCTTTATCCTCCGGAAAATGGCGGCATCAGGGCCACTATATCTCCATTATTCAATTCATGATTTGTTTTAATCATTTGTTGATTTACCGCTATAAAATATTTGGTGGAAATCAAAGTTGGATAATCTTTTTGCAACAGAAGATTCAAAGCATCGGTATCACTGAAGCTATTCAATTCCTTTTTTGATTGCCCGGTTATATCAACTAATGATCCAAAAAAATAAACAGTTATTGCCATGTTCTATTTTACAAAAATGAGTTTTCCTGCGGCCATTACTAATACCAATGCCAATACATATTTCATTCCTTTCACCGGTAATTTCCCTGCACCATAATAGGCGCCTGCTGAACCTCCTATCAACACAAATACAATGATGGAAAGTATTTGTGGACTGAGATCAAAACCAGTTTTCATTTGTCCAATGATACCTGCTATGGAATTAAGGAATATGAAAATAGCACTTATTGCCGCTGTTTGTTTCATAGTGCTCCAGCCCATCAAAAGTAAAATAGGGGATAATAAGATTCCTCCACCCATTCCAATCATACCTGACACTAAACCGATAGAAGCTCCAATCACGAACAATATGGGCCATTTAGGTTCAGGCTTGATTTCTTGATTTGATTTAGTCCAGATTAATCGAACAATAGACAATAACAAAACCACCCCCAGTAATTTTTTGTAGGCCGAATCAGAAATCGGCATAATTGCTCCAATAAATGCAAAAGGGATTGACCCGGCAATCAAGGGCCATAATAAAGTTGATTTAAAATGCTTCGCCTTATAAAAAGAAATAAATGCGATAAGAGAAACCATCACATTTAATAATAATGCTGTTGGTTTCATCACTAAGGGACTAAATCCCAATAATGCCATCAATGCCAAATAACCACTGGCTCCACCATGACCCACACTTGCATATAGAAAAGCCACAGTAAAAAAACAAAAGCCATAAATAAGAATCTCTTGCATAAATATTTTTTAAGCAAACAAATGAATTTTTACCATTTGATCTTTTGCAAAATAGTTTTCTGTTTCATCTAATTCAACCCAGCAATTGGCAGTAACAAAAGCACTTAATTGATAAGATGCTTGTGCAGGCAAAACTTGAACTGATCCTGAATCATAGTGTCCTTTCAAAAATAAAGTTAAGGGTGGCTTTTTTTCGAATGGTATTTCCAATTTTGCAAAACTATTTTCCTGTATTGGGATACCAGTTAATGCATTGAGAGCAGGGAATACATATTGCTGATAACAACTCAACACTGAGGATGGATTCCCTGGTAAACCAAAAACAAGCACATCTGCTTTCTTTCCAAAGAACAAAGGCTTACCTGGTTTTTGTTTCACACCATGGAATAATTTATGAACGCCTTGTTGAAGGCAAGCACCGGCCACAAAATCGTAATCACCCACACTTACCCCACCGGTAATTAAAAGCATATCATTTTCTGATAATGCTTTCGAAATGGTTTCCTGGGTAGCTGCTAAATTATCTTTTACATGATATATCTGAATGGTATTGATCTGTTGTTTTTGCAAACAAGCTTTTAAAGCATAGGAATTCGATTCATAAACCTGACCAGGAAATAATTCATTTCCGGGTTGCACTAATTCATTGCCTGTTATGATGATGCCTACTCTTGGTTTTCTAATTACAGGTAGTTTTGTGATACCCATACTCGCCAAATAACCGATATGCATCGCCGAAATAACTATGCCTTTTTTAAAAGCCAATGCGCCTTTTTTGATATCTGAACCAGGTAGCCGAATATTTGCTCCTAATTCTCCGAATCCTGCACTGATTTGAATCGTATTAGTATCAACTTGCACCCATTCTTTTTGGATCACGATATCAGCTCCTTCAGGAATAGGACCACCAGTAAATACTTTAATACAGGCATTTTCATTAAGACTTAATTGTTTGGCACTTCCTGCCGGCAATTCATCCTGTATCGGCAAAGTTTTTTGTACATCTGCTAACCTGATAGCAAATCCATCCATGGAAGATTGTCGAAAGCCGGGAAGATCTTTCTCACTATAAATATTTTCAGACAAGACATAACCCACTGCCTCTTCAATAGGCATTTGAATAGAACTCAATGCTTCACAATGAGCCATAACGATATTTTTTGCTTCTGCAACTGATATCATATACAATATTTACCCGCCAATGGCAATCATACTTCTATTATGAATGGAATTAGCATCTATTAATTCAAACTGTTTCGTAAACTGACCTCCCAATTCTTTATGCTTTGCTTTTATAGCAGAATCTATCAAGGGCAATAATTCTTCTCCGTTCCTGAGTGCTTTCAATAAGTCTGACTCTTCTTCAGAAAATAAACAGTTTTTTATTTTCCCATCTGCAGTGAGTCGAATTCTATTACAAGTATTACAAAATGGTACACTCATGGTGCTGATGATGGCAAAACTTCCGGCATGGCCCGGTATGGAAAAATGCTTACTCGTATCATTTGCTGCATTTTCTGCAGAAATAAAAGCATATTGTTGGTTGATCAATTCTAAAATTTCATGCATGGTAACCAACTTATCCCTATTCCATTTATTCCCATCAAAAGGCATGAACTCAATGAAGCGAATTTGAATGGGGGCTTGTTTTGTCCATTCAATAAAATCCAGGATCTCTGCATCGTTCAAACCCTTTACCACCACCACATTAATTTTTACGTTAAATCCCCGGGACAATAAAGTATCAATATTCTGTTTTACAGTTTCGAACTGATCTCTTCTGGTGATCAAATGAAACTTGTCCTTTTGTAAGGTATCTAAACTAATATTGACAGACCGAATCCCCGCTTCTTCGAATGCATCAACAAAATGTTCTACCCTGGTGGCATTTGTTGTAATTGTTAACTCCACTCCTAACTTGCCTAATGCAGTTATAATTTCACGTGCATCTTTTCTCACTAAAGGTTCACCACCTGTTAGTCTTATTTTGTTTACACCTTGCTCTACAAATAATTTAGCGATCTCTACAATTTCCTCAGCCTGCATCAATTGTTGATTAGGCATAAAATGATAATCCTCTTCTGGCATACAATAGAAGCAACGTAAATTGCAATTGTCGGTTAATGATATCCTGAGATAATTGTGCGTTCTATGATGGTTATCTATCAGCATTTCATTTATTTAGGTACAATTTTTTTATAATCTTCTTCTGTATCAATATCTATTTCTCCTAAGGGAAAACCAACCGTTACCAGGTCATCATGATAATGTTGCAATATAGAGCGTGCACCCTTATCACCCACCAAATTTTCTAAACTCGAAAAATAGTTCTTTCTAAACAACACTGGCGTTCCATGAATACCTGCATAACTGGCTGCTATGATACCTTTTTGCGTCTGTTCTTGCAAAGTTATCATCTCCTTTAATAAAGCGGATGTAATATAAGGCTGATCGGCCACCATTATTAATACTGATTGCAGTTCAGGATTTTGCTGAACTAGATAAGAAAGTCCTTTCTTAATGGATCCAGACATTCCCTCCTCCCATTGTTCATTAAAGATAAAATGCACTTGTTCATCGTGAATAATTTGCAGAATTTCTTTATGATAAAAACCTGTAACAACGCAGATAGTATCTGGCTCTATATCTTTTGCTCTGGCTAAAATTGTTTGAAGTATGGTAGAATGTTCAAATGGCAATAACATTTTTGCCTGCTTCATTCTTCTGGCAGCACCTGCGGCTAATATGATTACGGATAGTCCCTTCACGATATATGAATGGGGTCTAATTTTTCTCTTAACTGAATGGCTGAAGTTTGATTAAAGACAGACATGATCTCGGAGCAAATGGATAATGCGATTTCTTCTGCAGTTTCAGCACCCAGGTTCAACCCAGTGGGACCAAATATTTTATTCTTTTCTTGCTCAGAAAAAATAATTCCTTTTTGTTCCAACTCGACAAACATCCGATCTCTTTTGGAAGCTGGACCTAATAAACCAATATAGCCATAATCTTTTCCCTGCAACAGCTCCAGCATGTTTAGATCATAATTGTAATTATGCGTCATCAACACAAAAGCGGTACGACCATCCAACATCAATTGATCAATTACCTCCAGGGGCTTTCCAACTTTTATTTGATTAACAGCTGGGAATCTTTGTGTATTCGCGTGTGTAAGTCTGCCGTCCACCATGGTTATAGTCCAACCTATTACTGCTGCCATTTTTGCTAATGGGATCGCATCGTTTCCTGCTCCTACAATTACCAAGGAAATAGTAGGTTCAGATAATTCAATAAAGCAATGATGTTGATTACCTTCTAATTGCAAATCTTTATGCAAGGATTTTCTATTATTCATTACTTGTAATATCTCAGTTGAG
>CANBQT010000071.1 GCA_947371755.1 Chitinophagaceae bacterium
GTAAAAGCAACTGGCAAAGTTTTAGTGCTACATGAAGATAATTTAACAGGCGGATTTGGTGCCGAAGTCAGCGCCTGGATTAGTGAACATTGTTTTGAATTATTAGATGCACCAGTAATGCGTTGTGCATCATTGGATACACCCATCCCATTTAATATGGAATTGGAAAGAAACTATATGGCAAAAAGCAGACTTGGAGCTTGCATTGAAAAATTATTGGCATATTAAATCATAACAGATCAAATAAAATCTATGAACCCACGCTACTTATTAAGATCCGTTTTATTGTTTTGCTGCATGGCATTAACCAGTCATGTTTTTGTACATGCGCAAACCAAAGAATTTTTTCCAGCAAAATTCACTGATTCAGAAAGAGAAAAAAAAGTGGCTGCATTATACCCATTGGTAGAAAGTTTATATAAAGACTATGCAGAAAAAAATCATATTCCTGGATACTCTTTCGGCATAGTATTAGATGGAAAATTAGTGTATAGCGGAGCGGGCGGATATATCGATATTCCCAATAAAATACCGGCTACACCAAAGTCTATGTTTCGCATCGCATCAATGAGTAAGAGCTTTACAGCGATGGCTATATTAAAATTGCGCGATGAAGGAAAAGTAAAATTAGATGAGCCGGTAAAAAGCTATATCCCTGAGATGAAGGGACAGCAATTAACCAATGATGCACCACTTATCACTGTTCGTCATCTGCTAACCCATTCAGCAGGATTTCCTGAAGACAATCCCTGGGGCGACCGCCAGTTAGCAGTTACAGAAGACGACTTCCAGGATTTTATCGAAAAAGGAGTGAGTTTTTCTAATGTTCCCGGAGTGGCATATGAATATAGCAATATGGGATTTGCCATGTTGGGGATGATTATTAAACAACAAACAATGTCGCATTACAGCGACTATATCGCCAAGCATATTTGGAAGCCTTTGGGCATGACAGATGCTTCCTGGGAATATAGTAAAGTGCCAGCGAATCTGTTAGCAAAAGGATATCGTTGGTTGAATGATGCTTATGTAGAACAACCTATGTTGCATGATGGAATTTATGGTGCAATGGGCGGAATGATTGTTTCGATAGAATCGTTTGCAAAATACTTGGCCTTGCACGAGCAAGCTTGGCCAGCAAGAAATGATGCAGAAGATGGGATCATTAAAAGAAGTTCACTTCGTGAAATGCATCAGCCTTGGCGCCTGAGTGGATTAAATGCGAATTATAAATATCCAAGCGGCCGGCAATCACCGTTAGCTACTGCTTATGCTTATGGGTTACGTTGGAGCAGAGATGGAGAAGGACGAGAAACTGTAGGGCATACTGGTGGCTTACCAGGCTTTGGTAGCAACTGGCAGATACTTCCCGATTATGGTATTGGTGTGATGTTCTTTGCCAATGCAACTTACGCCCCCACCTCATTAGCGAATACAATGGTATTGGATACGATAGTTCGTTTAACAGGCATTCAACCGCGTGAATTACCTGCATCTAAAATACTAACGCAACGCAGAGACCAGTTGGTGAAACTATTACCGGATTTTAATGACGCACAGAAGAGTGGCATTTTTGCCATGAACTTTTTCATGGATTATTTTGTCGATAAAATGCAAGCAGAAGCTCGAGGCATTTTTGAGAAAGCCGGAAAATTAGTGTCAGTTGGAGTAGTTGTTCCTGAAAATCAATTACGGGGCTATTTTGATATTAAAACAACCAACGGTTCAGTTCGTATAAGCTTTACATTATCTCCAGAAAAAGAGCCGAAAATTCAGGAGTACCATATCAAACTAAACTAATATATTTTCTGTGGGTCCATCATAATTGCACGAATTAATTTCGTTAGGTTTTGAAGATCATTAAAATCCATTATTTCAATGGGTGAATGAGAATATCTGCCAGGCCAGGAAAGGGGAACAGAAGGAATGCCGTTACGCAAAAAACCTTGACCATCAGTTCCGCCGGCAGTCATTCCAAATTGTGTTGCAATATTATTTTTTTGCGCCAATGCCTGTAAATATTTGAGGTTATCTCTACTAATAAAGTTGATACTTTCTAAAACTCTGATCACCATCCCTTTTCCTAAAGGACAGTAACCGAAAATCTTTGATTCCATTGGTGCATCAGATGAAACGTATGTATCAATAGGATATACCATATCAATATCTTTTAATTTATTTGATGCAAATGTAGAACCGGTTAAACCTGTCTCTTCTTCAACCGACCATACAATTGTTACTGTAAAAGGTAATTGGTCGGGATTTAAATTTTCCAATGACAGTAATAATGCAGCACATCCTGCACGATCATCGAATCCGCGGGCAGTTGCTTTATTTTCACTTAAGCGAATCATTTTCTTGGGCATAGTAACTGAACTAACCCCTTCTTTAATTCCTGCCGATATTGCTTCTTCCTTTGAATGAAAACCAGCAAATACAGTAATTGGGTTAGTTCCATTGAATCGCCTGTTAGCTTGTAAATAATTATTGCGTGGTTCAAAAACGGCTTGGATTGATTTATTGCCAATGGTATGTATCAGTGCCGGGTGACCTTCCCAGACCCAATTAAAGAATCCCCCCATCTCTTTTAAAACAAGGGTTCCATCATTGCGGATGCTATCCACTATAAAACCAACTTCATCCATATGACCCACAAAAGCGATATGTTGTTTGCCTTTGCCAAAACTGATTGAAATATTTCCAACTTCGTCTATTTCTGGTTTAGCCCATTTGGGCAATTGAGAAATGATATGATTTCTAACTGGTAGTTCTGATTTGCTAACACCATACTTTGAAATTAAATCAGCAACAGTATTGGATTCTTTATTGAAACTTTTATAATTGGGATTAATGAATGGAATTGGTAAAGGTTTGATGGTGGCCAGGTTCCATGTCTTATTTTCAATTGTTTTAAGCCAGGTCTGCGCTAATTCAATAATAGCAATACTATTAACGAGTTCTACAGGAGTATAGGTATAGTTAGAAGTCAATCCAATCTGATAAACAGCAGCGTTGCCCCATTCGGGCGGCGATGTAGAAGGGTGACGGAATTCTAATATTGGTTTTACAATTTTTAATGCAGTATTGATATTAGGAATTAATTTGTCGGCCAATACTTCTTTGTTTTCAATGGACGGACTATTTAAAAAACGGTTAAAGCGAATCACCTGATCAAATGGTCCATATTTATTTACAATACTTTCTAATCCTTTCCCATTAATCAGTTCCAGAGTTGTAAACGCAATGATTACAGTTCCAGAGAAATTTTCTTGTAACAATGTTTTAGCTACCGATGCCAATGCAATTACAGCCGACTTTGAAGCTGCAGAAGGCGCAGCTATAAAACGATTGTCAATAATCAAAGGTTTCTTATTAATAGTGAGGGGGTCTAATAAATGAATGCCTTTATTTTCTACGGCTTTAGCTGATGGCTCACCTACATCAATAAAGGATTCCTGCCACTGAAATTGATTTTTACTTTTTTCTGGAACTGCTCTTAATCCATCATAATGGGAGGAGGGTACTGTTGAAACACCAAATTGAATTCCCTTTTCAGTATTGATTTTTATTTCATTTCCCTCCAAGAATTGATGAAAAAGATTTCCTTGATGTCCGAACCCAACTGGGGTTATTCTAAGATATCCATCATCCAGAATCTCACTGACTACATAACCAGGTTCATCTAAAGCTGTAGTGAATAATCTTTTTGGAAAGCCTGATCCTATGGTAATGACTAAGTTGCCTAGTTTATCTTTTTTACAAATTCCTGTTTCGAACAGCGAACGAATATAATTAGAGGCCTCATCTTCTCTTCCAGTTACAGCACTGGTTGTAGCGAAAGACTGAATCGTTTCTAATATTGATGTATAGGGATCAATTTTTTGTGCAAACAAATAAGTTGGCAGAAATAATAATAAAAAAAATTTCCTCATAATGGCAGCATTAAAGCATTTATTTTAGAATGTTATTTGGGTTCTCCCGGATGATAATTTTTCTCTGCATGTTTCATTACATCATCTTTATAAAATAGCACTTCTTTAAATTGTCCCTTGGTATACATTTCTGCCTGGTCGGAGAAGTTTTTTGATGTAGGATCACCACTCTCTCCGCCGGCCAGTAATGATTTTGCAATTACTTTTTTTCCGAATTCCACAGCGCATATAAAACTGTTGCCATTATAACCATAGCGCCGGTTGGTTCCGTTGAATGACTTACTTGTAAAAGATGGCAGACATCCCCAGGTTGATGCGGCCAGACCTGCAGGTAAACTTGGTTTACTATCATCGAATACTTCAGTAATATTACCCGTGAGACGCTGAAATCGATTCACATTACCCCATGGTTGTTTCCAGGATCCGAATTTATTTTCTAGTTCATTCATCACAGTTAAAAGAGGGTCTAATAAAGTTTTTGCATCTGCAGTATTAGCAAAGTGTATGGCTTTGTCAACTTGATCTGACTCATCATCTTCATCCATTCCTTTTAAAATAATCGGCCAGAGTTTTTGTGCCCATTCAATGGAAAGTGTTGTTGCTATTGAAGATTCAGAAACGTCATGGTCCCAATTGCCTATGAGCTGCATTGGTTCTGTTAGCGAAATATAGGCAGCGTCGGTTTTATGAGATTCATATGCTTTGCTTAACTCAGGTATAAGAACATCAAAAGCTGGCAGGTGCTTGTTGTAAGCAGTAGCAATAATTTTATCAATAGTGAAGGCACTATTATTTTTGAATAATTGCACTGCATTCACACCTCTAAAATTATCTCCATTTGGTGCCATGTATTTTGGGTAGTCTGCTTTCTTTGGACTACTGCTTCCTGAAACAGTAAATGGCGAACTATTACAATTCTGAATCCAACCAGTACCGGGATTTTTTACTTGAATGAGTTCAGCTACTGTATGCAGTCCCTTCCATTCGGTAGCTTTAATGCTTCCATCAACTGGTTTACTCCAATTGTATGTTGGGTCGCGCTTAGGCATAAAGTTTCCATGCCAGTAGGCGATATTTCCTTTATCGTCTGCATACACTGTATTATTAGATGTATTCGCTAAAAGTTCCTGTGATTTTTTGTATTCCTCATAATTTTTAGCCTTCGTTCTTTGCCATGATTGAATCAAACCTTTGATGTCTCGATTATTTGCTTTCACTGAGATCCAACCGCCATTCTTCTTTGCCATTACGGGTCCGTGATGCGTATAATAAGTTTTAAATGTTTTAGAAACAATGCTGCCATTATTCAGGTACTGTATGCTGATCTGTTTTTCTTTGATAGGAATTAATTTTCCATCATACTCATATTGAATTGTACCATTCACCTTTTTTACTTTTTCGATATAACTATCAGCCACATCGCTATAGCTTGAAGTATGCATCCAGCCTAAGTGTTCGTTAAACCCTTGGTAAATAAAGAATTGCCCCCAGGTAACTGCGCCATAGGCATGTAATCCTTCTTCACTTTGAACAGATACTTCTGGACGGAAGTAATAAGTAGTATGTGGATTGATGTATAGAATAGCATTTCCTGAAACAGTTTTTGATGGGGCAATAGCAAAACCATTTGAGCCGCCAGGAAGTGGATCATAATCTTGTTTGTCGATCTTTGCCACAGCAATCCCTGGATCATTAGAATAAAAATTCTTTAAATCAGTCACTGTAATATCTGCAACATCAATTGCCCCAATACTTCCGTCGGTCCACAACAACGGATACCAAGGTTCGAAGCGTCTGAGCAAAGCCGTTTTTGTTTGAGGATGAGAGTAGAGATAGTAATTGATGCCATCAGCGTAAGCATTCATTAATTTTTTTAGCCATTCAGGCGCAACCGCAAAATCTTTCTTTGCTTCTGTAGTGTCGATGATCATTCGAATGAGCAAATCGTTGTATAATTCCGATTCGCCCTTTATTTCAGCCATTCTTCCCAGCTTCTCTACATAGTTCATTTCAACACGCTTGAAATCGTCTTCACATTGCGCAAAGAGCAAACCAAAAACTGCATCGGCATCAGACTTCCCATACACATGAGGAATCCCCCAGTTGTCGCGGATGATGGTTACTTTTTTTGCTTGTTCTTTCCATCTGGCAATTTCTACAGGAGAGAATGATTGAGCAGCAACTATTTGCTGAAAACCTAATAGGATAAGTGTAAAGAATATGTTTTTAATGAGTTTCATGAATATATAGTTTTACATTAAAGTTTCCCCTTCCAAGCATGCTTGGGAGGGGAAACCTTTTTATTTTTTTAACTAACAAGCCTTTCTTCAATCTTCTTTTTACTTTTTAATTTTTAATTTTCATTCGCCCTCAACACACGAAGGATATTACCACCTAAGATCTTATTGATATCTTTTTTGGTATACCCCTTTTCAATCAAAGCCTTAGTAATGAGGTTGTAGTTTGTTACATCATCTAATTCTTTTGGAGAAGAAGTAATGCCATCAAAATCAGAACCAATACCTACATGATCTACACCTGCGAGTTTTACAATATAATCTAAGTGCGCTAGAAGAGCAGATAGAGGTGGTCGGGAAGCTTGAACTTCATCAACATATTTATCAGTTAGAACTGAAAGAGCATATTCTTTTATCATTCCACCTTTGATCAGTTCTTCTAATTCTTTGCTGTGCTGTAAAATAAATTGTGCTTCTTTGTTTTTGAAACTACTATCAACAAATCCAGAATAAAAATTCAGATCAATTACACCGCCATTTTTTGCAACAGCAATAATTTGTTCGTCTTTCAGGTTTCTAAAGGCGGGACAAATGCTATAGGCATTACTGTGAGAAACAATCACTGGTTTTGTGGTGGTATTGATTGCATCCCAGAATGTTTGTTCTCCAACGTGAGAAAGATCTACCATAATACCCAATTGGTTCATGTGCCTTACAACCTCTTTTCCAAAGTCGGTTAAGCCTTTATGTGCTTTTGATAAACTGTCTTTCTTTAAAGTTTCGTCCATAGCTGAAGTGGCCCATGTAGTACTATTATTCCAGGTTAGAGTCATATAACGAGCGCCTCGTTCGTAAATTTTGTCCAATTTTGTCAGGTCGGATTCGATCATATGCCCACCTTCTACACCAAACATGGCAGCAAGTTTGTGTTGCTTCAACGCTTTTTTTAATTCTGCATAATTTCTTGTAAGTACAATTTTGTCAGGATTTCTTTTGATTACAGCATCCAGTGTATCCATTTCACGATTAGCGAATTGATAAGGGTTGGGCATATTTCCATCGCACCAAACCGAAAAGATCTGCACATCCACTCCTGCTTCTTTAAATCGGGCGAGATCACTTTGTGTTTTTCCTTTTAGATTCTGATCCATACTTACATTTTTTTCAATGCAGGCTGTAAGGATATCATTGTGTGAATCCACGAAAATGGCTTTCTCATGAATTTTTTTATAGTCCTGCGCGTGAGCAGCGATCGGAAAAAGGGCAATCAGTAATAGTTTTTTTAACATGGGTCGTGTTTTATTTAAGATGCTTTATTTAAAATTCTTGCACATGCACCGATAACGGCATTCATATCTATGGCGTCGTTATTAGTTAAGATAATGAGTGTTCTTTGATAGATAAGATCTCGCATGATTAATGTTTTGTATCCGGGGTTATCGCCATTATGCCACACGATTTGTAGGGCCTTGTTTTTAAACACCAATTCTAAACCGAAACCATAATTTGAAAAGGACCCGTCATTTAGTTTCATGGGAGTATAAGCCTCCTGTAAGGTTTCTTTCGAGATCAACTGATTATTGAGAATGGCGTTATCCCATTTTAATAAGTCTTGTGCAGTGGAGCTAATTCTTCCCGGGCCTTTTCTGTTACCCAGCCAAATTGTATAGTTGGAAGAAGGGAAGGAGTCGGCGCGAATAAATCCTGATTTTTCATTGCCATACATATGACCTATTGCAAAATTTTTAGTGGCTGCTTTTTCTTCCAGTGTGCGAATAGCAGTATGCGTCATACCTAATTTTTCAAAAATTTCGGTATTGCAATATTCAATAAAATCTCTACCACTTGCTTTCTCAGCAATGCTAGCGAGTAAAACATATCCTGTGTTGCTATACGTATATTTCTCACCGGGAGCAAATAGTTGCGGGGGATGAAATTTATTGAGGTATTCAATGATGTCGTTATTATTGGCCACTTTGCTCTTGTCCCAATTTTGATCCATGATCTGCTGGTAATCTGGTAAACCACTTGTATGGGTTAATAAATGACGGATAGTTATTCCTTTATAGGGTATGTTGATATATTTCTCAACGAGGTCGTCGTATGTTAATAGCCCTTTTTCTTTTAATTGCATGATCACCATTGCACAGAATTGTTTGCTTACAGAAGCGAGTTCGAAAATGTCTGTTTTCTTCAACCGTTTCTTATCAGCATAACTACTATAGCCAATCGCAGTTTCATAAATTGTTTTCCCTTTTTCTGCAATCAGGATCACGCCATTAAATGATGGGTTAGCAGTGATGGTGTCTACCAATAATTTTATTTTGTCTGAGCTGCTATTTTGTGCAAACGCAAACTGACTAAATGCTACAAATAAAATTCCGATCCAAATTTTTCTCATCATCTTAATTGAGTTTTAAAGTAGTACCAGCACGAGCTCCTGTATGTTTTGATTCCTCCACAGTAGTTACACCATTTACCAAAACATATTTAAACCCACTTGAATATTGGTGTGGTTGATCATAAGTAGAATTGTCCTGCACAGTATTGGGATCAAACATCACTATGTCTGCGGCAAACCCTTCACGTAAAAGACCGCGATCTTTCAATTGAAATTTTTGTGCAGGCAATGAAGTCATTCTGCGGATTGCTTCTTCCAAAGAGATTACTTTTTCTTCACGCACATATTTTCCCAAGACCCTTGCATTTGTGCCGTATCCTCTTGGGTGTGGATTGCCTGATCCATATACTCGTATACTTGCATCGCTTGCAAACATATTGAAAGGATACTGCATGATATTTTTTACATCCTCATCGCTCATGCCATGAAATACCATTCCAGCGCCACCTTGTTCCATCATTTCAATGATAGTCTCTGCTTCATCAATGGCTTTGTGTTTGCGTCCCTTGATCAAATTCACTTGCTCGATACTTTTTCCATTATAAGTAGTATCTGGTTTAAATGTAGCCACTACCGGGTAACTGAAATTTTTGAGTTTTCTTTTCTGTAATTTTTTGATCATATAAGCAGCAACTTCTTCACGAACTGCAGGACGGGCCAAACGAGCTTTGATTGAATCTTGTCCGTCTGCTAACACCCAATCAGGCAAGAGTGTGCTTAATGAGGTACTACTAGCCGTATAGGGATATTGGTCGATGGTAACATCCAAACCTTCTTTCCTGGCTTGAATAATCATCGGTATCGTTTCTTTACTTCTGCCCCAATTTTGTTGCCCGCTTAATTTAAAATGTGAGATCTCTACAGGCATTTTCGCTTCGCGTCCAATATGCAACGCTTCTTCAATGGCCTGAGTTACACTATCGCCTTCGTCGCGCATATGACTGGCATAAACACCATGATAAGTTGATGCAACTTTTGCCAATCGAACAATCTCAATGGTTTTAGAATAAGTGCCTGGAATATAAATGAGCCCAGTTGATAAACCAACGGCCCCATCTTCCATGGCCTTTTTTACAATGTTTTCCATTTTTTGCATTTCTGCTTCAGTAGGATCGCGATTGGCAGATCCCATGGCGGCTTTTCGAACATCGTTATGACCAACAAGTGCCGCCACATTGATACTTAACTTTAAGCTATCAATCATGGCAAAATACTTTCCGATATTTACTTCAGATAAACCGCAGTTACCTGTTACAACACTCGTAACGCCATCATAAATAAAATTGCTGGCGATTGGGTTCTTTTTTTCATCCCCTTCAATATGAGTATGCACGTCAATAAAACCAGGAGCTACAACCAATCCGGTGGCATCTATCGTTTTGGATGCATGCCAATCGTTTAGGTTTCCAATCTTAATGATCTTGCCATTTTTAACGGCGATATCGGCATAGAACCAGGAATTACCTGTTCCATCCAGTACTTTGCCATTTTTGATCAGTACATCTGCTTCTTGCGCCAATAGCGACAATGGTCCTAAACTGCTGATGCAGAGCAGCAAATTGATTAGTTTTCTCATATCCATTTAGTATCCCATGAAATTAACTGAAAATTCGAACCCGCTGAAAGAAACCTGAGAGGGATTTTGCCCTCTAAAACCTTACCTTCGCAGACTGAAAATTTTAAGAAGACATGTTAGATAAATTGGATGCGATCAAAGCCAGGTTTGAACAAGTGGGAATTGCATTAACCAATCCTGAGATCATTAATAACCAAAAAGAGTATGGTGCTTATAGCAAAGAGTACAAATCTTTGGAAAAGATTGTAGTACCATACGAAACGTATAAGCGGGTTTTGGCAGATTATGATTTTGCTAAAGAGAGCTTAAATGGCTCTGATGAAGACATGCGTGAATTGGCAAAAATGGAAATGCCGGAATTGGAGATCAAGAAAGATGAGCTGGAGAAAGCATTAACTAAATTATTGATTCCTAAAGATCCTCAGGATGATAAGAATGCGATATTAGAAATACGTGCAGGAACTGGTGGAGATGAAGCAAGTTTATTTGCTGGAGATTTATTGGGTATGTACTTGCGTTATTGTTCTAAAAAAGGATGGAAAACAAATATTGTAACTGAGAGTGAAGGTACGGTTGGTGGATTCAAGGAAGTGATCGTTGAAGTAACAGGAGAAGATGTATATGGCACATTAAAGTTTGAGAGTGGCGTGCATCGTGTACAGCGTGTACCGAATACCGAAACTCAGGGACGTGTACATACATCAGCTGCAACGGTTGCAGTAATGCCTGAAGCTGAGGAAGTGGATTTTGAATTAAAGGAAAGTGATGTGAAAATGGAGACAGCACGAAGTGGTGGTGCGGGCGGACAAAACGTTAATAAAGTTGAGACAAAAGTATTCTTAACACATATTCCAACAGGTGTTGTGGTAGTTTGTCAGACAGAAAGATCACAACTTGGTAACCGCGAAAAAGCTATGACTATGTTGCGTACGAAATTATATGAAGAGCAGGTACGTAAACAGGAAGATGAAATTTCTCGTCAGCGTAAAACATTGGTAAGTACTGGCGATAGAAGTGCAAAGATCAGAACCTATAACTGGCCACAGGGAAGGGTTACAGACCATCGCATTGGATTAACCTCCTATAATCTTGATGCTGTGATTAATGGTGAGATAGATGATTTTATTGAAGCACTGCAAATGGCGGAGAATGCAGAGAAAATGCTAAACCAGTAAAAAAGTAAAAAGTAAAAATTAAAAAGTAAAAAGTTAATACAAAGGCCCGGATTACCGGGCCTTTGTATTAGATATACGTAATTGCATTTCCTTTCTTTTTACTTTTTCATTTTTAATTTTTCATCGCCGCTTCTTCCTCTGCCTTTATTTTAAGTTCCCAGGCCCATGCTGTGCGCATCATGTCTTTTAAATCGTATTGGATTTTCCAGCCTAATTTATTTACTGCAGCATCGTTATTTGCATAGATGGCAATTACGTCGCCAGGGCGACGTTCGGCAATTTCGTAGTTGAGTGCCACACCAGATTCTTCTTCAAAAGTTTTGATGGCTTCTAATACGGTTACACCCAGTCCAGTACCTAGATTAAATACGTCACAATGTGATTCGTTTTTTCCTTGTTCTAAATATTGAATGGCTAAGGTATGAGCATGAGCGATATCGCAAACATGAATATAATCTCGAACGCAAGAACCATCGCGGGTTGGGTAGTCGTTACCAAATACTTTCATCTTTGGTAATTTTCCAATGGCGGTCTGTGTGATTGCTGGAACTAAATTTTGTGGGCGACCAATAGGAAGTTCCCCCAGTATGGCGCTTGGATGAGCACCAACTGGATTGAAGTAGCGTAATAAAATAACATTGTATAAACCGTTTTTGGTAAATGCCTGCAACATTTCTTCTCCCATTTGTTTGGTAGCGCCATAGGGAGATTCTGCTTGTTTGATCGGAGATAATTCGGTAACTGGAATTGCATCTGGATTTCCGTAAACAGTGCAAGAAGATGAGAAAACAAAATTAGGTACGCTAAATTCTTCTACACATTTTAGCAAGTTTACCAAAGAGAAGATATTGTTTTCGAAATATAATAAAGGTGCACCAACTGATTCGCCAACTGCTTTGTAAGCTGCAAAATGTATAACTCCTGCGATATCAGTATTTTCTTGAAACACAGCTTGCGTTTCATCGAAATTCTTCAGATCAACTTTATAATTTTTTATTTTTTTTCCTGTGATCTGCTCAATTCCATTGATAGAAAAATTCGAGGAGCGTGAATTGTCATCTATTGAAATCACATCATAACCATTATTCAACAGATCAACAATAGTATGTGATCCAATAAATCCGCAACCACCTGTAACTAGTATCTTTTGCATAATTCTAAAATTATATATCAAATATAAATTGAACTATTCAATAAGTAAGACTTACAGTATAATTAGATGAAAAGTTTTAGTAGATAAAATACAACTGCAGACATTAATGCAGAAATAGGAATGGTAATTATCCAGGCCCATAACAGGTTGATAGTTACACCCCATCTAACAGCACTTAAACGCTTTGTAGCACCAACACCAATAATTGAACCAGTGATAGTATGTGTGGTAGAAACTGGAATTTTAAAATGCTCAGTCAGGAATAAAGTAATAGCACCAGCTGTTTCAGCGGCCACTCCTTCAAGTGGTGTTACTTTAGTGATCTTGGTTCCCATCGTTTTTACGATTTTCCAACCGCCACTCATGGTACCTAAGCCAATGCAAAGAAAACTCGTAAATGGAACCCAGCTATATTGATTCGCAAACTGATTAAAGTCCATATGGTTGCCCTTTGTACCCTCATAATAGATCATTGCAGCACCAATAATACCCATTACTTTTTGAGCATCGTTTCCGCCATGACCAATACTAAATGCAGCAGAAGAAACCAACTGTAAGCGCTTGAACCAATTTTCAGCTTTATAGGGGTTCGATCGTTTACATAGATGCACTATTCCAATCGTTATAAAAAAGGCAATGAACATTCCTATCAGTGGAGCTAAGAAAATAAATAAGAAAGTAGGAACAACTTTTGCAT
>CANBQT010000072.1 GCA_947371755.1 Chitinophagaceae bacterium
TAAGAGAATGGTTTATGTTTCAATATCCCCCCGGAATTGAAATATTTTAATGAGTTGCTAAATAGGTGATTTCAGATTGGGTTAAAATACGATTGTAAATTCTGATGTCATCTAATTTCCCAGGAAAAAAGTTGGTAAAATTTGATGATCCATCCATTGTATTTCCTAATATAATAGGTAAAGTGCCATTATTGATTGGAGCGTAAACATTAAATCCTTCACTAAATCCCGATCCCGGAGGCCAATTTTGTTGGAATGTTAAAGTAGGTATTGTTACACCATCAATATAAATCTGAAAAGCAGAAGCTGGTATTAGACCTACAATAGAATTAAATGTGACCGTAAAATTGTGCCAAATGTTATTTCCAAAATTATTATTGTTATAAGTTAAGATGCCATTAGTATTCCATCCATCTTCAACATTCCATTGAGCTTGAGTTGTTCCGAGCGCAAATCTTAGACCTGATGGATGAACTAAAGGCTCATCTCCAGAAATTATAGTTCCTCCAGAATTTTGAGTTAATTGAAACCACCCACTAACAGTATATGTGAGAATATTAGTCTGATGGAGGTTTGGTATTGTAATATTTTGAGGATTACCTGTAAAAAGATATGCTGATTTAGTTTTTCCAAATCTATCTGTTGTTAGTGTGGCACCATTTACAACACCATTATATTTATTTCCACTTAAATCATTTGCATTGCCATTAAATGGATAATATCCTACAAGCCCTGAATTCAAAGAAACTGAAGAAAAAGAGTTTTCTGAGAAACTTTGATAGAGTGATGAAGTAGATTGCTTCACGGTAGTAGAACTTGTAGTGTCAATTTTCTTTTGGCAAGAAGATACAATCAAACCAAAAACAGCAACAATAATTAAGCTATGTTGTTTCATATTTACAATTTAATGTTTTGCTAAAAAACTGATTTCCGAATCAGTTAATAATCTATTATATATTCTAATGTCATCTAAATACCCACCCCATGCGTCATACGAAGGATGATTATTTCTTCCAATATTTAGTGTTAACCCATTGTAAGGAATGGTATTTATTGGTGCCCCCTGAGTGCTATTAATAATCTTTCCATTTAAATATAATTTCGACAATCCTGAAGAATCACATTCATAGACTAAGTGTGACCATACCAAACTTGGCAGAATTGTTGGCACATCTGAAATTCCACCCGTGCCGTTATCATTTATAAAACCACAGCTCACAGTTCTGGGGCTGTTAGCTGAACCAGTAGAGGATAAATAATATCCGCCATTACCTGTACCTTGAAAATCAATTATTCTTGGGTTTATATATCCTCCGTTCATATAGAACCAAACAGAAATTGCAATATTCTTTTGAACTTTAATGGTAGAACCAGATCCACAGTCGATATAAGAGTTGTTATTTCCAGCAAAACTATAGGCACTATTTGCGTTACCAAATCGGTCAGCAGTTAATGTAACTCCAAAAGTCGTTCCATGATTCGTATTTCCACTACTATCATTTGCATTACCAGTGAATGGGTAATAAGCGACTAAACCAGATGAAATTGTTGTGGGAACAACTGATAATTGTGCTAGGATTTCATTTAACAATTTTAGAAGATCCAAATACTGTTGGTTTAAAACAACAAGTTGATTATTGATGACAGTAATATTTGTGTTGTTTACTGTGATTTGAGTTGTTAGAATTGATATTTGATTCTGAATCACAATAATTTGGGTCTTTATCGAATCTACCCTTAAAGAAAGGCTTGAAATATTAGCATTAGAAGCTGCTAAAGCTTTAGACAAAGAATCGGTGGTTTTTTGAAGAGCTGCAACAGACGTTTTAAGGGCTTGGATATCTGCAGAGCTATTATCCGATTGTTTTTGACAAGAAATGGATGAGATGAGTAGGCTAGCAAAAAATATACAGGCTAAAGTGAAATTCCTTTTCATAGTATAACATTTTCAGCAAATGTTATTTAATGTAGCTTCCTGGTTGGCTAAAAGAGATACCTATTAGTCGAAGAAATAAGATATTTGGTTTAATTGTTTATTTTGAAAAATTGTGATTGTAAATCAATAATTTTTAAATTAGTATATTTTGTTATAACTTAATATATTTCTTAATAGATTGACTTTATTTTAATTCTCTTTAAAATAAACAAGAAATTGTTCAAATGAAATCTTTTCTAAAGCTGTTTTTTCTGTTACTGCTCTATTCTTATAAGCTTGAAGCACAAACTTATAAAGTACCAAAATCCGAGGTACTCAATTTTTTATTTCATACGGATACTCAAATTCCTGACATAACTAATATTGATCCTCATATTCCTCTTTTACCAATCAATGAAACCAGACTCGAAAATCATAGGCATAAATTAGTCAAGAATAAAACTGGTCTTTACGTTTTAATTGATCAAACTGGGAGAGTATATAAAGCTACTAATGAAACAAAAGATGCATTAGAATTTGTACGATATGACTCAACTTATTATTGGGGATATAATGGTTCATCTATTGACTTTTCATATAATGATACTTTATTTTCATTTGGCGGTGCTGGCTTTTGGAGAATAAATGGGCAGCTTCGCTATTATAGTACAGTTTTTAATGAATGGAACATATCACCAATCTCAGAAGAAATACCAACTTATGATTATATCAATTATTTAAGCCCAAAATCATCGTGTTTATTTTATATTCAAAAGCCGTTTGACGACGCTGTAACAGGCAAACATTTGTATGATTGGCGAGCTATCCGATTAAATCTAAATTCAAAAGACAATTATATTCTTGGTCAATTTTCACCCCAATTATTGGATATTCTCAAAAATTATACATTAATAAATAAAATCAATTTACCCTCACTAGATGGAATACTAGTTTTTTTTACTTTCGAAAATATCTTGTTGCTAAAATTTAATGACAATACTGTTTATAAACTAAACAACCATTACATAAAAGATTTGATACTAGGTAATTCAAGCAAAATTCAAATACGAAATACTTTTGAAGTTGGAGATTCAGTTTATTACACTTTGTCTAATGACACAAGCAATAAATTACATTCTTTCAAGATTTCAATGAAAGATTTTACTAAAGAACCATTTCCAGTATATGATCAAATTCCTGTTTCAAAATACAGTACATCGGTTTTTACAGCTATTGTATTAATTATAGTTCTTTTTGTAGTTTGGTTTAGTTTCAAAAAAAGAAATATAACAGAAATTTATTCCTTATCAGAAAGCACAACTGTTGTCAACGAGAATCAAAACGAATTTAGCATAATTGAAAAAAATCTAATAGAACAAATAATTTACCATAATGAAAAGGGGAGCTATTTAAGTGGTGATCAATTGAATAATATTTTAGGGGTAAGTAAAAAAAGCTTGGAGACACAAAAAAAGGTTCGAGGTGATACTATCAATAGAATCAATTATAAATTCAAAATTCTATTTGAAAAGGAAAATGAATTAATTGAAAGAAATCGCTCAGAAAATGATCGAAGATTTTACAATTATATCATTAATAGTGAGAATTCTAACTTATTTAAAGTGCGATATAAGAAATAGGATTCACTTGTTTAATTAAGGTCCATTTTGTATATTTAAGTATAAGTAATTTCAAAATGAAAGAGATTAAAATCGAGGATAAACAAAAATATTTAGAAGAGAATTATCCTTTCGCAAATCCGCCAAAATTGACTGATAGAAAAAGATGCATTCACTGTGAAAAGGAAATGACTGTTGGAGACTATAAAGTATTTATTGACGAGTATGGAGATGAATACATTTGCTGTCCTAATGCTCCTAAGTGTGATGGAACAGTTATTGATTGGTTTCCTTTAGATTAAAAGCCTAAAGTTGTTTAAGATACACAACACTAGTTTGGTTTTAAGGTATGTATATAATCCGACTTAGTTGAATCATCTACAATATTTTATTTAAAATTTCCATCTTAAATAAATAAATAATGAGCAGTGAACCAAAAAATTATGAAAAAGGAAATCCCTGGGAGAAAAAAGTATACCGACACATGTCAAATTATATTGAAGGGAAAGGTGTAAAAAAATTTGGATCTGTAAATCGTCAGCATAAAGTAGACTAAATATAATTAGTTTTAAGATAGTGTTTCCATGCTTAATATCAATAAATTGCCATGTAAAAGAGTTTAAAACATTTACTAACATGGAATTTTAAACACAATTAATAAATTGAATATAGAATTCGTAGTACATATGGGCTATTATATCCCTAAATCCGCTGTGGAAGGATTTGATCCTGACACCTATTTTGATGGTCCTAAATTAGATGAAAATGGTCTATGTGATCAATGCAGACCATTCGGACATTGTATAGATAAAGAAAAAATTATAACTGAATAGTCAATACAGTTATAGCTTTCCCAATTTGAAATGCTTTAACAATATTCCATGCAGCGTTTCTATAATTTACGCTTCTAACTACACCCATATAGCTCAATCTCTACTCAACTAGCGTCCTCACTTACATTGTTATCATAAACGCTATACACTTAATTTTTTTATTAGAATCCTTGCTAACATGAAACTTCATGCCATTGTACTGATGTGCCTTTTACGGAACACATTGCCAGCTCAAACCACCAGTAATAAATATTTTGATGTAGGTGGTGGTTATTTAGATATGAAAGAATTTTATACAGCAATCAAATATTACGACTCCTCTTTAATTCTAGAACCAACGAAATATGATGCCTACTACAATAGAGCGATTTCAAAAAAGGCTATTAAAGATTATCAAGGTGCATTAGAAGACATTGACACATATATTAAATACAATACAGAAGATATTGACAGCTATTTGCAAAGAGCTATATTAAAATTTAATCTTAATGACACAATTGGCAGCAACTTAGATTATAACTATTGTGTCAATCAACAACCCGATAGTGCCATATATAGATTCAATAGAGCACTTTTCTATGCTGATATTAGCAAATATGATTCTGCAAAAAACGATTTTACTGAACTGATCAAGACGCATCCTGAAAAAAGTAAATACTATTATTACTTGGGGTTATTAGAATTTGTTACAGATGAATATGAAAGTGCTATATGGCACTTGAACACATGTATTACAATAGATTCGTCAAATGATGAAGCAATCGTATTAAGAGGACGAATGAAATATTTTAAAGAAGATTATGATGGTGCTATTGAGGATTTCAGTAAGACACTCTCTCACGATAAAAAAAATATAGAAGCCTTAATATGGCGAGCAAAGACTTATTATTTCAATGATAGGAATTACGACGATATACTAGCACGTATTGATTTGCAAACAGCTATGGATCTTGGTTCAATGGAAGCAAAGGAACTTATTTTAATTCTATTTGAGACAGGTGAACCAATTGATGCATAAAGCTAATTACCTTCATTAATATTGATAATCAACGTCAAGATAAACTCATGTATACCAAGAATATGTTCCTTGAATCCTGCCATGAATTAGGAATAAGCCTTTCTGAAGATCTGTCCGTAGAATTAATTAATCAAGCTTACAACAAACTGCTGACAAATCATTCAAATGCTATTTTGAAAGGAATAAAACCATCATTCAAAATGCAAGATAAATTACAAGCTAGGGACTATCTACTTGATAAGATCAAACCTAAAAAATAATTAAACAAACGTAATGGAAACAGAAATTGAACAATTATTCCAATTTGGGTTTACTAAAATTGAAAAGGGTATGTCAGAAGAATCCATCGTGGATTTTATGAAGGTGCTAAGTCTTAATCCCAATCATATAGCCGCATTATATCAAATATCATATGCGCTTTGTAGACTTAATAGGCATAAAGAAGCACTTATATATTCCTCAAAGGTGATTGAACTTCACCCAGATTGGTATTCCTATATGGAAAGAGCAGCCATCAAAAAAGCTTTGGGGGATATTGAAGGTGAAGAAGCTGACAGAAATAAAGCATGGGAAATTGGTAAAATTGCCTGTTGGGGGTGATAGCTTACATCCAATTCAATGATTAATTAGAAAAAAAATAATATGACTGCAATAGAATACCAAATAGCAAATAAGTTTTGCGAAGAAGCATTAATCGAACTGAAAATAGAAAACGATATTCCTGTTTGGCTAAAGGATAACCAATCACTTTTTGAAAGTATCAATATTCAACCCATTGGTATGCCAGGAATTGCAAATTGTAATTATGAGGGAAAGTGGTACGAAGATATTTCTCTCTTTCATTCTGTTTATATGCTGAAGCTATTTGAAGAAAATATATTGGAGGAAAAGAGCCAATATGAAGCTGTTGTGTATTTCATAAGGCAGATGAACATTGTCAAATTAAATGAGCTGTTAGACCCAATCACTTACCAAGATGAACCGAAATATAAGTTTCTGGAATTATTAGAAGATGCATTCTGTAGTTTTCAGGGACTTGGTAATTCAGCCTTATATAATTTGGAAGGAAAATGCGTAGGATGCAACGATGGGTGTACAGGTTTTTCTTTTCTTGGGAATAATGATGAAAGCCACATGGATCTAGTTATAGCAGAACATAATGGACGTGTATCAGATATATATGATTGCAGCCAATTTAAATGTGAGAAGAAATTAAATATTAGAAAAAGGATAGTTTTAGACAAAGACAATTTTCCTTTTTGATGCATTAAGACATCAAAATATAATAAAAAACTTAAGATGAACAATGAAATCGGAAAACCAACTGTGGATAACAAATCGCTGATAGGAAAAGGATTAAAAGAAATGCTTGCTCAAATTGAAAGTGGAGAACAACCTAAAATGGAAGAACCCAAAATTAAACCCATTAAAAAAAAGAAAAAGATTGGTGAATCATTAAGAGGATTAATGGAACAGATTGATAAGTATAATGATGGGAACAAAAAAGTTTAATTATAAGAGCCAGTAGTGTAAATTCACAACAACCGTTATTTAAAACAGTATTTTGGGGCAGGTTTGGGTCACAAATAATTGTTCCCCTTGTTGAACAAAATAAGTAACAAATTTGCCGTAATTTCATAAAGATATAGACTACCAATAGAGACTTTTAACTTATAAAGTGAGAAAATTAGGATTCATAACCCTGAGGTCTGGAGTTCAAATCTCCATCTCGCTACATTGTTATTTTTTAAAATAACAAACAAATTATAAAAGTCGATCATAGTTGGTCGGCTTTTTTTATGCGCTTGAGCCAGGAAATATATTTTTCAATTTGTGAAGCGAGATAATAGGGGAGATTGAGTAATTGATATTTTTTCCCATTTTGAGTGATCGCCTCAGTTATTTTTAATTCTCCTGCATATAATCGAATGGCCATATCGTGGGGGGCTAAATCCATAAAACTGTGTAACGATTTCAAAGTTCCTTCTTTTCCAGATTTCACTTCTATGGGAATGATTAGACCATCAAAAGGGAAAATATAATCAACTTCAGCTGTCGACTCTTTCTTTTCTTTTACCCAAAAATGTAATGCACTTAAAGCGTTGTATTGAAATGCTAATAATTCTTGTCCTACTAAATGTTCTATTAAGGTTCCTTGATAAATACTATTTAAATCTACAGTGCCTAAAACTTCTTTCTGTATGCCCACAAAATAATTTAATAATCCTGAGTCTAAAATTTGAAGCCTTGGTGATTTTTTAATATCAGGAACAATTGGTAAAGTTGCAGTAGTACTTGGATAGATTAAGTGTAATAGTAAAGCCTTCTCTAGTGTCCGTAATGATTCGCCCATTTCGCGAGATCGATAAGCTGAATTTCCAAATCCTTCAAACTTTATCCTTTTGCCTGCTTGTGAAAAGGAACTTTGAATACAATGTCGAATATGTAGTACTTGTGCATTGCTCCTCGCATATTTTTCAACATCTTCTAAATATCCGCTAATTAAAGAATCATAAATTGGTGCCAACGCAACCAGGTCTTTGTTCGTAGCATAATGTTGTACAATTTCCGGCATGCCACCTATCAAAGCATAAGTATGAAATAGTCCTAATAATTTTGAATGTGCAAATGTTGCCAGAGGGATTTGTTGCAGTTGTTCTAATGCAGCAGTTTCTCCCATTGCAGAAAGGAACTCAGGAAATGATACAGGTCTTATTACTAAATATTCAACACGTCCATTTGGGAAACTAATATTTTTATCAAATAAAGTTTCTAGCATACTACCTGCTGCAATAACTGAAATTTCAGAAGCAGACTCAAAAAAAAATCGAAGTGTATTTAATGCTTTTGGTACTTCTTGAATTTCGTCTATAAAAATGAGCGTATTATTTTTTTTCGCTAATGTTTTATTTTTTAAAAAGAATAATGTGTTAACAAGGTTTTCAATTGAAGTGAATTTCTCAAAGGGTTCTTTGTCTTCAGCTAATTCCAAATTTAAATAGATATATTGATCGTATTGAATTGCAAATTGATTTACAAGGGTTGTTTTGCCAACCTGCCTAGCACCTCTAATTACTAAAGGTTTTCGCCTCTCCTGTAACCTCCATTTTTCAAGTTCTTGTAATAACTGTCGTTTGAACATGTTTCAAAGTTAGGGTAAAAATTTGTATTATATGTAATAAAGTGATGGTAAAAATAAGTAATTTTTGTCATAAAGTGTGATAGGGTGAGTGACAGTTCCAGTTATTTTTTGGTTGATTTATTAAGCGGAATCGTATAAGATCCTCCCAAAATCGGTTCGATAAGGGTAAACTGCTCGCTACACACAAAATCAAGTACTTACGTTAAATCATGAGTCTTTTTTTATGTCTACGTGTGGAAGCTGCGTGAGGTTTTGCGTGAGTTTTTTTACTTTTACCCATACAATAAGTTATTCATGGAAATACAAAATAGTAGAATTGAGGATCTAGATTTCATACTTGATTTATATAAGTCCGCAACTACATATCAAAAAGAAAGATTCATTAGTCATTGGCCGGAGTTTGATAGAGAGATGGTTGTAAATGAAATTGTAGAGAATAGACAATGGAAGATGATCATTGATGGAGAGGTGGTATGTATTTGGGCTACTACATTTTCTGACCCTCTAATTTGGGAAGACAAGAACATCGATCCGTCAGTGTATATTCACAGGATAACCACTAATCCTAATTTTAGAGGCAAAGGCTTGGTAAAGAAAATTGTTGAGTGGTCTAAAAATTACGCAACTCAGAACGGTAAGAAGTTTGTGCGCATGGACACAGTTGGAGAGAACCATCAACTAATAGAACACTATAAGAATTGTGGTTTTGATTATTTAGGACTCTCTCAATTAAAAAATACGGATGGATTACCACAACATTACCATAATGCAGTGGTTAGTTTATTTGAGTTGAAGGCGTAGTTTTTTTATTGTCTTTTAGCAATAACCAAAGCAACAAGTAAATTAGGTACCCAACAAAGCCATGCAAGGTATGGGTAGAATACTTCAAAGGGAGTTCCACTAGCGAAACCTATTCCCAATCCAGTACGCAAAGTAACTGCTGCAAATGTGAGTGCAAAATTGATAAACATCCAATATTGGTGTGCTTGGACATTTTTATTTTTGATGGAATGATATGCTTTGTATCCTGTGGCTAACCATAGTATGGCCAAAGTGAAAAATCCTGAATGAGAAATCATGCCACCAAATGAATATTGAGACATATACATACCAGAAAGCCCTCCAATTATTATGCTTATCAGATAGAGCTTACCTAGCAATCGATGAACTTGTATCTTATACAATCTTAGCTTTTCAAAGAATTGGAGAGGCCCTATAGCTAATGCGATGAGTGATGAAAAAATATGTAAGTAGATACCGATGGGGTGTGCTTGAAAATTACTTTTCATGCCTGGATGAACTGCAACACCAAGTTCAAGGAATGAATACACAATTAGTGCATATAAGGTTACAGATATGGATAAACTTAGAATTAGAAATTTAAATATTTTATTCATTGATAAGTTATTAATAAAAATTATCCTTTGGTAGAAGCTAATTTCCAAATGCTATAGGAGTGAAACAAGGCAATAAATAAATTACTTATGATTACGGGGTTGGTTAAAGTGCCAACCATTATTGGGCTTAATACTTTATAAACTACTTGAACTAATAGAAGTGCCATTACAAATTTGGGGTCAAATTTGAATAAAAATACCGCTGAGCATATTAGTATAGCTAGATAAATTGAAAGAAGAATACCGCGTGCTGGTGATTCGATTCCGAATGAATCATTCACCCAACTAAATTTGAGTAGCAAACTATAACATACAGGTATTAATACCAAAATATTAAGTATCAGTGATAATTTCGGGAATAGCATTTGTTTTGAATCCATAATTATTGAAATTTATTAGTTAAAAATAATAAATCAATCAGGGATTTCAAATTTGAACCTCTTCGTGAGGAAAACACCCCATGAATTCGATTAAAATCGGTTGATTTCGGTTTTGTCAAAACATAACTTACTACAAATCAACACCTTCATTTTCTCAAAAAATCTTCATAACCCTGAGGTCTGGAGTTCAAATCTCCATCTCGCTACACACAAAATCAAGGACTTACGTTAAATCGTGGGTCTTTTTTTATGTCTGCGTGAGGAGGCTGCGTGAGGTTTTGCGTGAGGAAAATTTGATTACTGATAGAAGTTTGTACATTAATGTTTTAGTTATCTGATAAAAAAAAGTGATTTAGGAACTTGTTATCTTGGTGCTAATGTTAGATAGAAATTATATAAAATGAGAACGATAATTTTATCCTTGGGATTAGTAAGTGCTTTTTTTTCAGAGGCTCAAAATATTGTAAAGCCTCCACTTTATCAAAATATGGATAGTTACAATGTTCTTTTAAAAAAGTTAGCACCAGAATTTTCCTCAGTTTTAGATGATCCTGCTTTAAAAAATTATTTCAATTTTGTTTTATTGAGTTTTGAAATATCTGAAAATGATATAATTCAGAATATCATTTTCTCGAAAGATTTTCCGCTTAAAATACAAAAATCAATCAGTACTATTTTATTGGCATCAAACTCAGATTGGACTTCAGCAAGTATTAATGGTATTAAAATCAAAAAAAGAATTGTAGTCCCTTTAATATTTGAAAAAGGGAATGGTATTGATAAAAATTTTGACATGTATCAAATTTCAGAGAACTTGAATATAATGGAATCTAAATCCTATGATGCTATAATATTACCTGTTGAATATTTTGCTATTCAACAATAATTATTCTTTTAACGTTATACATTTTTACTTTGGCTTTGCTATTATTACGATTCAAAGAGGTTTAAATGCAACATTCCTGTTTTTGAAAAGTATCCTTATATATTTTACCTGAATTGATCGAAATATTCATAAGACGCTCTTTTAAATCTCTGGGCGTAAAAGGTTTTTTAATAAAATCGTAAGCGCCAGATTCAATGCATTTATTTCGAACCTTCGGATCTTCATTTCCAGAAAGAACTATGAACGGAATTGCTTTTAGTATTTCAATACTTTTTACTTTTTCTAAAAAACTCAAACCATCGAAATCAGGTATATTTAAATCTGAGACAATAATATCAGGAAGATTACCATTTTTCATGCATGTTATGCCTTGAATACAGTCCGATAAAATTGTGATTTTAAAATGATCACAAAGAGTCTCGTTTAAAATCAAGTGAATAAATGGGTCGTCATCTATCACTAATACTGATGGTTTTGAATTCATTTCATTTATCATAGCGGCATATTTTTTACGAAAAAAAACATAAAAGTAAAAAATATATTGTTGGGTTAATTCATTTTACAGTCTTTTATTATTATGCCTTTTTACATAAGAACTAAATCTGTGAATTATGTAACTATATTTTATTAAAGTATAAAAAGCTGTAAAATTATTCTTATGAATTTTGTAAGTCTGTAAGTGTTTCTATTTTATATAAATTATAGAAGAATTTCATTAAATCAATAGACATTGTCGAAATGAAACAATTAGAAATAAATGCTTTAGATAATGGGAAATTGGATAATTCAATTTTTGATAAATTAAATGGAATAGCACTATGTAAAATTATTTATTCAGTTGATAATCCGATTGATCTTGAATATTGTAAAGTAAATAAAGCATTCCAAGAGCATACAGGTCTTTTTGCTATTCAAGGGAAAAGGGTTTCTCAAACCGGACAAGTATTTTTTAAAAATAAAACTGATTTAATTAACACATGTGATAAGGTTTCTAAATCTGGGAAATTCGAAAATTTTGAATCATATTCAGAATCTCTTGCCCGATGGTTTTCAGTTTCTTTATTTAGCCCCCAAAGGGGCTATGTAATAATTTTTATTGAAGTAATTAATGAAAGAAAAAAATATGACAATAAGTTAACCAAATTAGATAAGAGATATCAAACTCTATTAGAAGTTTCAAATGATGGAATTCATGTCGTTGACAGAAATGGAAATTTAATCGAAGTAAATGATAAATTTTGTAACATGCTTGGTTATTCAAGGGAAGCATTATTGAAATGTAATCTTGCAGATATTGATGCCCAATTTTCAAATGAGGAATTGCAAAATAAACTATTAGTGTTAATAAAAAATAATGAAATTATTCAAACTAAACATCGTAGAAAAGATGGTTCTATTTTTGATGTGGAGATTAATGCAATAGGTGTTGTTTTGGATGGAGTCGATTTTTTATATTCTT
>CANBQT010000073.1 GCA_947371755.1 Chitinophagaceae bacterium
ATTTTATTTTCCTTTCTTTAATAACTCTTAACATTATGGGATGTTCCCCATTTTTAAGGGTTTTTGAAGTATAAAGAACCACTTTGATTGAAGACATAAATTAATCTAGTTTAAACATGGTTTAAACAAAACTAATAAAAAAGCATAAATAGAGATAAAAAAAGATAAAAATAATTTAAAATATAATATTGATTATCAAATAGTTAATAACAAATCGAATAGATAAATAAACAGAAATTCTTTGCATGGCATGCAAGAGGTCGACGGTTCGACCCCGTTACTCTCCACAGCTTTAAAGTCCCGAAAGGGGCTTTTTTGTTTAACTTATCAGAGCGTCCCGAAGGCTTTCGGGAAGGTCGACGGTTCGACCCCGTTACTCTCCACAGCTTTAAAGTCCCGAAAAGGGCTTTTTTGTTTAACTTATCAGAGCGTCCCGAAGGCTTTCGGGAAGGTCGTCGGTTCGACCCCGTTACTCTCCACAGCTTTAAAGTCCCGAAAGGGGCTTTTTTGTTTAACTTATCAGAACGTCCCGAAAGGATCATTTTAGTTCAGACTCAAAATATATAATGAAATAATGTTTTAGAAAGACTCATTTAAGCAATTCCTTAATACATTAAACCCAACTGATCTTTAACCATTCATTATTGTTTAAGTCTTTCCCTATTTCAAAAACTGTATTTTTTGTTTCTACAACTTCGCTATTCACTATTTTAAAAATTTCAAGAATAACAGTAGCCTTAATTAGAAAATTATTGCTAGTTAAAAATATTTTAAAATACACATTTGCTGGATTCATCATTTCAATTTCTTGCTCCCATTCAATATGGGAAAATTCTTTGATGAAGGAATGTTTATCTGTGGTTGGGTATTTTACCAAAAAGTTGATACTTTCAGAGAATGTAGCTCTCAATTTGAAACTACTTTTCAATTCAGTCACAATAGCTTTTTTTCTTTTTAACCATTTAATAATAGGTAATTTGATTTTCATAAGGGGGGGGGGTGCAAAAGTTAGTTGAGTTATTATTTCAATACGAACAATTTATTTGCAGGTACAATTTGTTTTGGAATCGCTGGTCCTTTGTAAAATAAATTCAACCAAAAACCTCCTGAACCATTATAATACTCAACTTTAATTTTATGAATATTTTTATTTAATTGAACCATTCCATTTCTTTCAATCACACCATGGTCCCCATCATTATTAATGACTTCTTTGCCATCGATAAATAATTTACTACCATCATCAGATCTTAAAAAGAAAGTATAAAGTCCTGATTGATCAATCTGGATATTACTTTCCAAAATGCATCCGAAAGTTGAGTTATTATGATTCAATTTCGAAAATATCTGTTCTCTATCTATTTCAAATTCATTTGAATCCCATTGATAATTTGGCTGCATTATTTGAAACACTGGTATATGATTCCATCCTGTATTTTCTCCAGAAAAATATTGAACATGAACTCCTGGCTTATGAGCTGATGAAACAAAACGGAAATACGATTTAACAGGAAGGCTCGAATTCCCATTTTTATCAATTGAGATTGCAGTAATTACAGCATTTGAATCAATTTTAAAAGGTGAAGTATAAAGTTTTGATTTATTATTCGGGATACTCCCATCGATAGTATAAAATGTGAGTGCATTTTCTTCTATTGTACGCATATATACAGTTGCACTACTATCCTTATACAAACCTCCTGCTTCTTGATACAAATACTTCAAGGGGTAAATTTTTGGATTGGCAATAAATGATTTTCCTACAAATAAATTAGTAGGTTCTTCAAAGTTTTTAAATGCACTTTTAATCGGTCTTCCCGTCCAGGCATATGGTGGAACAATATGCAATGCAAACGCTATGGTAGCAGCCAGATCATAGGTATAAACCTGTTGTTGTATACTATACCCTTTTTTTATTGCAGGCCCATTTAAAATCATGGCAATTTCTGCTTCCTCGATAGTTGCCCCCCCATGACCATATCCAACGCCGCCATGATCGGCTGTGATTATGACTAAAGTTTTATTTTCGATTCCCGCTTTTTTAATAGATTTTAGTACCAGGCCAATTAAGGAATCAGCCTTTGAAACTGAAGAATAATATGCTTCAGTACCATGTCCAAATTCATGTCCAATATCATCCACTAGATCCAAATGCATAAAACCCAATAATGGTTTTTTAGCAATGATATATTTACAGAATTCAGAAGTAGTTGCATTTTCATTGGGCATATTTTTATCAAAATTCATGGCCGATTTTTCAAATAACCTACCAAAATCTCCCCATTGATAGACTGCTCCAATTTCAGCATTTGCTCTATACTTTCTTACCCATCCAAAAATGGTAGGAAAAATTCCTTCGTCATTTGTTACTACAGGCGGAAGTGTATAATCCGCACGACCCCAATCATTATCTATAATACCATGGGCTTCTGTTCCAGCTCCCATAATCATACTTGCCCAATTAGGACTTGATGATGAAGGGAGAACGGTACGCACATTCCATTTCACAGCTCCATCATGAATTAATTGATGAATATTTGGAGACTTTGAAGACCTTATTCCATCAGGACTAGTACCATCTAATCCAATGACAATTACATGTTCTATACCAAAAGGATATTTTGTTTCGGATTGTCCATAAACTATTACATAGTTAAAAAACAAAAGAAAAGAACAGAGAGTAAATATTTTATTTTTCATATATCAACATAGCAATTTTTCATAGTAACATTACAATACTTATTATGTAAAGATTGTTAGTGTTTATTAAGTTTTTATGAATACTCTGTTTTTCTAAATTAATTAGGAAATTTAAGGACAGTTCTCCGCATTAAATACTTACTTTAATTTCAAAGCATCTAGTTGATATTATTTAAAAAAATAACATATTGAATTTTGTCAATATGTTATTCGCGAAATCAGCTTATTTACTTTATATATTTCTTTTTGCTATTTTAACTTATTATCAGAAGTAAAAAAACCTTTGAGAATAATAATATTTATGAACTAGGTTTGAAATGTTACAGAAATAGTAAAATCCCTACTTTAAATTATTTATAAAAGGGATTCAAATCAATTGGATAACTACAAAGAAAAAAAATACAAGTTTTATGATTGGTTTTCAAAGGGTTTATTTAATAGGATGGGCTGTAATTTTTATTTTTTGTTCTGATAGCCTTTTTGCACAGAAGAAGTCATTACATTTTATTTGGTGTTCCGATACCCATTTTGGCTTAACCAAATCAGTTTTTAGAAATGATTCAAATGTTACTGCAGCTAAAGTAAATGCAGCAATGGTGGAACAAATGAATAAGATTCCTCAGTGCATTCTTCCGACTGACAATGGAACTGCTGCTGGTGAAATAATTGGGAGAATTGAGGGTGTTATTATCACAGGAGATATCTGTAACAGGCAAGAAACGGGGATCCAAAGTGCTTCTATTTCCTGGAAACAATTTGAAGAGGATTATATTTCAAAACTCCATTTAATAAAAAACGATAACAGTAAAGCAGCCTTATTACTAACACCAGGAAACCACGACATCAGTAATGCAATAGGGTTTCACAGGCCAATGGAACCGAAAACTGATAATGCTTCTTTAGTTGGAATTTACAATCTTACCATGCATCCAACTTCACCGATTTCTTCTGATAGCTTTAATTTCGAAAAAAATAAAATACACTATTCACAAAATATTGGAGGAGTACATTTCATTTTTGTAAGTGCATGGCCAGATTCTTCTGAACGGGTTTGGATGAATCATGATTTAGAATTAATTCCAGCAAATATGCCTGCATTCATATTTACACATGCTGACCCATATTCAGAAGCAAGATTTTTCCGTAACCCCAATGGCGACAACTCTATTAACTCAACAGATAAATTCGAAAATTTAGTGAGTGAAACTTTTAAAGATGGTTTAAATGTAAAAGATAGTACAATCGAAGAACAAAAGGGATTTGCTAGTTTTTTACATTCCCATCCAAACATCAAAGCCTATTTTCATGGTCATTCAAATTATGCAGAATATTATGAATGGAATGGCCCTAGTAATGACTTACATTTATCGTGTTTTCGTTCGGATTCTCCTATGAAGGGAAGGTATTCTTCTAAAGATGAGACAAAATTATCATTCAATATTATATCCCTGGATACTGAACAAAAGGAAATGACAGTAAGGGAGTGTTTCTGGAATGTACATCCTTCAGAAAAAATACAAAATATTGAATGGGGAATGACTCATAAAATATCATTCAAATTTTAAATACAATTAATTGTATTTCCCCGCATCCACAGACAAACTCACTCCTGCTGTTTCACTACCTGTTAATGATACACCCCTTATCCTTTTATCAGAAACCAAATTGGAAGTTCGACTATTAGAAAGTAATAAATTATTGTACAGTCCAAATGGCGCTCCTGCTTCAATAAATATTTCTTCAATAGCCATAGCACACTGGGGAAATTTGTTTGCATGTTTCACCAACACCGTATTACCAATCAATATATTGGGTGCAGTAAAACGGGCGATCTGATAAAATGGGAAATCCCAGGGTTGAATTCCAAGTAGCACGCCAACCGGACAATATTTTATAAGTGCTTTGCCATGTAGTGAATTCAAAATTTTATCTGCTAAAAAAGTTTTGGCATTTTTTGCGAAGTATCCGAAAATTTCAGAACTTAATTTAATCTCACCTTCTGCATGTATTAGTGTTTTCCTCATTTCAGAAGTGATAATATGTGCAAGTTCGTTCTTTTTTGAAAGGAGGATTCCTGACACAGTATATAATAACTGTGCTCTACTCTGATAGTCTGTTTTTCGCCATTCCTCAAATGTATTAACAGCATTCGCTACTGCCGTTTCAACCTCTGCATCCGTCATTTCAACGGCCAATTTTACTTCTTTTTGAATAACGGAACTGATTGCTTGAAAAGACATGATGATTAATTAATAATTGAGTTTTATTTGCCAAATTCTGTAACAACTCTATTGAGGATTCTTTCAGGATATAAAGGTAATTCTTCCAAATTTTTTCTTGTTATACTTCAATCCATTTAACTTATAGGATTCCCACCTTAAGAGCATCTTGGAATAAATCCCTTTAATTTATCGAGCGTAATTATTTTAAATAATTTGAAATGAAAAAAATGATTAGATTCTAACTATTTTAATTTTCTAAACACGAGATATTTCCACTGTTTCCTTTTTAGTATCTTTAAATTCAAGACAGTATTTTTTATTCTTATTTCAAAGACAATTTCATGTTTTCGCTACAATCAACTCCAGGAAGAACAGCCATAGTTAATGAAAAAGAATTATTGTTTTTTTCAGGCTATTCTTATTTGGGGATGAACTTTGTACCTGAATTCAAGACCCTTTTACAAAAAGGAATTGACATATATGGTGTCTTATTTCCAAGTTCCCGAATTTCAAATACTGCTCTTGATCTGTATTTGAAAACTGAAGAAAAACTAAACGATCTTACACAACTTCCTTTTACAATTTTATTACCCAGCGGATTTACTGCAGGGAAAGCTGCAGTTGAAATAATTGATAAAAATTCATGTATTTTTCAATCATCTTTTTGTCATCCAGCCATTCGTTTGGGTAACAATTCATCTTTATCTTTTTCTGATTGGGCCAGTGATACAGTTCAGACAATTAACCAAAATATATACCAAACTCCTCCAGTCATTTTAAGCGATTCTGTAAACCAGCTTACCGCAGAAGTGCATGATTTTTCTTTTTTAAATGAGATTCATCAAAATATCATTTGCATCATTGATGATAGTCATGGAATTGGCTTAATTGGAAATGATGGCAGTGGTATCATTTCCAATCTTCCCCGAAAAGAAAATATCGAATACATCATCAGCTATTCACTATCAAAGGCTTTGAATATACAGGCAGGTGCAATAAGTTGTACTAAGCAATACACTGCTGACAAGATCAGAAAAAGCACTTGGTATACAGCAGTTACTCCTCCCTCTCCTGCCATGTTATTTGCATTTTGCAATGCATCAGGCATTTATCAGCAACAAAGAAATCACCTGAATTTTCTTAAAAAAGAGTTTCAGATATTAATCGATGCTAAAGAGGGCATAAATTTTCATCCCGATTTGCCTGTATTTGTACTTCCAGAAGAACAAGATGAAGATTATTTTTCGAAACAAGGTATCATTATTTCGTCTTTTGCCTACCCCGACCCGACTGGAAAAAAAATTAATCGGGTAGTGCTCAATGCGCTTCACCAAATAGAAGATTTACAGAAATTAGCAAATGCTTTATAATCCTCGAAGCATTATTTGAATAAACAGAATTACCTATAAAATAGGGCAGCAAATAGCAGCATTCCTGTATCTTAATAGTCTAACTTTAATCTATTAAAGGAATTCCTTATTCGTGTTTTAGAGATGAAAATACCCGTTTTAACTTTTCTCCTGTTATTTCATGTGGCTAATAGTGTTTTTAGCCAGGAATCCAACAATTCCATTTCTTCAACAAAAGGTTGTGGTTCGGAAAGATTTAATGAAATCCTTCGCAAGGATTCCATTTTTGCAAGTTTGGAGCAAAAACAAAATTTACTATTAAGAAATAAAACAAAAGCGAGAAGAGACCTGCTTATTCAAAAAAAAGTTACTTCAGTTAATGATAGCAAACTCATCATACTCAATGCACCCCCTCCAGCACCTCTGATCGATATCAGCATTCCAATCGTTTTTCATATTGTTAATGACAACCCCGACGCCATCACTGATCAAATGATTTATGATGCACTTGTACAATTGAATGATGCGTATGCTCATAGAAATATATATGCCTCAGACCCTACAGGTGTTGATACGCATATTCAATTTTGTATGGCAAAGAAAAATCCTAGTGGTGGTAAAACAACAGGGATCGACAGAATCAAATCTTATTATCAAAACGTTGATGTTGATCTTGAAGCTGCACAATTGCCAAAATTATCCAATTGGGATCCTTCAAAATATGCCAATGTTTGGCTGGTTAATAATATTCAGGGAGAAATTTCCCCTTCCACCTTCACATGTGGCACATGGACGAGAGTAGGATATGCTGGTTATGCATCAGCAGGTGCAGGGGCTGTTGTTTCAGGATTATCTGCACCACTTGTGGCTCACGAACTTGGTCACTACTTATCACTGCTTCACACTTTTACTGGCATGAATTGTTTGAATAATGATTGCAGCTTAAATGGTGATCAGGTTTGTGATACACCTCCAGATAGAACCAATAAAGGTGCAAGTTGCTCTTCCCCCGAGAATTCCTGTAATACGGATACGCTTTCGGGACCATTTACTACAGATGTACATGATAACGTGACTAATTTTATGGATTATGGAAACTGTCCAAGCATGTTTACACTTGGACAAGCTGAGCGTATGCAGGATTTCATTTCCATATTTTCTGGAGGAAGCCTCTTAACAAGTGATGCCTGTTCTGAACCTTGTTCAGATAATATTCAAGCTAGCTTTAATTGGAATAGCAATCCGTATCCCATCATTGGTTCAACTGTTGATTTTGTAAATACTTCAACTGGTTCCTCGGATTATGAATGGTACTTAAATGGCATACTGCAAACAAACACCACAGATTTCCAACAATCTTTCCCTGTTTCGGGTACCTATACCGTAAAACTATTGGCTTATAATGCAAGCAGGTCTTGTTATGCATCTTACACTGGAAACGCCATTGTGAATTGTGGAGTTGATGCGAGATTTTCTCCAAACAAACGAATTGTAGCTTCTACCAATAACATCTATCAGGATACAGTAACTTTTGTGAATAATTCATACAATGCTGATACCTATCAATGGTTTATGAGTGATAAAAACGGCTTGAATTTTTCCATGGTTTCCACAGCAAAAGATTATGTAAACTCATTCGCTACTTTCGGTAATTATAAAATTTATCTGGTTGCTTCAAAAGGCGCATGCGTTAGCACTTCTAACACTTATTCACTTCAGGTAAATGATCCAAGGCAAGATGCTGGTGTTACAATCTGGGCAGTTAACTGTTACAAAAACGATAGTATAAAGGTAAGTTTTACGGTACACAATTTTGGTTATGACACTATTCCAAAAGGCACTTCAGTTAGATTTCATGATCAAATTCCTTACAACAAATTGATGCCTACATTAAAAAATACGTTTTACACAACCAATGATATTTTAGGCAAATGCGATCAAGGATATACTACCATTATTGCTACCAGTAGCCCAAAGCTAGATAGCATTTCAGCTTTTGTAAATGAAGATAATCCAAGTGTAGAAATCAGTAATTTCAACAATACATCCGATTATAAAAATTTTCGATTAAAATATAAAGTTTCCCCCTCCAGTGATACTACTGTTTTTATCAATGATTTGATTAATTTAAAAGTTACTGCTAAAGGAGAATCCATCAAAAGCATTGAATGGTTCTCGAATGGATCGTTAAATTGTACAAATTGCCTGAATCCTACTTTAACCATTACAGATACTACAAATATTAAAAGTATTGTAAAAACGAACTTTGATTGTTTTGATTCTACTTTCACTCACATCAATATTTTCCCAATCGATATCAGTATTGTTAATAATAAAATAGACTGCTATAAAAATGATAGTGTACTTATCACTTCAACTGTTTGCCTGGGTAATCACTATACTGCATTTAAAAAACCAACTGAAGTTAAATACTATGACGAAGTTGATTCTTTAGGCAATGGCACTCATTTAATTGGTACTGTTATTTTACCACCCACAACAGCTTTCAATAATTCTTGTAGTACAATAGAACAGGTCATCAAACAACCTGCCACATCACTGGTTACCTATACGATTAATGCTGATCATAGCCAATTCGAACAAGTACTTACCAACAATCAAGCAGGTGTAAATTATACGCCATTTAAGATCAGCTCCCCTATTCATAGTATCGACCTTTACCGGAGAGAAGAAAAGACCATTCAAGTGGATCATGAAGGCGATTCAATAACTTATCTAAAGTGGACTCCCAGTATTGGATTAAGTTGTGATACCTGTCTTACCACATTTTTAAATACCAATGCCACCACTTCCTACAAACTAAATGCTTCTACAAAATATGATTGCACTGGTTCAGTAGATATCATTGTGAATGTATATTTTCAAAACAGTTTAGCACTTCCCAATGTATTTACGCCAAATGGAGATGGTTTAAATGATCACTTTTATGTGATCGCAGGTAAAGATGTAGTTAAGGTGAAATCATTCTTAATTTACAATAGATGGGGCAAAAAAGTATTTGAGAAAAATAATGTCATGCCTAATGATTATTATAATGGATGGGATGGAACAACCAATGGAAGAAATGCAGAAATGGGTACTTATGTTTATACTATCATATTAGATTTTAGAGATGGGTCAAGCAAAACCTATAGTGGAACCATCTCATTAATACGTTAAGAATGGGCAAGCAATATATTGTTCTATTATTCTCTTTTTTTATTGGAAGGTTTTGCTATTCCCAGGATCCTCATTTTTCTCAATTTTTTGCATCTCCCTTAACGCTTAACCCAGCCAACACTGGTAATTTCGATGGCAATTTTAGAGCGAATGCAAATTACAGAAATCAATGGCCATCTATCAATAATGCGTTTAAGACTTATACCGTTTCCTTAGATGCTCCCATATTTGAGAAAAAAATCCCCTCCTATGATCGAATGGGAATTGGAATAGTTGCGATGAGTGATCGGTCGGGAAATGGATTATTAACAGAAAACGATGTGGCATTTTCGGTTGCTTATAAAAAGAGTTTAGATGAGCAGGGCTTTAGTTCCATTAGCGCAGGTTTACAAGCGAGTTATGTAAATTATCGCTTTAATCCTAGCGTAGCATATTTTGAAGACCAATTAACTGCCGATGGCTTTACAATGCCCTCCACCGAATTATTGCTAGGCAGAAATTTATCCAAATCATTTGTAGATTTTCATGCGGGACTTATTTATACTTTATCAACCACAGAGTACAATTTATTTTATTTAGGAGGATCTTATTTTCATACCTTTTCGCCTACTATGCAGTTTAATGATCAACAAAATAATTTAAGTCCTCGTTTTAATATTCATGGTGGTGGATACTTACCATTAAGTTATAATTCTACCATACATGCAAGTTTCCAATTCCAGCAACAACAAATTCAAAATGAAATTTTAATTGGAGCAGTTTATAGTTATTATATGCAACCAATTCAAAGTCAATATATAGAATTGTATATTGGTTCATGGATCAGATTAAATGATGCCATCATTCCTTATATAGGAATAGATTATAATCGAATAATGTTGGGCGCATCTTATGACATCAACATTACCAAGAAAACAGAAGCACAATATTTTAGAAGCGGTGAAATTTCATTGACCTATAAGTTCAATCAATTCGCAAATGGACATTCTATTAAATGTCCTATTTATTAGTTGACCCTTAATTAACTTTCACCATGGTATGTACCTGTTGTACCGTTAAATTTTGAAACCGCACATAATAAACCCCTGCTACTAGATTTGCTGTTTCAAAAGGTACCCGATAATTTCCTGCAGCGGGATATTCAATATCAACCAATACCTTAATTACCCTTCCTAAAGCATCCATCACCTGTACTAAAGTATGACCACCAGCAGTTGTAAATTGAACGGTGGTACTGTTAGTAAATGGGTTGGGATAATTTGAGATCAATAAACTACCGCTTTGATTTGGATTTACAATTCTGCAAGTAGCGGAATTGACTACTGGCAACAATTGAAAATTTTTCAAAAGCACCTGCTGCAGATCAGCCTCTTTTACACAAAGCCAATGAGTTAATATAGATGCATACACGCTTCTAAAATCATATTGAAAAGGAACATTATCATTGTCTGTTGCTTTAGTTGGCATACTGGGTGTATCACCTAAAACACCTGGCAAAACATTATTGCCAAACAAGAACATTGGAGCAGCAGCACCATGATCAGTGCCACCACTTGCATTACTTTTGATACGTCTTCCAAATTCTGAAAAAGTCATACCAATAACCCGATCATCAATACTTAAAAACTTTAGATCATCCTGAAATGCTTTAATGGCATCACTAACAGTCTTTAATAAATTAGTATGATTTCCTTTAGTGGTATCGTCCGCTTCTGCTTGATTAAAATGTGTATCAAAACCACCATAAGAAACCATATAGATCCTCGTCTTCAATCCCCCTTTAATCAATCTTGCCACAATTTTTAATTGATCGGCTAAATTATTTTTTGCGGGATAAGGTGCTTGTTGCGTAACGTTTGCAGCAGCAGCTTTTACTACTGTAGCATATTGTTGTGTTTGTTGCGACATGCTTCTTAAAAAAGTCAACTCTTTTCCAGCATATGTATTAGGTGCAGGATCCTGCAAACCATTTACTAAATTATAAAAGCTATTAGGATTGGTGATACTCATACCCATACTCACTGCAGGTCCTTGTAATGCCAATGAAGTAACAGATCCAATTTGAATACTCAAAGGATCTGTCATAGTACTATTAGGATAACCATTGGGGAAATTTGGATATTCATAATTCAAATACCTACCCGTCCAGCCACTATCCAGTTGTTGATTACTATCAGCGGCAGTCATCCAGATATCAGTTGCTCTAAAATGCGAAAAACTTGGTTGGGGATAGCCTACACTATTGATCAATTTAAGTTTCCCTTCATTGAACATTGTTTGCATCCCTGTCATAGCTGGATGTAAGCCTACTTTTTGAGTGCCAGTAAGTGTTAACACCTTTGACTCTTCAATGGCAATATTTGTTCTTGCATTAACATAGTTACTATAAAACTCTAATGGAATCACCGTATTAACGCCATCGTTACCTCCAGTTAATTGCACCAATACCAACACATGATCCGTTTCTGTGGTAGGCATCAATAAAGATGCTAACAAAGGCGAAGTTGAACCAAATGCCTTGATTGACATTCCATTCACAATGGATGGCAATAGCATTCCTGCAGGTAAGGTATTTTTTAAAAAGTCTCTTCTTTTCATGAAATCGTTTTCAGTGGTAATCGCAATTAGATTAATTGAAATTCAGATAGGTCCATGCAATATTTCAATAAGTCTCTCAACCTATTTCTAACTAAAGTTGTGTTGGCAGTATTGGAAGGCTGATTTACATAAAGATTCCAGATATCTGTCCAATATCCATCGGTTGACTGACCAGCTAATAAAATATCTTTTTTAATCTGTGCTTTCGAGGTATCTGATAGATCAATCCGATATAAATATTTCAACACATCGTTCAATAACACATT
>CANBQT010000074.1 GCA_947371755.1 Chitinophagaceae bacterium
TGATTTATAATGTTCAGATCAAAGTAATGCCATTGAAAGACTTGTTAGACCCTCAGGGCAAAGCTGTAATGGGTGGGTTAAAAAACCTTGGAATCACAAGCGTTTCTGATGTGCGTGTGGGGAAACACATCACGCTGGCAGTAGAAGCCGCAAGTGAGGAAGCTGCGAAACAAGTTGCACAAGAAACCTGTCAGAAATTATTGGCCAACCCGGTAATGGAATTCTTCGAAATAGAAATGGTCAACTAGATTCATTTCTATGCTCTATCTCGTACCAACCCCATTGGGTAATTTAAAAGACATCACACTCCGCTCCATTGAAGTTTTGCAGCAGGTAGATGTGATACTATGCGAGGATACGCGCACTTCATCTAAATTGTTGCATCACTATCAGATCAGTAAACCATTATCGCCTTATCATCAACATAATGAGCACAAAATTGTGCAGCATATTGTGGATCAATTGGTGGCAGGTAAAACAATGGCATTGATTACTGATGCAGGAACCCCCGGAATTTCGGACCCTGCTTTTTTATTAGTAAGGGAGTGCATCAAAAATAATGTAGTTGTTAACTGTTTGCCAGGTGCGGCTGCATTTGTACCTGCCCTGGTAAATAGCGGAATACCCACCAACAGATTTGTATTTGAAGGTTTTTTACCGATGAAAAAAGGTAGAATGACTTTATTGAAACAATTGGCCGAGGAAGAAAGGACCATGATCATTTATGAAAGTCCTATGCGGTTGGTGAAAACTTTGGAAGAACTGGCAGTCTATTTTGGCTCCGATCGATTATGTTGTGTGAGCCGAGAACTAACCAAAATGTTCGAAGAAAATAAGCGCGGCACCCTTCAGGAAGTTGCTGCTTACTTTAAGGAAAAGACAGTGAAAGGTGAAATTGTAGTGGTTATTGCTGGCAAGGAATCATAATTCCCAAACTATTACTATCTTAACGACCCAACTTAAACACATGAGAAAATCTATTACATTTTTGATCTGCTATTTCTTTGCCTTTTTTGCAATGGCACAGAAAGCAGCACCAGGTTCTGCTATCGCTGAATTAGTTCCAGCGGGAGTAGAAGTTACCGTAACGCATAACAGTGTAACGGTTGACGGAAAAAAAATCGAGTATACTGCAAGCACGGGTTATCTTAATTTAAAAAACGATACAGGTAAGCTCATAGCCAAAGTATTTTTTACTTATTATAAAAAGGATGGGGAAGAACCAGGTAAACGACCCGTAACTTTTACTTTTAATGGAGGACCAGGATCTTCTTCGGTATGGTTACATATGGGTGGTATTGGCCCTAAACGGGTATTATTAAAGGATGATGGATTAGCACCACCACCACCCTATCAGTATATCAATAATGAGTATACCTGGTTAAGTAAATCGGATCTCGTTTTTATTGATCCTGTGTCTACCGGATTCAGTAGGGCCGCTCCAGGTGAATCGCCTAAACAGTTTCATGGTTACGAAGAAGATATTTCGTCAATGGGATCTTTTATTCGTCATTTTTTATCCCGCTACGAACGTTGGGGCTCTCCAAAATATTTAGCTGGTGAAAGTTATGGTACAACCAGAGCCGCAGGTTTGAGTAAATTTTTACAAGACCGATATCGTATTTATTTAAATGGAATTTTCCTGATCTCTGCCGTATTGAATTTTGGTACAAACGATTATTATGTAGGCAATGATTTGCCGCGTGCATTATATATTCCTTCTTACACTGCGGCAGCCTGGTATCATAAAAAACTTGCACCTGCTTTACAACAAGACCTTAAAAAAGCTTTGAAAGAATCTGAGCAATTTGCCATTGGAGAGTATGCAACAGCACTTTTAAAAGGAGGCTGGTTATCGGATACTGAGAAAGATGCCATTGCTACTAAAATGAGTTATTATACTGGTTTGAGTAAAGAGTTGATCTTACAAAGTAATTTGAGAGTTGGTGAGGGTAGATTCTGGAAAGAATTGAGAAGATCAGAAGGCTTAACAATTGGCCGTTTGGATGCAAGATTTACTGGACGTGATTTAGATGATGCAGGAGAAACAGTAAGTTTTGATCCTTCTTTCGCAAATATTGATGGTTCTTTTACTGCTGCCATTAACGATTATTTCCAAAAGGAATTAAATTTCAAAGAAGAAAAAGGCTATAACATTTTTGGCGATGTGTATCCATGGAATTATAATAATGTACAGAATCAATATTTAAATGTGGCAGAAAGTTTGAGAGATGCCATGTCTAAAAACCCAGCTTTGAAAGTTTATGTAGGATGTGGTTTTTACGATTTTGCTACACCTTATTTTACAGCACAATATGATATTGAACATATGTTCCTAAGGCCAGAACAACGTAAAAATGTACATGTACATACTTATGAGGCGGGACACATGTATTATATCAACAAACCTTCATTAGCACAATTCAAAAAAGATGTTGATGCATTTTATTCATGGAGTGATAATGTAAAATAAGGATACATCATTTCGGGATATTTTTGAAATACGATCCATTATATTTTTAAATAAGTTTTATGCGCAAATTGGCAATTTTAACCATCAGCATTGTAGGAATTTTATTCTTCAATAATTTACAAGCACAACCCGATCGTTGGCAGCAGCATATCAAGTATCAGATCAATGTAAATATGAATGTTGTAACCAATCAGTTTACTGGTACAGAAAAAATAGAATACATCAACAATTCACCCGATACTTTGCAAAAGATATTTTTGCATTTGTATTGGAATGCATTTCAGCCCAATAGCAGCATGGATATTCGTAGCAGAGAATTGGGAAAAAACATATTTACCAACAGACGGGGAGATCAAGTGCCAGACTGGGATTCAAGGGTGCGTGATAGAATCAGTAAATTAACGGATAAAGAGATTGGTTATCAAAAAGTGAATAGCATTAAGATCAATGGTAAAGACCAACAATTAATTATACACGAAACCATTTTGGAAGTCCGCCTCGATAAAGCATTATTACCAAAATCAAAAACATTACTGGATATCAATTTTGAAGCTCAAGTGCCCTTACAAGTACGCAGAAGTGGAAGAGATAATGCAGAAGGTATTAGATATAGTATGAGTCAGTGGTATCCTAAAATGGTGGAATACGATTATCAAGGTTGGAATGCCAATCCTTATATCGCCAGAGAATTTTATGGTGTTTGGGGCGATTATGACGTGAAGATCACGATTGATAAAAATTATCTGATTGCAGCTACTGGTGTTTTACAAAATGCCAATCAAATTGGTTTCGGTTTTGAATCGACAGGAGTTAAAGTTCCTGCAACAACAACTAGTACATTGACTTGGAATTTTACCGGTTCAAATATTCACGATTTTGTTTGGGCCGCAGACCCTACGTATAAACATTTATCAAAGAAAACAGAGAGTGGGGTAGTGTTGAATGTGTTTTTCAAACCTGTGGATGCAAGAACCGATAGCACCTGGTACAATGTACTTTGGGCTGCTGAAAAAGTGTTGCCTTTCATGGAGAAAAAATTTGGTAAATACCCTTATCCTCAATATTCATTTATACAAGGTGGAGATGGTGGTATGGAATATGCCATGGCAACTTTATTAAAAAGCTCAGGATTAGGAACAGTATTTCACGAATGGATGCATAGCTGGTATCAGCATATCATGGGTACTAATGAAAGTTTGTTCCCCTGGATGGATGAAGGATTTACAGATTATGCAACCGGAGAGGTTTCAGATTTTTATTATACAAATTGGGCTTCTAAATCTCCTTATACCAGTGATGCAACAAAGGCTGCAATTGCACGCATGAATGAAGCCAATAAATCAAAATTACCCTTGCATCAAAATGGTAGTTATGAAAGTTATTTTGGATTAGTGCGTTCAGGTTTGGAAGAACCCATGAGCACACATTCCGATCACTATAACACTAACCTGGCCTATGGTTCTGCGTCATATAGTAAGGGAGCAACCTTTATGGGGCAGTTAGGCTATATTATCAGTGACAGTGTGAGAGACAAAGTGTTGTTGAACTATTATGATCAATGGCATTTTAAACATCCCAATGCCAATGATTTTATTCGGGTAGCTGAAAAAACGAGTGGCCTTGCATTACAATGGTATAAAGAGTATTGGGTGAATAGTACCAAAACAATTGATTACGCAGTTGGGGATATCAGCGCAAAAGAAGATAAAACTTTTATCAGTATCAAACGAGTTGGTAAAATGCCAATGCCGGTGGAAGTGTTATTGACGTTTAAAGATGGCTCTAAGGAATTGCATTATATCCCTCTTGATTTAATGTTCGGAAATAAACCTGTTGAGAATAAAGAGGGGCAAAGAATTGATCATGCAGAATGGCAATGGGTGAATCCAGAGTATAGTTTGTCTACATCAAGACCAATCAAAGATTTGAAATCAATTGAAATTGATCCAACGCAAAGAATGGCTGATGTAAACAAGTCGAATAACAAACTGGTGATTCCTGATTAATAAATTAAGATAAGAGATAAGAGATAAGAGATAAGAGTTAAGAGTTAAGAGAGAAGAATCAATAGTATTAAAAAAAAAAATTAATCCTCGGCTGGCCGGGGATTAATCATTTAAGAGGGTGACTTTCCACTTTTCAATCTTATCTCTTCTCTTTTATCTTTTTTATTTTTTCTCTGCGTGAATAATGAATTTTTCTTTGAAGTATTCTTCTTCAAAGAATTTATAAATGGGGATCATCTTGGGGCGCAAACCACTTTCAGAAATTTCCTGATGAAGATCTCCACCCTTTAAACAAATTAATCCATTAGGAACTTCTTGTTGACTTCCTTTTTTTATTAATGGGCCTGCCCATGTCCATAAGTCTTTCAGAGGAGCAACTGCGCGCGAAACTGCGAAGTCGAATTTTCTATTTTTTATTTCTTCTGCTCTGCTATGTTGGGTTGTAATATTTTTGATGCCAGCGCCCTCACAAACTGCCTCCACTACTTTTAATTTCTTTGCGATACTATCCACAAGATGAAATTGAGTTTCTGGAAAGAATATAGCCAGAGGCACTCCAGGAAATCCACCGCCACAACCTATATCAATGATTTGTGTACCTGGTTTGAAATTTACAATCGCAGCTATACTAAGTGAATGCAGCACATGGTGTAAATAAATGCTTTCGATATCCTTTCTGGAGATCACGTTAATTTTGGCATTCCATTCTTTGTACAATTCTTCCAGTGCTGCAAATTGTTCTATTTGTGTTGCTGTAAAATCTGAAAAGTATTTCAGAACTAATCCCAGTTTTTGCGGGGTGCTTTCCATATTGCGGGTATCGTAAAAATGTAAAAAAAGAACATCCAAATATCAAAAAATAAAAACCAGGGCCAAAGGTCTTTTTCATTTAATTTCTTCATGGATTTAAACAATACCACAGATTGAATTAGAAAACGAAGTCCAAATACAGATAGTGCTATCCACCAATTAAAGAATATCATCGAAACAGCCAGCAATGGATAGATCCAAAATAAACTAAAGGAATATAATCCAAGCAGAAATTTATGCCCTCCCTTGTAATATTTTGCTGTGGTATAGTGTCTGTATTTTTGCCTCATCCAGGCATTCCAGCTATGTTTAGGAGTGCTGAGCGTATGCGCATCCGGGTCTATTACAATCCTTGTATTTTTCCCAGTAGCTACTTGATTAATAAATAGATCATCGTCGCCACTTGGAATTTGGTTGATCGAAGAGAACCCTTTATTTCTAAGAAACACCTCTTTTTTATAACTCAGATTTCTTCCCACACCCATATACGGAATACCTGCTAAAGCATAGGAAAGATATTGAAGTGCGGTATGGAAAGTCTCAAAACGAATTAATTTATTAAGTACCCCTGGTTTTTTATGATAAGCACCATAACCCAACACGATTTCTGTATCATCTGAATAAGCATCCTGCATTTTTTGGATCCAGAATTCAGAAGCCGGAACACAGTCTGCATCAGTTAACAAAACGATCTCATGTTTAGCGCTACGAATTCCCATAGATAAGGGAAATTTTTTCCCGCTGATCATTTTAGCTTCCTGAGTTAACTCTACATTATTGATATTTTTAAATGTTTTTTTGAATTCATCAATCAAGTAGCGACTTTCATCTGTTGAATTATCATTTACCAACACCAATTCGTGAGAAGTTTTATATTGCTGCACCAGAATGCCTGGTAGATTTCTCATGAGGTTATCTGCTTCATCTCTTGCACAAACAACTACAGATACAGGGTGTTCAATATTATCGCCATCGTTTTTAGGGGTATAAAATGCGAGTCTTCTGAAAAAGAAAAGATAATAAAGAATCTGGATTGCGATCACTGCACAAAAGCAATAAAACACAACAGTCCACAAAATAGGTGGTATCATCATAGCTGCAAAAGTAACAGTTCTGAACCCTTCGAGCGTGTAGCTTGTGGTTATGTGGAAAAAAGATGACATTTGCAAAATGGCGGCATTATCATTTACCCTCGAAGCTACACAAGGAAAAGCCAGAGCTGGGACTATACAAACAGATCATGGAACTATTCAAACTCCCATCTTCATGCCAGTTGGTACGGTGGGGTCTGTGAAGGCTGTAACCCAACAGCAATTAAAGACAGACATCAAAGCGCAAATCATTTTAGGTAACACGTATCATTTATACCTACGTCCAGGCACAGAGGTTTTAGAGGCTGCAGGTGGATTGCATAAATTTATGGGTTGGGAACGGCCAATATTAACAGATAGTGGTGGTTATCAAGTGTTTTCATTAGCTGCTAACCGTAAGATCAAAGAAGAGGGTGTTGTTTTTCAATCTCATATTGACGGGAGCAAACACTTGTTTTCCCCCGAATCGGTGATGGATATTCAACGTAATATCGGTGCAGATATCATCATGGCCTTTGATGAATGTCCGCCTTATCCGAGTGATTATACCTATGCAAGAAAAAGTATGGATCTAACACATCGTTGGCTTTCAAGATGTTTCAAAAGATTGGATGAAACGCCGGATAAATATGGGTATACACAAAATCTATTTCCCATTGTACAAGGAAGTACTTATGCTGATTTGCGCAAAGCTTCCTGTGAATTTATAGCATCAAAAGGGGCAGTCGGAAATGCAATTGGTGGATTAAGTGTAGGGGAGCCTGAGGAAATGATGTATGAGTTTACTGACCTGTGTTGCAATATTTTGCCGGCAGATAAGCCCAGATACCTGATGGGAGTTGGTACTCCATGGAATTTATTGGAAGCCATAGACCTGGGTATTGATATGTTCGATTGTGTGATGCCTACGCGAAATGGTAGAAATGGTATGCTCTTTACAACGCAAGGTGTAATCAATATTCGCAATAAAAAATGGGCTGCTGATTTTTCTGTGATCGATCCTGGTTTGCCATCAGAGATGAGTCAGTATTATTCTAAAGCTTATTTACGACACCTGTTTGTATCTCAGGAAATATTAGGATTGCAATTGGCAAGTATCCATAATTTATCATTTTACTTATGGTTAGTAAGTGAAGCAAGAAACAATATTCTACAAAATAATTTCGTTTCTTGGAAGCAGCAAATATTGCCCATTTTAAAGCAACGTTTGTAATACATTTTATTTCAAAATAGATCATCAAGCGATGTGGATAATTCTCGCTTGTAATTCTATTTATGCACGATATACTACAGAAGCGGGTTTTTAGTTGCAGACTGTTTAAATTACAGAAGCTTACTAATCCGTTATCTATGATGTCCGAAAAAATAACATCCATTTCTATGGATGTTATTTTGTTTTATGGCAATTAACATCCTTTTTGCGTACACATGCTTCCAAGCCTTTATCTTTGTTAGACGCGTATGAAGAAGATAGATTGGTACATACTTAAAAAATTTCTGACCACTTTCTTTTTTGCCATATTCCTTTTTACAGTAATTGCTGTGGTAGTGGATGTGAGCGAAAAAACTGATGATTTTGTGAAATCCAAATTAGGATTCACCAATATCATTACGCAATATTATTATGGATTTATTCCGCATATTGTTTCGCTTTTGTTTCCACTTTTTGTTTTTATCGCGGTTATATTTTTCACTTCTAAGATGGCAGGAAAAAGTGAGATCATTGCTATCCTTGCAAGTGGCACCAGTTATAGTAGATGGTTAAGACCTTACTGGATCGGTGGTATTTTATTAGCCTCTTTTCTTTGGATCTCTAATCAATATATTGTTCCCAAAGCCAATCAGATCAGGGGTAATTTCGAAGCAAAATATATCGATGGCAATTCTTCTTATGATGCGCTGTTATTGAAGAACAATAATATTTATCGCAGGATTGACAGTTTTACATATTGTGGTATATATGGGTACGATACACTTACTAAAAGAGGTGGGCCTTTTTTTCAATATAAAGTGAAGGGAAATTTAATTGTTGAGAACATTCGTGCGGATGAGATTTTTTGGGACACTACAAAAAGTTGGAAACTCTTAGAAGTGATCAGCAGAAAATTTGATGGCATTAAAGAGGTAGAAAAACGAGATACGAATCAGCACCGAAATTTTAATTTTTTACCAAAGGATCTGAGTAGAGACAAATACACGAAAGACAAATTAACTACACCTGAATTAGATCGATTTATCAAGTTGGAAGAATTAAGGGGATCAGAAGGTATCAATGATTTAAAGATCGAAAGATATCGGCGGGATGCTACCTGTATCACAGTCTTGTTATTAACACTAATCGGAGCAATTGTAGCAGGTAAAAAAGTTCGGGGAGGTAGTGGCGTACATTTAGCAGTAGGCTTCGTGATTGCTGCCTTATTTATAGTTATTAATCAATTTTCTACTATATTCTCTACGAAGGGTAATCTACATCCATTGATTGCAGCCTGGATACCAAATTTGATTTTTCTGGTTGTTATGATTGTTTTGTACAGGAAAGCTCCCAAATAATTGCTAAAAAAGAGGGTGTATCCCCCGAAATCTTTTGTTGCAGACTACAACTTGTATTACCTTTAAAGGCCAATATCTGGGCATATTTTGAACGAAAAAGCAAGCATTTTGTTTGTCTAAAAAACGAAAGTCTACATGGAATTCATCAAAGAGCGGTTCAGGCTGAAAGCAGAAATTGCGAATGCTGAAATTAAGGAGTTGCTGAAAGAGAACGGAAATCGGAAGATCGGAGAAGTAACACTTTCTCAGGCATATCAAGGTATGCGCGGTATCACTGGATTGGTTACTGAAACCAGTTTGTTAGACTCTGAAGAAGGGATTCGATTTAGAGGGTATACTATTCCTGAATTACAACAAAAACTTCCCAAAGCTCCAAAAGGTGATGAGCCATTACCTGAGGGTCTCTTTTATCTGATGTTGGTAGGGGAATTACCTACCCAGGAAGATACGGAGAACATAACCAGTTTGTGGCAAAGAAGAAGCCATGTTCCCAATTATGTATTTGCTACTATCGACGCATTGCCATTAAGCACACACCCAATGACCATGTTTGTTACAGGGGTTATGGCATTGCAAACAGAAAGTAATTTTGCTAAGGAATATGCAAAGGGACTAAACAAAAAAGATTATTGGAGTTTTGTGTATGATGATGCAATGGATTTGATTGCACGTTTACCAAGAATTGCGGCCTATATCTATCGCAGAAAATATAAGAACAACGAACATATTCAGCCTAACGGTTTATTGGATTGGGCTGGGAATTTGGCTCATATGATGGGCTTTGATGATGAGAGCTTTAAGGAATTGATGCGTTTATACATGACCATACATGCAGACCATGAAGGTGGCAACGTGTCTGCACATACCACACACTTAGTAGGTTCAGCATTGAGCGATCCTTATTTAAGTTATGCTGCAGGCATGAATGGTTTGGCTGGCCCTTTGCATGGATTGGCAAATCAGGAAGTGATTAAATGGATCTACGAAATGCAGGAAGCCTTGCAAACAAAAGAACCTTCAAAAGATCAAATTGCTTCTTATGTTCAGCAAACATTAGCCGCAGGTAAAGTAGTTCCGGGATATGGACACGCTGTTTTGCGTAAAACTGATCCTCGCTTTACAGCACAAATGTTATTTGGTAAGAAACATATGCCTGATGATCCTTTGGTTAATACTGTGTGGAATATTTATGAAACTGTTCCGCCTATTCTACAATCATTAGGAAAAATTAAAAATCCTTGGCCAAATGTGGATGCTCATAGTGGAGCTTTATTGGTGCATTATGGTCTGGTAGAATATGAATTCTATACCGTACTATTTGGGGTAAGTCGCGCACTTGGCGTTCTTGCTAGCCTTTGCTGGGACAGAGCTTTAGGTCAACCTTTAGAGCGCCCTAAATCAGTAACCACCGAAGCCGTAAAACTTTGGTTGCAAGGAAAGGAAGAAATTTGGGAATAATTGATTTTAGTTAAATAATATTAAATACTTTGGTCCGCCGGCATTTGTTGGCGGACTTTTTTTTATTTTCATAGGAACATATTGTTATCCCCATCTTCCCAAAACTGTTATTGCAATAGTTTTTTTTAAGTTTATCCAATTTATTTTTAAAAATCAATAACAAGGGGCTTGTTTTTTGGCTCTATTATTTAATATAGGGTTCTAGACTTTAAAAACTACATATGGCAACAACAGGAACCGAACGAGATTCTAGAGGGTTTAGTGGGTTAAATACTTATACTGGACAATGGACAGAAAATGAGATCATTCATTTGCTCAAACGAACCATGTTTGGTGCCAGTAAGCAAGACGTGGATTATTTTAAAACAATGACTCTGGCAGATACCATCAACGAATTATTGAATCCAGTAGCACCCTTACCCGCTCCACCTTTAAAAGATTATACTTTAGACGCAACCGTTCAAAAGCCAGATACAGCAGTTGCATTAGGGGAGACATGGGTCAACGATGTAAACGCGGATGGAACTGTGCACTATTATAGAAGAGTTTCATTTAAAAAATGGTGGATGGGCTTAATGGTACAACAAGATAGAAGTGTAAGAGAAAAGATGACCCTTTTTTTGCACAATCATTTTTCTACTGAATCCAATACAGTTGATAATGCGAATTATGTATATAATCATCACACTTTATTAAGAACCAATGCAATTGGAAATTTTAAAACCTTAACAAAAGCAGTTACACTTGATCCGGCAATGTTGGTATATTTAAATGGCCAGGTAAACACGGCTTCTGCACCAGATGAAAATTATGGAAGAGAATTGCAGGAGCTTTTTTGTTGTGGGAAGGGAATAGATTCTCAATACACAGAGAGCGATGTTAAAATGGCAGCTAAAGTTCTTACAGGATGGAAGAATGATGCAACCAAATTCAATGCCTATTTTACAGCATCAAGGCACGATACAACTACTAAACTCTTTTCAGCATTTTATCAGAATAAATCAATTGCAGGAAGATCGGGGCCAACTGCAGGAGACCTAGAGATCAATGATTTGATGGATATGATTTTTGCTACCAATGAAGTGGCTAAATATGTATGTAGAAGATTGTATCGCTGGTTTGTTTATTACGAAATAGATGCTGCAATCGAAGCAAATATCATTACGCCATTAGCTACTATTTTCAGAACAAATAATTACGAATTAAAACCTGTATTACTTGCATTATTAAGTAGTGAGCACTTTTTTGATCCTGCCATCATGGGTGCACAAATTAAAAGCCCTGTTGATTTGGTGGTAGGAATGTGCAGAGAATTAAATGTTCAATTTCAGCCTGACACAGATTATACAAGCAATTATGGGTTTTATAATTTCTTGGTGTATTCAGCAGCTAACATGCAACAAAGTATTGGTGATCCTCCGGATGTAAGTGGTTGGAAATCTTATTATCAATCGCCTCAGTTTTATGAAATCTGGATCAATAGCGACACTTATCCCAAAAGAGTGCAATTCACCGATTTTATGTGTGCTACGGGATATACTTTTAATGGGAAAAAGATTCAGGTTGATACCATTGCTTTTGCAGAAACTTTAAGTAATCCGGGAGACCCTAATGTGTTATTGAACGATGTGTTGAAATATTTATATCGGATTGATCTATCAGATACCTCGAAAGCACAGATTAAAAAAGATATTTTATTAGCTGGTCAGTCAACCGATGGATATTGGACAGATATCTGGAATCTTTATGTAAATCAGCC
>CANBQT010000075.1 GCA_947371755.1 Chitinophagaceae bacterium
AGTATAGTCTTCAGTATATATAATTTCCCAATCACCAATCTTTCCAGTAAATCCTTTATGATTTGAATTATGCCTCCTCAGCCTTTCAGTTAAAATGTCTGAGGTGTAACCAATATAATATCGGTCAATACTTTTAGAATAAAGAATATATACTTTGAACATAAAAAAATAACCCCAAGAAAAATCCTGGGGTTATTTTGTGGGAGCACACGGGTTCGAACCGCGGACCCTCTGCTTGTAAGGCAGATGCTCTAAACCAGCTGAGCTATGCTCCCTTTGTTTGTTGGGAGTGCAAAAATAGGTTTTGAATGAATATTGCCAAATTTTTTTTTTGATTTCTTCTTTTTAATAAACCCCTTTCTTTTCCGTAAGGGGCTGTAATACAGTCGTATCAGTCTTTTTACCTGTATTCTTACACAAAATATTTTTTTGAAATAAAATATTTCGTGTTCTTATCGACTATTTTATCCACCACAAAATGAAAAGCATTTTTTTACGTTTCTTTTAAAGATTCATCTATTACCTTTGAACTATGCCTCTATCCACAAAACAAGATGCTGCGCTTCCCTGGGAAGAATCTTCGGTTGAAACAATCACTGAAGTAACTCCTAGTTTCAGTCTGATCGTCTGGAATGATGAAGTAAACACCTTTGAATGGGTGATCGAAACATTGATGGAAGTATGCGGCCATTCTCAGGAACAGGCCGAACAATGTGCCTTATTTATCCATCACAAAGGAAAATATGCCGTTAAAAAGGGCGAATACGACTTTTTAAAACCCATGTGTGATGCCATCACAGATAGAGGAATTGGTGCTACCATCGAAGTTTTTGTTTAATTCACGCAATATTTTTAACTATACGTGCATTTTGCATGATGTTACCCACAATCAAGCAATCACATGCCTATTTATGTCCTAGACAACAAATTATGGTTCCCTCCTGCTTCTGATGCAGATAATGAAGGTTTATTGGCCATGGGTGGTGATTTATCCGTAGATCGCTTACTAATCGCCTATAAAAATGGCATTTTCCCCTGGTTCGACGGTGAGATACCCTTATGGTGGTGCCCCGACCCAAGATTTGTGTTATACCCTGCAGAACTTGTGATTAGTAAAAGCATGCAATCGCTTTTAAAAAAACGTCATTTCCAGTTCACAGTCAACAAAGCATTCAGAGAAGTGATAGCCCATTGCAAAAATGTAAAAAGAAGGGAACAAGATGGCACTTGGATTACCGATGCGGTTGAAAAAGCCTATATCGAATTACACGAATTAGGTTTTGCGCATAGCGCTGAAGTTTGGCAGGATAGTAAATTAGTTGGTGGTTTATATGGCATTAAAATGGGGAAAGTTTTCTTTGGCGAGAGCATGTTCAACCTAGTGACTAATGCCAGCAAATACGCGTTTATTTCCTTTGTAGACTTATTGAAATCTGAAGAGATCGAAATAATAGATTGTCAGGTTTATACTTCTCACTTAGAAAGTTTAGGAGCAAGAATGGTACAGAGAGAACATTTTATAAAAACACTCCATCAACTCATTTAACTGCGATAGCCATACATCCGCTCCACATCAATTACAATTTTTTCCATATCTGCATCATTTCCTTTGGGATCGTATTTCTGTTTCAAATTACTGCCAAATAAAATGGCAATGGTTTGCCAAAATGCTGCATTAACAAACCCTTTATAATCGTCTATAATTTCATAACAATTGTTACCTGTTTCCCGGTAGATCAGTTTCATCAACACCTTACCCTGATAAATTGAAAGCTGGGTAAGCTTATCAGTAAACTCTTTTTTCAATTCTTTTTCCCGGGCGTGTATGATTTTCCTGCGTTGGGCACGGTCAGTTACGTTTACCAAACGGGCATTGATATCATTCATGATTCTACTGGCCGCTTTTGCATAAGGATAAGTAACATACACAGCATTCCGCAACCTTGTCCAATCTGCCCAATACTTTTTCCATTTGTCATTAAGCCTTGTATACACTTCCACATTGGGTAAATAGCTCATGGGAACTGTATCACCTTGAGGAGTGATAAAAGCGTAGACACGCACTGTATCATATGCTCCGATTGTCTGAGCAGAAAGTGATTGACTTCCTGCGAAGAAGACCAACAAAAAGGCGATATATAATCTCGTTTTTTTCACTCCTAAATAATAGACCAGCTATTTGATATTAATGCTGCCCGAGCATAAAAAGTAACCCGATTATTATTAGACAGATTTTAAATTTGATTTCATTAACAGTCTTTGCCTGATTGCCATGCCAAATCCGGTTACCATCACCACCACGCCTAACCAAAGCATATTAATGAGAGGGAATTCGTACACTTTTAATGTAATCAAATCTGTTATTGCCCCACTCTCCTTCACTCCTATCTCAAGTTTACCATTTGCCTGATCAACAACTTTATTAAATTGTAGTACCAAACTTTGTGCACGAATCGTATCATTTACAAAACGAAGTGATTGTCCTTTTATAGCAATTCCGGGGTTTGCCTGATATTTTCTTCCTTCTTTTGAGATAACAGTCAGATTAAGAAATAAAGAAACTTCTCCTGGCTCCATTTTCGATTTCTGCTCTTCTGGATTAACAACCACTTTATCTAAGATCATCAGTCCATTACTATAGAAAAGTGTATCTCCGGTTTTCACAATCTTATCTCTAAATGTAGCTGTATCCGTTACATTGTTTTCCTGGAATGAAGTGATATAAGCAAATATATCTTTGAACCAATAATGTTTTGAAGATGGATTAGCAGAAAAACCTTCCATGCCTTTATTCTGCTTCATAACGTCGGGATATAATTTAAAGTTGTCTGATTTATCCTTTGCCTGAAAATCTATTTCAAAATAACGTTTGTGATCTATCGGGTTAATAGTGTCTTTCACATAAGTTACCATGTATTTACCCATATCAGTTGCTACAGATTTAAACAGGGTAAGGTTTTCCGCAGGATCTCCCTGCGCACCTTTTTCACTTTTCTGCAATACAGTAATACCCGTTGTATTCCAACTCAGCACTGTTTTTTTGGCGGAAGAAATCAAAATGCCTACTAAAACCATTCCGAATCCAATATGGGCAACACTTGCCCCAGCAGATTTTAATTTTCCTTTTAATGCGTCAATAATATAAAAGAAGTTGGCAACAATGGCATATACTGCAGTGAATATGGCAATATTTATCGCTACTAAAAATACAGGGCCTTTTTTATCAAAATGAATACCTCCAAATATGCTGATACTCAAACTGATGATTAAAGCAATCACAGTAGGGATCAAAATCTTTTTCCCAAACTGTTCTTTAGCTGTGTTTTTATATTTAAGAAATTGTGTAACAGCGGTTAAAAGACCAACCACCATGGCTACAAAGACCTGTATCTGATTATGCGCAAATTCTGCATCCTCTGGAGGTGCAATTTTGGTTCCAAACAATTTATTAAAAACGGGTGTAGATGTCTTAGCACTGATCACAATACCAGCCATAAATAAAACTAGCGAACCTATAAACATCCAAAACTCCCTGCTATAGGTTTGTTCTTCTTTTTGTATGGTGGGGATTTTTTTAAGGTCCTTAAAAAACAGAAACATGGCAGGAACCAGAAAAACCAAAATAAAGCCTATCAATTGTATATAAATTGCCTGTAAATTTTTATCATCGACAGTAAATGCATGCACAGATGTATCGGCAAGTATTCCGCTTCTGGTTAGAAAAGTAGAATACAGGATCAATGTAAAAGTGATAAAGTAAAAGAAATACGTAGAACGTAAAGAATAACCAGTGTTTTTATATACCAGGTTTACATGCAATCCCGCTACTAAAGTCAGCCATGGCACCAATGATGCATTTTCTACTGGATCCCAGGCCCAATATCCTCCAAAGGAAAGACTTTCATAAGCCCATGCTGCACCCATCATAATTCCAAGTCCTAAAATAGCTGCTGAAAAACTTGCCCAAGGAATCACAGGTTTAACCCAATCATGTCTTTTATTCATCAATCCTGCAAATGCAAATGCAAATGGAACAATAGTTGATGCAAATCCTAAAAACAATATAGGCGGATGTATCACCATCCAATAATTCTGTAATAAAGTATTTAAATCATTTCCCTCATGTACCCTCGGTAATTGCAAATAATCCGGATTGGCAAAAATGGGAAGATCTGGCATGTGCTCACGCCATAAAATAAATGGGTTATTCCCAATTTTAGCTCCGAAGACAAAAATTCCTAGAAGCATACTAGAAATACAAACCTGACCCACATTGATCACAAATAAAGTTCCTGCTTCCCACTCTTTGTTTTTCCAAATAAGCACCCAGCCTAACACACAATGCCAGATACTCCATAATAGAAAACTACCTGACTGATCTTCCCATATACAGCTCAACAAATATTTAGGTTCCAGTGATCTTGATGAGTGATTCCAGGCAAAAAAGTATTCGTGATAATGATTGGATACGATGAACACGATTAGACCGAAAATGGCAAATATTGAAATGGTTTCGACCGCAAATATGCCTCGAGCAAATTTGATCCATCTTTGACGTTCTGAAATATCAATTTCTTTGTTTGCAATAAAATATGCATAAGAAGTTAATAAAGACGCTACAAAACTCAGGATTGCTAAAAAATGGCCAATCTGTCCTGGCAATAAATGTTCACCTATATAATTCATGTATAATGATTAGAATAAAAAAACTGGATGCGAGAATTTATTTCCCAGAGCTTTGAACTGCTCTCTGTGTAGAATTAGGATCGTCTTTGTATTTTGAAGGGCATTTCAACAAAATATCTTTACAGTCAAAATGATCACCCTGAACCCTACCTTTTAAAACTATCCTTTCGCTTTTTTCCATATCAGTGGGCTTATTATTGTGATAAATCACTTTAATACTGCCTCCTAGTGAATCAAGGGCTGTAAAACTTAAATAATTGGGATTCTTAACTGCATCATATTCAACAGGTTGTTTTTTGTCCACTTTTGCAATTAAAGTAACAAATTTACCTTCCTTCTGACGAGCCGAGGAAATGGTTTCATAAGTTGATAAATCTCCTGTATAGCTAATTAAAACCACGATACTGATCGCGATTAAAACTAAAATGATAATGTGGGTCTTTTTCATTTGGTTATTTTCGCTGTAAAAATAGCCCAAATTACCGGAGCAACAACTGATGTTTATCAGTACTTATTCCATTTTGTGAATTCCTTATAAAAATCCTGCTTAAGAATAGCTTATATCTTAGATATTTTGAACAAAAATCAAAAATTGGGGTAATTTGCATTGAGTTTGCAATCCTCATACCATGTCCGACATATCCTTATTTAACAGCAATTCTGTAGGAAATCCCAACAATAATATTTTTGGTCTTCCTTTTTCGGAAGAAGAAGCCAATTTGGTCATTGTTCCTGTACCCTGGGAAGTAACGGTTAGTTATGGTGCTGGTACTGCCCGGGCTCCTGAACACGTATTTAAAGCAAGTATTCAGGTAGACCTTTTAGATTGTAATGTAAATCAAGGGTGGAAAAAAGGTTTTTTTATGAGAGATGTAGATAAAAAGCTGTTATTAAAAAGTGATTATCTACGAAAAGAAGCGGAACTGTATATCGATTATATCTCTAAGGGTGCTAAGGTAGAAGACAATAAATTCATGACTAAGAGCCTGAAAGATATTAATGAAGGAAGTCTTTATATGAATCAATGGGTCTTTGACCATTGCATTGGATTATTAAAAAGTGGTAAAAGTGTAGGTTTATTAGGTGGCGACCATAGCATTTCATTAGGGTTCTTAAAGGCGTTAGAGCAAATTCACGGTTCATATGGAATTTTACAAATTGATGCTCACTGTGATCTGAGAAAGTCTTACGAAAGTTTCAATTATTCGCATGCTTCAATCATGTATAACGCATTAGAAGAAATTCCATCCATTCAAAAATTGGTACAGATTGGTGTGAGGGAATACTGTGAAGAAGAATGGAATTATGTTTGCGAAAGTAACTATCGTGTCATCACATATCTGGATCAACATATTAAAGAACGCCAATTTGAGGGTGAGACATGGAAACATATTGCAGTAGAAATGATCAATCATTTACCTCAAAAAGTTTACTTAAGTTTTGACATAGATGGATTAGACAGAAAATATTGTCCAAATACCGGAACACCTGTGCAGGGCGGATTTGAGACGGAACAAGTACTCTACCTTGTAAAACAAATTATAGAATCCGGAAGAGAATTAATCGGATTTGATTTGGTAGAAATTGGGGTTGGCCAATCCGATTGGGATAGTAATGTGGGTGCACACTTATTATGGCGCCTTTCAAATTTAATGGTTAAGAAATCCATCTAACAAGCGAAGTATTCATGAAAATATACGATTTCATTATTGAGTTAAAAAGACCCAGTTACCGCTTTATTAATTGGATTAGTCAATTGATGTACCTTTTGAGTATTGTGGTATTTTGTATGATCCTTTTTCAAAAGGAAGCCACTAGACCTGCAGTACTTTATATCGCCATTATTGGCATCATTGCCTGGTGGATCTATTGCATCATGGCAGAAAGAAGCAATCATCAACCTTTTTACAGAATGGGACTGCTCATGGCAGCTGCGGGATGGTTTTTTATCCCTAATGGCAAATGGATCACTTTCATATACCTGATTGCTGCTATTTTAGAAAAACAAGCAAAATTTCCACAAGAAATTGCATTCGGAAAAGAAGAAATAGTATTCAATAGTTTTCCTAAACAACGTTATCTATGGTCTGCTTTGAACAATGTGATCCTCAGGGACGGCATCATTACGGTAGATTTCAAAAGCAATAAATTGATACAAAAAGAAATACAATCTGGCTCAACTGCACAAGATGAGAAAGAATTTAACGACTTTTGCCAGATTCAATTAAAAGAAGCCAATACTCAATAGAGAGGCAGTCTATTAATTACCAACTTATTTATAAAACAAGCATGACCTTAACAGCATCACCTTATTTATTATACTCCGATGGAGAAGGAAATATATTTGAAGACACGAGTCTTTATGCCACTGGAAGAGCAGGATGGGATGCTTTACCTGTTCCCACAGAAGATTGGATTGAATTACCCTCAGGCGGAAACCTCTATGAATTACCTGGAAGAAGAGGAATAGGTATAGATGTTGAAACCGGAGATATGAGACTCTGTGATAAAGGCTGGGCCGTTGCAGCATTTATACCACCTGCTCACACAGGATTATACATAGCTGCTTTTGAATCATCACCAGAAGCTCCAACCCTTCCACTTTTTTGTTATACTGCTGCAGGATGGCTTGACCAGAAATTTTATGTAACTGCTTTGAGAATAGAACAAGATATCCGTCAGGAAGCAGTGGGATATCAGGAAAACGAAATTGAAATAGGCGCCTCTAATCTTTTAAAAAATTATCCAGATAATAGACTGGTAAAACATTTGATGGAAAATTGTTGCATGACGTATGATTGTCCTGCAGCTAAAAATTTTTCCCTGGGAAGATGGGAATGTCCTGTTCCTACTTCACCAGCTTGTAATGCGAATTGCATCGGGTGTATTTCATTTCAACCAGAATCAGAATCTATTGTAAGTACACAAGACCGTTTAACCTTTAAACCTACAGCAGCTGAAATAGTAGAATTCACCGTGCCACATTTAATGCAAGCACCATTTCCAATTATCAGTTTCGGCCAGGGATGTGAAGGCGAACCTTTATTGATGTGGGAAACAATTCGTGAAGCCATCATTGAAATCAGGAAGCATACAAAAAGAGGGAGTATTAATATCAATACCAATGGTTCAAAACCAGATGCTGTAAAAGCCTTGTGTGAAGCAGGTTTGGATAGTATCAGGGTAAGTACTAACTCGGCAAGAAAACATATTTACGATCCATATTATCGTCCTAATAATTATCAATTTGAAGACATTATTGAAAGTATGAAGGTGGTTACTGATTTTGGTGGCTGGGCAAGTATCAACTATTTTGTTTTTCCTGGAATGACAGACACTGTTGAAGAATATGAAGCACTAAGAGAACTGATCAAGTATACCAATATCAGTATGATCCAATGGCGCAATTTCAATATCGATCCGGATTGGTATATGGGTAAAATCGGGGTGTATGAAACAGGAGATATTTTAGGCATCAAACAAATGATGGATTTATTAAGAGAAGAATTCCCCAAATTAGCATTTGGATATTTCAACCCTCCGATTGAAAGAATCAATGGAAATTTCACAGCAGATTTTGCCCACTATTAGTTGCTAATAAATGAGTATATCCCTTCAAAAGAAAGATCAGATTATTGGTATTTGCTTGGCAGTTTTGTCGACTATGATTTGGGCTGGAAATTATGTAATTTCCAAAGGTGTGAGTCAATTAGTGGGCCCCATTAGCTTGGCATTTTTTCGTTGGTCATTAGCTTCTTTGATTATTATTCCAATTGCCTGGTCTTCTTTTCAAAAAGAAAAGCAATTTATCAAAGCAAATTTGCGCTACCTATTTTGGGTGGCATTATTAGGTATTACTCTATTTAATACCTGTATTTATATTTCTGGTCATTATACTTCTGCCATCAATATGGCATTGATTGGAACCACCTCTTCTCCCATATTTGCCATTTTATTAGCAGCCATTTTTTTAAAAGAAAAAATCAATGCATCAAGATTGATTGGTTTAATCCTATGTATTACTGGCATTCTTATCTTATTATCAAAAGGGAGCTTTGAGAAATTATTAGCTCTTCGTTTCGGCATTGGGGATTTATGGATTTTGGCGGCCGGTTTCTGTTTTGCAGTGTATAGTGTTTTAGTGAGAAAGAAACCCAGTAACATTTCAAGTCTCCATTTTTTAATGCTGATATTTACGATGGGGGCCTTGATGTTATTTCCCTTCTTTTTAATAGAGAACTGGATAATGCCCAAACCTCAATTTACACCGGTATTACTTGGCTCTATTGTTTATATTGGCCTGGGAACTTCAGTAGTGGCGTATCTTTGCTGGAATATTGCCCTTCAAAAATTAGGTACCTCCAGAACTATTTTATTTGCAAACCTCACCCCTATTTTCAGTACCATGGAGGCAGTTTTGATCTTGGGTGAAAAGTTTACATCTATTCATATTATCAGCGGTTCTTTAGTAATAGGAGGATTAATTATTGCCAATTTGCAATCCATCAATACTAATAAAAAGAATCTCATCTCAGAATCAACAAAATAGTCATTTAATTGGATACCACTACCCTAGTTCTATTATGTGTATTTGCAAGTGTAGCCGGTTTTGTTGATGCTATTGTTGGGGGTGGTGGACTCATTCAAACACCTGCAGCACTTATTTTATTACCGCAACTTCCTGTTGCAACAGTAATTGGTTCACTTAAGATTCCTTCTTTTAGTGGAACTTTTTTTGCGGCAAAACAATATATCAAACAAGTTGAAATTGATTGGAGCAGGATGGTCTTAATGGGTATAGTTGCCTTTATCGCATCTTTCTCTGGATCTTTTTTGTTAACCCAAATGAGTAATCGGTTTATGAAACCGATTATATTGATTGTTCTACTTTTTGTAGCTGTTTATTCATTTACCAAAAAGAACTTCGGTCAGCAAAAGCATCACAGCAATAGCGAAAAGAAACAATTTGTATATGCTTTATTGATCAGTTTGATCATTGGTTTTTATGACGGGTTTATTGGTCCCGGAGCGGGCAGTTTTCTAGTATTAGCTTTTATTAGTTTTTTAGGATTCGATTTTTTACAGGCATCTGCTCATGCTAAACTGATCAACTTAGCAACCAATCTCGGATCGATTTTATTATTCTTCGTAACAGGCCATATCCTCTGGCAGGTTGCCATTCCGATGGCCATTTGTAATGCATTGGGTGGTGTTTTTGGCGCCAGAATGGCCATTGCAAAAGGTAATCGCTTTATTCGGATCTTTTTTATTTTAGTAGTGATGGCCACACTTATTCGGTTTTCCTATGATGTGTTTTGGAAAAAATAGCACTATAATTAACCTTTCTTTATACCACATAAGTGGATTAAGTGCCTAAACAGCATGTAATTTTCAACATTGAATTTTGATGCACTTATTAACGATAAATTTGAGATGAATCATTCTGTGACTATGCAAATAGGTTTTGAAAGAGAAAAAAACATGAAAGCTGGAGCTATTACTGCTGCTATTTGCTTTTTATTGTTTTTGATTTTCTTTTATTTGCAATGGACACTTCCTCAAATTCCCATACCTCTTGCTGGAGAAGGTATTGAAGTAAATCTTGGTAATAGTGAAACTGGTTTGGGTGATATTGCTCCAACTATCCCTGGAAGTCCTTCCCCAACTGAAGAAGCAGTTAAATCAGTTCCTGCTACAAGTAAACCTCAACCATCCAACACGAAAATTATTGCAGACGAAAATGGTGATGAGCCTATCAATAACACAGAAAAAATAGTTCCAAAGGCTGAAAATAAACCAACACCCATCACTAAACCAACTCTAAAACCAAGCCCTAATCCTGTAGCAGTAAAACCAGTTGAGCCAAAACCCAAGGCGCTTTTTAAAGGTGGCACAAGCACAAATTCGAGTGGAAATGATGGCGATAGTTATAACGGGATTAAAAATCAAGGAATCGCAGGGGGCAAAGGTGATCAGGGAAACCCCAATGGCAACCCAAATTCTGATAGCTATAAAGGAAATGGAGGATCTGGAACTTCAGGTAATGGTGTTTCCATTAGAAGTGGGCTAGATGGAAGAAGGATCACAAGATTGCCAAGTTTTGAGGATGATTTTAATGAAAATGCAAAAGTGGCCATTGATATTACCGTTGATCAATCTGGAAATGTAATTGCAGCTTCTGTTAACCCTAAGGGAACCACTACTACCAATCAAAATATCCGCAATATTGCTTTAAAGAAAGCAAGAACATTAAAACTTAATGCAGGCAACGAATCTGAACAAGTGGGAACACTCGTTTTTAGTTTCAAACTTCGTGGTTAATATTTCTTCTATAATTTGCAGTCAGATATGACGTACAAAGAAACCTTAGATTTTCTTTTTCAATCACTACCCATGTTTAGCAGGGTTGGTGAATCTGCATTTAAGAAAGACCTTACTAATACGCTTCGCTTGTGTGAATACATTGGAAATCCACAACAGCAACTAAGAACGATACATGTAGCAGGAACTAATGGAAAGGGCTCAACCAGTCATATGTTGGCTTCAATCCTACAATCTGCTGGATATAAAACGGGCCTTTATACCTCCCCTCATTTAAAAGATTTTAGAGAAAGAATAAAAGTAAATGGTGAAATGTGTTCAGAATCATTTGTAGTTGATTTTACTGAACGTATTCAACCCATGATTCATGAAATACAGCCCTCATTTTTTGAGATCACAGTGGCAATGGCATTTGAATATTTTGCTTTGCAAAAAGTTGATATAGCCATCATAGAGGTAGGCTTAGGAGGAAGACTGGATAGTACCAATATTATCACGCCTGAACTCAGCATCATAACAAATATTGGCTGGGATCATATGAATCTGCTCGGAAATTCATTGGAGTCAATTGCATTTGAAAAAGCTGGTATCATTAAAGAATCGATTCCTGTTGTAATTGGAGAATATACTGCTATCACGAAGCCAATTTTTGAAAAAAAAGCATCTGAAATGAACGCAAAAATTCATTGGGCTAGTGATGAAAGATGGGTTAGCGATTTTAATATAACCGCACATTATATTGATATCATTGTTGCAGAAAAAAGGACTGACGAAAGAACCAATTTTCAGTTGGATTTACCTGGAATCTATCAGACCAAAAACTTGCTAACTGTACTTGCTGCTGTTGAAATTTTAAATCAAAATAAATGGAACATCAGTCTTTCAAACATTCATAAGGGGTTAGCACATATTAAAAAGTTGACCG
>CANBQT010000076.1 GCA_947371755.1 Chitinophagaceae bacterium
GTCAATAAAACCTTAATCTTTACAGGTATCATTGAATCTGCAAACGCTACTTCCAATTCTTCAAAGAAGCTTTAATGGAAAATTTTGTTTATTTGCAAACATCTTATTTAATATAAAAATCTAAAAAATGTATTTGAATTCAGTTTTATTAGCAGGAAATGCTCAACAGGGTGGTGGCATGGTGCAGTTGGTAATGATGGGTGCCATTATATTAGTTTTCTGGTTATTTATGATTCGCCCCCAAGCTAAAAAAGCAAAAGAGCAAAAGAAATTCGTTGATGATATGCAAAAAGGTGACAAAGTGGTTACTATTGCAGGTATTCATGGTACGATCAATAAAATTAATGAAGACGGAACATTACAGTTGGAAGTTAGTCCTGGTAGTTATTTGAAGATTGAAAAATCTACCATTAGTATGGAGTGGACTGCTGCCATTAATAAATCAGCTGCCGATAAGAAATAATTCTTTATTACAATTCTTATATCCGAAATTCGAGTAATTGAATTTCGGATTTTTTATGCTAAAGATTGGACTAACAGGCGGAATAGGTAGTGGTAAATCCACAGTTGCCCATATTTTTAAGGTATTGGGCATCCCCGTTTTTGATGCAGATTCTGTGGCAAAAGATCTGATGGAAAATAATCCTCAAATAAGACAAAATTTAGTGCAGCATTTCGGTTCTCTTGTTTTTGAAAAGGGTCATTTAAATAAGAAATGGTTAGCCAATAGAGTTTTTAAAGATCCTCATGAGTTAAATATACTCAATGCCATTGTGCATCCCATTACATTACAAGTTGCAGAAGATTGGTTTTTGCAACAAAAAGCCCCCTATACAATTAAAGAGGCAGCATTGATATTTGAGGCGGGGGCAGGCGCTGGTTTAGACTATGTGGTGGGTGTTTTTGCTCCACAACATATAAGGATTCAACGAGTAATGAAAAGAGATGGCTTATCTAGAGAGGAAGTTTTAGAAAGAATTGATAGGCAAGTGGCTGATTCGATAAAAATGAAGTTATGTGATTTTATAATTGTTAATGATGAACAACAATTGCTTGTACAACAAGTACTTGAGTTGCACCAAAAATTTATTGAATTATGATAGCATCAACCCCTAAACCACCTTATTATGCAGTAATATTTAGTTCCGTTATTTCAAATGATACCAATGGGTACGAAAATATGGCAGATAATATGGTAGAGCTTGTTAAAAAGCAGCCGGGTTTTTTAGGCTATGAATCAGCAAGAAATGCCATAGGAATTACAGTATCTTATTGGGATAGTTTAGAAGCTATAAAGAATTGGAAACTTGTATCAGAACATCTGGTAGCACAACAAATGGGAAAAGACAAATGGTATGCTTCCTATAAAACCAGGATCTGCTTGGTGGAAAGAGATTATGGATTTGATAGTAGTGTATTTTAGAACTTATTTCAATTCAAAATAGTCATGTCAAAAAAATCATTTTTCATAAGCCTATTTTCCATGCTGGCGATGGTTGTATTATTCTATATTTTTGTGTTTAATTATATAGTTCCCAATGCCGCAAAAATCTCCATTCCATATGCCTGGAGAAATATCCCTTTGATGCAGGATTCTAGTGTTGTAAATAATTACCTGGGAGAACCTGAAATCGACAATAAAAAAAATACATTAACGGAATCTTGGTTTAAGGGCATTAAAAATCAACAATATAAATTAACCGTACAATATAGTAATACCTCCAACTTAGCTATCGCTTATAAAATTGAATATCATTTTGAAAAATGGTCTTTACATAAGAATTATCTTATTGAAGAAAAAGAAATCAGTAAATAAAAAAGCCTCTGATTTCTCAGAAGCTTTTTACAATCATTAGCTATTTCAATTAGCTCAGTTTAGCTAAGGCTTCTTTGATTCGTACCCAGGCTTTTTCAATGTTCGGCATGCTATTGGCAAAAGAAAAACGAACACAGTTTGGTTCTCCAAATGCATCGCCCATTACAGAAGATACGTGTGCTGTGTTTAACAGATACATGCTAAAATCTGCTGCATTTTTTATCGTTTCAGTGCCATTGGATTTTCCATAATAGTAGCTCACATCTGGAAACACATAGAATGCACCTTGTGGTTCAAAACATTTGAAACCCGGTACAGATTTCACTAATTCCAATGTTTTAGTTCTTCTTCTTGTAAATTCTTCTGTCATTTCAACAGATGGTCTTAAATCTCCTAAAAGTGCTGCTACACCTGCTTTCTGTGCAATAGAACAAGTTCCGCTTGTAAACTGACCCTGTAATTTTTCGCATGCTTTAGCAATGGTGGTGTTTGCAGCTATATAACCTAAACGCCATCCAGTCATTGCGAAACCTTTACTCAATCCATTGATCAATACTACACGATCTTTCAAATCTTCAAACTGCGCAATACTTTCATGCTTTCCTTCAAAATTGATATACTCATAGATCTCATCTGAAAGTATGATCAATTTAGGATGCTTGCGAAAAACTTCAGCTAATCCTTCCAGCTCTGATTTTGAATAAACAGCTCCTGAAGGATTACAAGGAGACGAAAACATAAATACCTTCGAATTTGGAGTGATGGCAGCTTCTAATTCGGCTGGAGTGCACTTGAATTGATTTTCCACAGTTGTTCTGATTTCAACAACTTTACCTCTTGCTATTTTTACTAACTCTGAATAGGTTACCCAATATGGAGTAGGAATAATTACTTCTTCACCCTCATCAACCAATGCTAAAATAGTATTGGCTAAACTTTGTTTGGCACCAGTTGAAGTAACAATGTTTTCTGGTTTATAATCTAAATTATTATCTCTTTTTAATTTAGTACAAACTGCTTCTCTTAAATCAAGAAAACCGGATACAGGTGTATAATGACTCCAGTTGTCATTGATTGCTTTGATAGCAGCGTCCTTGATATGCTGAGGGGTATCAAAATCCGGTTCACCCAAACTTAAATCGATCACGTCAATTCCTTGAGCTCTTAATTCACGACCTAATTTGGCCATTTTTAATGTTTCCGGTTCAGCAAACCTGTCTAATAATGAAGAGAGTTCCATAGTTTTTATTTGATATTGTACTAATTAATTTGGATGGCGAAGTTCGGAAAAACTATTCAAACATCTGCGTTTACAAGCCTTAATTCCTCTAATTTTCTCCCCATTTTATTGAATAATTTTTAATACCCGCGAAAGCAACATCTTCACTTAATTTTGAATATCAATTAACGATGTACTATGCCACATGAGTCGATTTCGGTTTTCGATATGTTCAAAATTGGAGTAGGGCCTTCTAGTTCACATACACTTGGCCCCTGGCGTGCGGCTTTAGCATGCTTGGAACAAATAAAAAAGCAGGGACCATTATCGAATGTTAAGTCGATTAAAATCTTATTGTATGGATCTCTTGCAAAAACTGGCAGGGGGCATGGAACAGATATTGCAATTTATATGGGACTTACAGGTGAAGACCCGGTTACGATTGATGTGAATAGCATTACACCTAAAATAAGCTCTATTCGTTCAAAAAGAGCATTACTATTAGATGGAACTACCTCTATTGCCTTTGATCCTGATCTTGATCTTGAATTTTTGGTGAAGGATTGTTTAAGTTTTCACCCAAACGGACTTTCATTTCTCGTAGAATTAAAGAATGGAAATTCCTGGTGTGATACTTATTTTTCAATAGGGGGTGGATTTATCGTAAAAGAGGGTCAATTACCCAATCGAAAAGATGAAATTGATTTGCCTTTCCCCATTAATACAGCACATGATCTTCTTCATTGGTGTATGAAGGGGTTGAGCATCAGTGATGTAGTATTAGAGAATGAAACTTCATGGAGATCCGAAGCCAAAACCAGGGAAGGTGTATGGCAAATTTGGAATACCATGAAAGAGTGTATTTATAGAGGTTGTAAAACGGATGGCGATTTGCCAGGTGGATTAGAAGTTCATCGAAGAGCATTTGCCCTGAACAAAAAACTTTTAAAGAATCAACCCTACAAAGATTTTGATCAATGGTTGGAACTAATTAAAAGCGGAGGTCATCAGTTTAATTACATTCTTGATTGGGTAAGTTGTTTTGCTTTAGCGGTAAATGAAGAAAATGCTTCATTTGGAAGGGTAGTAACTGCCCCTACAAATGGAGCTGCAGGAGTAATTCCAGCTGTGTTGTTGTACTTCATAGCTTTTTGCGATGGATATTCAGAAGAGAAAATAATTCGATTCTTATTAACTGCATCAGAAGTAGGTAGCATTTTTAAAAAAGGGGCAACGATATCAGCAGCAATGGGAGGGTGTCAGGCAGAAATTGGCGTATCTTCTGCCATGGCCGCAGCTGCTCTTACAGAATTAATGGGTGGTACACAAAGACAAAGTTTAATGGCAGCAGAAATTGCCATGGAACATCATCTGGGATTGACCTGTGACCCTATTGGCGGACTGGTGCAAGTACCCTGCATTGAAAGAAATACAATGGGGGCCATTAAAGCCATTACCGCATCGCAATTGGCACTTCAAAGTTCACCGGATTTCGCAAAGGTAAGTTTGGATAAAGTGATTAAAACGATGTGGGATACAGCGCTGGATATGAATAGCAAATACAAAGAAACTTCTGATGGGGGATTAGCGATTAATATACCCATCAGCTTACCAGAATGCTGATGGATATATTATAGGGGCTATTTTAATTAATTCAATAAAGGATTTGATTCGATCTCTGCCAATTCAATGGTAGAATAATCTCTGATCTCATTATACAATGTGCCTCTTTCTACAGGCTGGCGATTCACTTGTTTGATCAATGTAACCAACTGAGCTGTATTCATAGCTGGACTTTGTTCTTCACTACCTGCCATTGAATAGATTTTGGTAGTATCATCAATAGTGCCATCGATATCATTTACGCCAAAGCTCAATGACAATTGTGCATTTTGGCGACCTAGCATTGGCCAGTATGATTTCACATGAGGAAAATTATCTAGATACAAACGGGATACCGCATACATTTTCATGTCTTCGATTACAGATGATTCATTCACATAACTCATGTCATTATCCTTGTTACGGAATTTTAATGGAATGAAAGTGTTGAACCCGCCAGTTTTATCTTGAAGCTGACGCAGTCTTTCCATATGATCAACACGGTGCCAGTACTTCTCAATATGTCCGTATAGCAAAGTAGCATTACTATGCATACCCAAATTATGTGCAGCTTCATGTATTGATAACCAACCATCAGCATCTACTTTGTCTTCACATATTTGTGTACGAATTTCAGGATGAAATATCTCTGCACCTCCACCCGGTAAAGAATCCAACCCTGCTTCATGTGCTAGTTTCATTCCTTCTGCTGTGCTTAGTTTAGCTTTACGAAACATATAATCTAACTCAACTGGAGTAAATGCTTTGATATGTAATTCGGGCCGATGTGCTTTAATTGATTTTAATAATTCAAGAAAGAATGCCATATCCATTTTAGGATGTACACCACCTACAATATGAACTTCAGTAACAGGCTTACTATCATAGCTCTTTACAATATCTAACATTTGAGGGATACTCAATTCCCAACCCTCTTCGCGATGCGCATATAGTTTGGAATAAGCACAGAATTTACAACTGAATACACAAAGGTTCGTTGGTTCAATATGAAAATTACGATTGAAATAGGTCTTGTTTCCGTGCTTTTGTTCACGTACCCAATTTGCTAAAGCACCAAGATAGGAGAGAGAACCCTTTTCAAATAAAGCAACACCTTCATCAAAACTGATGCGTTCTTTATGTAGGATCTTATAACCGATTGCTTTTAATTGCTCATCTTTTGCATTTGCTACCAAAGCTTCAATACCTGTTTCTTGATTCATCATGCCTTCAAAATTTTAGCAAAAATAAACCAAAATTGTTACCATAAAATGCTAAAAGTCATTCAATTTATGACATTAATATTCCAGCTATACTTGCTGAAAGATAAGAAGCCAAAGTACCGCATAACAATGCTTTCAATCCGAGTTTTGCAAGATCGGCTCTTCGGGTAGGTGCTAATTCGCCAATTCCACCAATTTGCATACCAACACTACTAAAATTAGCGAATCCACAAATCGCAATACTCACAATCAGTAAGCCTTTTTCAGAAACAATAGGAACAGTTTTAGATGTGAGGTTATTAAATGCCACAAATTCATTGATGGTTAGTTTTTGTCCCAACAAAGTGGCTGCATTGGCCACATCCACAGATGGTACACCCATGGCCCACGTCATAGGAAAGAATATTTTACTAAAAACAGCATCAAGGGTTAAACCCGGATAAATCAATCCCATGCCCCAGTTGATAAATGCAATCAATGCTATAAATCCAATTAACATGGCGATTACATTGATAGAGATCTTCATTCCATCACTGGCACCATGTGAAATAGCATCAATAATATTACTGTAAGGACTTTTAACTTCTAATTTTACTTTTCCCATTGTTTGAGACTCTTCAGTTTCAGGAAACACAATTTTTGAGATCACTAATGCACCAGGTGCAGCCATCAAACTTGCAGTTAAAAGATATTCAGCCTTAGCACCCATATTCGCATATACTATTAAAATACCACCGGCAATACAGGCAAGACTTCCACTCATACTTGCTAATAATTCGCTCTTAGTCATGGAACTTAAGTACGGACGAATCATTACTTGTGCTTCCACCTGACCCACAAATGCACTGGCCACATTACTTAAAGCTTCTGCTCCACTTACACGCATGATAAAATTCATGGCTTTGGCAATTACAGAAACGATTAATTGCATGACACCGAAATGATATAAGATAGCAACTAGCACACAAACTAAAATGATGGTTGCCGTTACACTAAATGCAAAAACAAATCCACCTTGATTAAAATTTTGAACACCTGTAGGTGCGGCAACCATAATGCCTCCGTACACAAAAGAAACACCTTCTCTGGCAAACTTTTCTATCTTTTCCATACCATGTCCTAATTGTTGGAAAAACCAGGTTACTGGAGGTACTTTTAATACCAACACAGCAATGGTTATTTGCAAAATAATTCCACTAATAACCAATCTGTAATTGATTCTTTTCTTGTTATTAGAAAACAAAAAAGCAATCATTAATATCAAAATAATTCCCAATAAACCGTGAAAGCGTTCCATAGTTATACAATTAGCTAAATGAATCAGCTTGGAAGATAACGAAATAATAATAATGAAAAGTTGGCGCAAATAAAAAGAGGCTTCATTTGAAGCCTCTTATATGATTTTGTCAAGCATTTATAAATGTGCTTGGATCTTTTTATCTAGTACACTCTTAGGTACTGCACCAATTTGTTTGTCTACAATCTTGCCTCCTTTAATGAACAAGATAGCTGGAATAGAAGTGATACCATAGGTAACACTTAAATTTGGATTGTGGTCAACATTTACTTTTCCCACATTTACTTTCCCTGCATATTCTTTTGATAATTCTTCTACAACAGGTCCGATTGCGCGACATGGTCCACACCACTCAGCCCAGAAATCGATCATAGTTAATTTATCGCTGTCTAACACAGTGCTCTGAAAGTTTGCATCGGTTAATTCTAAAGCCATTTTTATTGATTTTTATTATTTGTAATGATTGTATACCATCAAATATAAATCCAAAGAGCCGTTTATGCTGTTTTGACTTTTCCACCATTGTGATTAAAGACTTTAAAGCAGTATGGTACTGACAGCAGGTCAGTTTGCTAAACCTACATGCACGTCCAGATCGGGGTTGTTTAACAGATAACCTGCCATGTCTTCATTCATTAAAAAACTTTTCTCCATACTATATAAGCTCACTTTGAGGTTTTCCTTTGGCTCAAATAAATTTATTCTCAGGGAAGTTTTGCCAGGATTTTCCTTCATGTTCTTGTCAATAAAATTCACCAGATCTTTGGTAACAGCGGAAGGTTTTAAAGTTATATCGATGCTCCTCGTAAGTGTTTGTTTTACAGTTTCCAATAATGACATAGCATGAATTTTAAACTCAAATTCATTTGGTCGATTATATTTTGCCCTGAATGTTCCATTAAGCAATACGTTTTGGCCTTTTTCTAAATAGTTTTGAAATTTGATATAATCTTCACTCCAGAGTAAAAACTCAGTTTTGCCAGTATAATCTTCTATACTAAATGAACCAAAGTTTTTTCCGGTCTTTGTTACACGATGTTGTACATCAATCACCAATCCTGCAACTTTTAATGTTCTTCCAGGATTAGGCTGTAAATGAAGTGTGTCTTTGATCTCATTAAAATCATTGATTCGGGTTATACCATAGTACTTCAATTCAAACTGAAAATGGTCGAGTGGGTGCCCACTCATGTACATTCCTGTTACTTCCTTTTCGTTGTCTAATAACTCCGTTAATGTCCATGGTTCACATGTTGCAATTTTGGGAATGGGAACCTCCATCGCAGCAGACATATTGCCAAATAGGGTATTACTATTTCCAATACTATTTGCTTGTTTGGCTTGACCGTAACTAACTATTTTTTCTAATCCAGTAATTTTTTCACCTTCAGGAACATTAAAATATTGTGCACGATGGTAAGCAGTAAAACAATCAAATGCGCCAGAGTAAGCGAGTGATTCCAGTGATTTTTTATTGACACTTTTTTGTACCACTCTCGAAATGAAATCAAATATGTCTGTATAAAAGCCATTTTTTTCTCTTTCAGCAATGATGAATTCAACTGCTGCTTCACCAACTCCTTTAATGCCACCCATTCCAAAGCGAATTTCGCCTTTTGAGTTTACAGCAAACCCTTTCAAAGATTCATTGATATCTGGTCCCAGAACTTTAATTCCCATCCGCTTACACTCTTCCATAAAGAAGGTGATCTTTTCTATACCTCCAGCATGGTTTAGTACAGCAGACATATATTCTCCTGGATAATGTGCCTTTAAATAGGCAGTTTCATATGCAACATAAGCATAACAGGTACTGTGAGACTTATTGAAAGCATATTGAGCAAATGCCTCCCAGTCTGTCCAGATCTTTTCAAGTTTTTCTGCTGCATGTCCTTTGGTAATAGCACCCTCAACGAATTTGCCCTTCATTTTGTCAAGGGTTTTTCGATCCTTTTTACCCATTGCTTTACGAAGAACATCGGCATCACCTTTGCTAAATCCTCCTATTTTTTGAGAAAGTAGCATCACCTGTTCTTGATAAACAGTGATGCCATAAGTATCAGATAAATATTCCTCCATATCTGCCAGGTCATAAGTAATGGCTTCCCTGCCATGTTTACGATCAATGAAATTTGGAATATAGGCAATTGGTCCTGGACGATACAAGGCATTCATAGCAATAAGATCTGCAAATTTGTCTGGCTTTAACTCGCGAAGATATTTTTGCATCCCAATACTTTCAAACTGAAATGTTGCATTGGTTTCTCCTCGTTGATACAATAGAAATGTTTTTTCATCATCTAACGGAATGGTATCAAGGTCAATATCAACTTTATGATTTTGCTTGATCAATTCTAAGGCAGTTTTTAAAATGGAGAGGGTTTTTAAACCCAAGAAGTCCATCTTTATTACACCAGCTTCTTCAATGGTACTTCCTTCAATCTGTGTTACCCAAAGAGGAGAATCCTTTGCAATGGCAACCGGAATCAGATCTGTCAGATCCCTCGGGGCAATTATGATACCCGCTGCATGAATACCGGTATTTCTCACAGAACCTTCTAGCCTCTCTGCTTCTTTCAAAACTTGTGCACGGATATCTGTACCTGCATATATTTCTCGAAGCTTTTTGATATTCTCTAAGTCTTCTTGCTGATATCCCTCTTTTTCTTCAAAAGATTTCTGATGTAATTTTTCACCTTCCTTGGCAGTAAAAGGAGCGTGTAATACTCTACGTAATTCAGTGCCGGGTTTATCAGGCACCAATTTAGCCAGCATATTGCTTTCAACCAATGGCAGATCCATCACACGTGCCACATCTTTGATACTCATTTTTGCAGCCATCGTACCATAAGTAATAATCTGTGCTACCTGATTTTTGCCATATTTATCAACTACATAATCAATTACTTTTTGTCTTCCCTCATCATCAAAATCCGTATCGATATCGGGCATGCTCTTACGATCCGGGTTTAAGAACCTCTCGAATAGTAAATTATATTTAATGGGGTCGATATTGGTGATGCCTATACAAAAAGCAACCACACTTCCTGCTGCTGATCCTCTTCCAGGACCGACAAAAACCCCCATTTTTCTCCCCGCTTTTATGAAATCACTCACAATTAAAAAGTATCCCGCAAAGCCCATTGTTTTAATGGTAAACAATTCGAAATCGAGTCTTTCCTGAATTTCCGGAGTGATTTCTGAGTATCTTATTTTAGCACCTTCCATTGTTAGATGCTGCAGGTACTCCCACTGATTCATATTGGAATCGGTATGGATTTGAAAAGATGCAGGAATTGGAAAGGCGGGTAGTAAAATATCTTTCTTCAGATTTAATACCTCCACTTTATCTACGATGGCATTGGTATTATCCAATGATTCGGGTATATCTTTAAATAACTGACTCATTTCGTCAGTTGTCTTAAAATAAAATTGATCGTTTGGAAATTTAAAGCGTCGATTTTTTAGTTGGATCTCGTCATTTACAAAATCATCAAATCCTGGTGTTGATTGTTTTTCTCCTGTATTGATACATAATAGAATATCATGGGCATTATAATCATCGCGTTCTGTATAATGACTATCATTTGTAGCAATAACTGGGACATTGTATTTCTTCGCAAACTTCAGCAAAGTGTTATTGATGAGCTCTTGCTCCTTGATATTATGTCTTTGAATCTCGATATAATAGTCTTCCCCAAATAGATCTAACCACCATTTAAATTCTTGCTCTGCCTTTTCTTCGCCTTCATTTAAAATGGTTTGAGGCACGTATGCACCTATACAACAGGTGGTAGCAATAATCCCTTCATGGTATTGTTCAATCAGTTTTTTATCTACACGCGGATATTTACTATACAGCCCTTCAATAAACCCCATAGATGTGAGCTTCACCAGATTTTGATACCCCTGCGCATTCTTGGCCAGGAGAACCTGATGATATCGTTTATCTTTTTGCTCTTTAGTAAAAGTTTTGATAAAACGATCCTCCACAACATAAAACTCACATCCAACAATAGGCTTCACTAATGGGGCAAGAATATCATTTCCTTTTTCATCTTTCCCAATTACTTTTGTCTTTTTCCATGCCTGACTTACAAATTCAAAAGCCCCAAACATATTTCCATGATCTGTAATAGCAACTGCGGGCATATTATCTTTTGCGGCCTTATCAAAAAGGCTTCCAATATTGGCAGCGCCGTCCAGTAAAGAATATTGTGTATGAACGTGTAAATGAGAAAATTGAGACATTCAGCTGTTGATTAAAATGTTGGAAAGTAATTACCAATAGTAAATAACTATTAACAATACTTTCAACGGATTGATTTATCCAAATATCGTTAGAAAGCATCTTCTTGAAAAGGAAATATTTCCACAATGAAACCTTAGAAAATTGTTTGTTCTATTTATCCACAATTTGGCGTGAACTCAAAATTGGAATGATATTTTCTAAGGTATTTTGCCTTTTAACTATCACCACTTATATTGCACATCCAGAATGAGAAAAACATATATCATTTATTTTATAGGTTTAATAACCGTTTTCACTAGTTGTAGGTCGTTCAGACAATTGTCTTCGAAGGACAATAATAGTAGTGTGGCTGTTAAAAAGAAACCTAAAACTGGAGGAAAAACTGAATTCCTGGAAGATATTGAAGTAACACCTGGTTCTGTAGTTACATCCAAACAAAAATCAAGTACTGCGCATACCCGGAATATGGGTAATGAAAACGTCAAACCAAAATCGGACGATCCTTTATTTA
>CANBQT010000077.1 GCA_947371755.1 Chitinophagaceae bacterium
CCAGATCTCATCCTTAGGTTTACCACTTGAAAGATAATCCTTGATGATTTCATGTTTTTCAAAATCACTAAATGATCCACTTGATTTTAAAATGGTTGTTTTATGCATTTTACACTGGTTTTAGTGTAAACCCATTTCAGGACAAGTCAGCATTCATATAGAAGCATTTACCCACCCCATGATTCCGCTAACGCAAAATCATTACCCCTCCCAGGAGGGGATTTTTTGTGTATTCCTTCTAGGGAGGGGCGCCAAACGAAGTGAGAGCAGGGGTGGGTGAAACCTTACACTTGTAATCGAAACATTTTCCCGGGTAGCGATTGAATAGCGTTTTGTAACTCAAGACTTAATAAGGCAGCGGCAAATGCACTGCTACTCAAGCCACTCTTTACATAAAGATCGTCTATCGACCTAGCCTGATTATCACGAAGCAAATCAGCAATCACCAACTCTTCCCTTGTAAATTCATAAAACAGGATTCTTTGTTTTTTAGGTGTTACAAGTTTGGGTTGCCATCCCATCCATTCGATAAAATCTGCTGCTCCATTAAAAAGATTGGCTTTATTCTCTTTTATTAATTGATTACAACCACTACTTTTTATATCAGTAATTTTTCCAGGCAGTGCAAACAATTCTCTGTTATAGGTAGAAGCTAAATCTGCAGTAATCATACTCCCACCTTTAGTTGCGGTTTCAATTACAATGGTGGCATCTGCCATACCGGCTACGATTCTATTTCTTTTTGGAAAATTGTGTTTGTCGGGTAATACCCCTTTTCTAAACTCTGTGAGTAAGCCCCCATCTACTAACATTTCTTTCGATAAATTTCTATGTTGCATGGGATAAATCCGATCTAATCCATGTGCTAAAACTCCAATGGTAGGAATCTTATTTTTTAATGCAGCTTTATGAGCGATGGCGTCAATGCCAAAAGCCAGTCCGCTTAAAATAATCAAATTTTCATGGGGCAATTCTGCTATGAATTGATCTACGATCTGTTTGCCATAATCGGAATTATTTCTGGTGCCCACAATGCTAATTATTTTACTGGCATTAAGATCGCAACTTCCATTAAAGTATAAAATAACTGGAGCATCGTAACAATTCAATAATCTTTTTGGATATTGATCATCTGTTTGAAAAATGATCTGGTAATTATTCTTTTTGTTGAAATTGATTTCTTTTTCTACTGCAGTAAATGCTGAGAAATCTTTGATCAGTTTTGCTTTCCTTTCACCTATTCCATCTATCAATGCCAACTCTTTTTTCTTTGCTTGAAATATTGCAGATGCTGATCCAAATGCTGACAATAATGCCCTGGTATGTACCGAGCCAATTTCTGGCAACATGGTTAGCGCAATCTGAAATACCTGCTCCTCTTGCATACCTCAATGTCTGCATCAATTCACAGTAAATCTCATCATTTCAAGAAAATGATTTTAGTTTTCAAAAAATCTTTTTAGCAACCAAGATTATAAAGCAGTAATGGTGAATTCGGTTCTCCTGTTTTTAGATCTGCCTTCTTCTTTGTTGTTATCAGCAATGGGTTTCGTGGCTCCGTAACCTTTATAAGAAAGTCTCTTGTTATCGATTCCGTTTGCGTTGAGATAGGTAACAATTGCTTTGGCACGATTGGTGGATAGCAATAAATTATCTTCTTGTTTTCCTACGTTATCAGTATGACCGCTGATCTCTAGTTTGATGGAAGGATTTTCGTTTAATACCTGCAATAATTTATTCAATTCAATAAATGCTGCAGTTGGTAATTCAAAAGAATTGTTTGCAAATAAAATATTATTGAAAACGAAATTCGCATTCAATACAACAGCCTGAAGTGGTATGTTTTTTTGATAAGTACTATCCGCTTCTTTCTTACTTAAAGCGTATTGTTCACTATAGAATAAATAGCCTTTTCTGTTTACTGTAAATGTATAGTCTCTTCCTGTGGGAAGTGTAATAAAGTATTCACCCTTCTCATCAGTTTGCACTTTCATTAATGCTTTGTTATTGTCATTATCATAGAGCTCCACAGAAGAAGGCAAACCTTTTCCTGTTTGTTTGTCTGTTACAAATCCTTTTACATACAATGTTCTAAAGGGGCGAATATCTGGTCGCATTTCGAATTGATACAAATCCAGATCACCTCTGCTATCGGCTCTGTCGCTGGCATAATAAGCAGTTAGTCCGTCCGCAGAAACAGCTAAGCTTCCTTCGTTTTCGATGGTGTTGATGGGATAGCCAATATTTATGGGAGTACCCCAGTCACCATCTCCTTTTTTACGCAACACATAAATATCTGAACCGCCATATCCGGGTAACCCATCGGAAGTATAATAAAGTGTTTGATTATCCGGATGAATAAATGGTGCCAGTTCATCACCTTTTGTGTTGATCGCTGGTCCCATATTTTTGGCTGGAGACCATTTCCCTTCAGCTGTTCTATAACTGATGTATAGATCCTTCCCGCCATAACCACCAGGTCTGTTGCTACTGAAAAATAGTACTCGATTATCCGGACTTAAACTGGGAGAACTTTCCCAGAATTCTGTATTGATATTTGCACCCAGATTTTCTGGTTCACTCCAGCCCTTAGGAGTGTAAACTGATTTATAAATATCATAATTACCAAAACCCTGTCCTGAAAACTGACCAGCAAATAAAATCCATTCCCCGTCTTGTGAAGAAGTGATAGCGCCTTTCTTTGGTTCGATATTGATATCTCCTGCGATAGGTTTTGCAAAAGAGAATCCTTTTTTAGACATATTGCTTTCCATGAAGTCTTCGCGCATATGTATGCCGGCACGGGTAAAGACAAGGATATTATCTGATACAGTAACGGTGGGATAGTATTCTGCATAAATGCTATTGATACTATCGCCAAGGTTTACTGGGTTAAAATTGTAGAGGTCCTGATCTGGATGTTTTTTTTGATAATCGATAGCAAATTCAAAACACTTTTTTCGGTACTTGGCAGCATTGATACTGCGGTCACTTATTTTAGGGATACTTAAAAATTCTTCCACCTGTTCCAGTGCTTTTTGAAATTTACCCAAACCAGCTAAATTAATCGCGTAGGGTAATTTATACACTTGAAAATAAAGACTATCAATAGATTTCGCTTTCTCATATAACAGCACAGATTCCTGATACCTCTTTAATTGACCATTGGCTGCGCCTAATGATAAAATAGCGTCCACAAAATTGCTGTCTAGTGAAATGCAATTTTGTAAAACAGGAATAGCTTCTTTGATCATTCCATCTTTTAAAAATACGATGGCCTCGTCGTAAGTGTCTAATGCTTTTGCGCTTATTTTATCGGGATTATAATTTTGCGAATAGCAGAAACTATAAAGTAGGAGTGCAGGTAAAAAAAATATTGACTTCATATAAAATAGATGAAGGAAAGATCGTGTAAAACAAGCTATGTGTTTGTTAAAATTATGCAGAATGATTAGGGAACGTTTACATACTTATGGATCTGTAAACTCAATTCCCATTTTGGGTTTTGCTTAATATAATCAATGATCAAAGGGGTGATCACATCGGCTCTATCCCATTCTGGTTGCAGGTATAATTTGCAATGCGGATTTGCTTCCGCTGCATATGATTCTGCCCAGTCGAAATCGTATTTATTAAAGATCACTACTTTTAATTCGTTGGCTTTTGGAACAATGGAAGAAATGGGAGCTTTGAATTTCTTGGGTGATAAACAAATCCAGTTCCAGGATCCACTCAAGGGTGATGAACCTGATGTTTCAATATTGGTTTCAAATCCTGCGGCGTGTAAGGCTGCAGTTAATTTTTCTAAAGGATGCAAAAGTGGTTCACCACCGGTAATTACTGCTAACCTGCTAGGAAAAGATTTTGCATTTTCAACAATTGAATCGATTGTTTGCAAGGGATGTTTGGATGCGTCCCAACTATCTTTAACGTCGCACCAAACGCAACCTACATCACAGCCACCCAAACGGATAAAATAGGCAGCCCTTCCCTGATGAAAGCCCTCGCCCTGGATACTATAAAAAGTCTCCATTACGGGTAATGTATCATTCGAAGCTGCTACAGTTGATTCACTCACTATATTCCGTTATTGGTTTTGTAAGCCTGAAGGGTATTTTTAAGAAGTCCTGCGATAGTCATCAATCCCACACCTCCTGGTACAGGAGTAATAGCACTTGTTAATGGAGCTACTTCATCATATGCCACATCGCCTTTTATTCTAAATCCTTTTTTAGCAGTATCATCTGTTACGCGGGTAATACCAACGTCGATTACAACTGCCCCTGGCTTGATCATATCTGCCTTCACAAATTCTGGTCTGCCGAGTGCCGCTACTAAAATGTCGGCTTGTAGGCAGATCTCTTTTAAGTTAGGTGTATGAGAATGACAAATAGTTACGGTACAGTTTCCATTAGGGATATTACTACTTAATAAAATACTCATGGGTCTACCTACAATATTGCTTCTGCCGATTACCACAGCGTGCTTCCCCTTGGTTTCTAATTTAAAGAATTCGAGCATCATCATGATGCCGTATGGGGTTGCAGGGATAAAACTGGGAAGTCCCTGCATTAATTTGCCAGCACTAGAGGGATGAAAGCCATCTACATCTTTGGAAGGATCAATTGCTTCAATCACTTTTTGTTCTTTGATCTGTTTAGGCAAGGGCAATTGCACTAAAATGCCGTCAACCGTTGGATCCTGATTCAGCTCTGCTATTTTGGCCAGCAGGGTAGCCTCATCAGTATCTTCTTCAAATCTAACCAGGGTAGAAATGAAGCCGATTTCTTCGCAGTTCTTCACTTTTGAAGCCACATAGGTTTCACTGGCGCCATTGGAACCTACCAGAATGGCTGCTAAATGGGGGGCTCTGTTGCCCGCTGAAATTAATTTTTGGGTCTCAGCCTTCAAATCTTCTTTTACAGCTGCAGACACCAATTTACCGTCTAGTACTAACATTTGGCAAAAATATAACGGAATTGAAAGGTTTCCTCATTTTTTTAGGCTCTAAAAATGAGATACATATATATTACAGAAAACTATATGCAAATTATCAATAGTTTTTTGATGTTTTAATGCAACGTTTTATTCAGTTTTGCTGCCTATTTAAGGTTTCCTTAACTTATTTTTGTTAATTATTTAACATGTAAGGAAAGGAATTAACTTCGCATTCATTAAAAACTAAACACTTATGAAATTGAGAAAAATTGTATTATTTTTTGCAATGCTAATTGGGTGGTCAGTTGCCTCTCTGGCACAATCTAAGATTGTCTCAGGTAAAGTAACTGGTGCTAACGATCAACCAATCAGTGGTGCTACAATTAAAGTAGAAGGTAGTGCTAATGCAGCTACATCTACGAATGAGAAAGGAGAATTTAAAATTTCAGCTAAAGAAGGCAATGTACTTCAAATCAGCTCTGTTGGTTTTAAGAGTACTTCTGTAAAAGTTACTAGTGCTGGTAATTACAACGTAAACTTAGCAGTTTATGTGAACGTAATGGACGAGGTTGTAGTAACTGCGGGTGGTATTAAAACCAAGAGAAAAGAAATTGGTACGGGCGGTACCGTAATCAAAGCAGAAAATTTGATTGCAGCAAAACCTGTAACGATTGCTGGTGGTTTACAAGGTAAAGTTGCCGGTTTACAGATTAATGCTACCAATGGTGGTGTTAACCCAAGTTTCAGATTGGTATTACGTGGACAACGTTCATTAACTGGTAACAACCAGGCTTTGGTGGTGTTGGATAACGTTATCGTGCCAAACGAAGTATTGGGTAACTTAAACCCTGAAGACGTTGAAAGTGTGAACGTTTTGAATGGTGCTGGTGCTGCTGCCCTTTATGGTTCTTCAGCGTCTAATGGTGCCTTGATTGTTACAACCAAAAAAGGTACAAGAGGTGCAAGCGTTGTTAATTTCCAAAATACTTCAACCTGGGAAAAACCTGGTTTCTTCCCTAAATTCCAGAAAGGTTTCGGTGCCGGTGGTACTGCTTACGGTTACTGGGGTAATTTCTCATATTTAGAGAACCAATCTTACGGTCCTGCTTTCGATAACGTAAAAAGACCAATCGGTGCTCCATTGGAAAATGGACATCAGGATTCTGCTGTTTATGGATATAGTGAAGGACACACTAAGTTCTGGGAAACTGGTTTAACTAATCAAACAGATTTCTCTATCTCAAGTGGAGATGAGAATTCAACTTTATATTTATCTGGTCAGTATGTAACTGTAACAGGAACAACTCCTGGTGACAAATACAACAGAACTAACTTCAGAATGAACGGAACTCGTAAAGTAAGCAACAAAATCAATATTGCTTATTCTTCTAGTTACACTCAAAACAGATACGATATCACTACACAAACAGGTTCAATGTATGGCAACATGCTGAACATGCCGAATAACGTAGATGTTACTAAATATAAAGACTGGAGAAACAATGAGTTTGCGAATCCTATTGGATTTTATAACCCTTGGTATTTAAACCCTTATTTCACTGCCGACAACTGGCGTTCTAATGTTAGAAACGATTATTTCGTGGCTAATATCGAGGTGAAATTTACACCCATTCAAGGTTTAGACCTAGTTGCTCGTCAAGGTATTACAACTAGAAATACTTCTAATAAAGATTGGGTTGGTCAGTTCTTGTATACTGATTATGCGAAACACACTGATCAGAGTTCTAAATCAGATATCTCTGCTTCTGTAAGTGATGGTGCATCTTATACAACTAACTTATTATCAGATTTCTTTGCTCAGTATCAACGCAAGATCAGCAATTTCAGCTTGAATGTAATTACAGGTGGTCAGTGGAGACAAGATCAGGCCAAAAATGTGGGTGTTTCTGCATCAGGCTTGGTTATTCCTGAATTATACAACGTTTCAAACGGTGTAGGAACTCCAGGTGCTTCTGAATCAAACTTCATGGCTCGTCAGTTAGGTATTTATGCTGATGCTCGTATTGGTTATAAAGGGTGGGCTTTCTTACACGCAACTGGTCGTAAAGACTGGGTTTCTATCTTAGCAAAAGATAATAACTCATTCTTCTATCCAGCGGTTGACCTTTCATTCATTGCAACTGATGCAATTGGTGCTTTGAAAAATAATTCAGTTTTGAGTTATTTGAAATTACGTGCTGGTTGGTCTAAAGTGGGTCAGGTTAACTTGGGTGGTACTTATGGTGCATACCAATTGCTTCCTACTTTTAACTCTGGTGCATATGGATTCCCTTATGGAACAATGGCTGGTTTGAGTGTAGGTAATACATTAGTAGCTCCTAACTTACAACCTGAGATTACCAAAGGTATTGAAGCTGGTTTTGACTTGAATTTATTCAGAGATCGTTTCACTTCTTCAGTAACTTATTTCAATACAAAAACTGATAACCAAACTGTAACTACTTCTATTTCTAGTTCAACTGGTTTCACTGGTTTGAGAACCAATACTGGTCAAACTCAGAGTAAAGGTTTGGAATTGACTGCACACTATACAGTTATTGATAACCGCAGAAACAAAGGTTTGACTTTAACTGTAGGTGGTAACTATACTTACTTAGATAATAATGTAAACTTCATTAGTGATCAGCTTCCTCGTTTGGCTTTAGCTACTTACGGTTCTACCGCAGGTTCTTATGCTGTTGCAGGACGTGCTTTCCCAGTTATTATGGGATTTGATTACAAGCGTGATGGACAAGGACATGTAATTGTAAACCCTACAACTGGTATTCCTACCAAATCTGATACTATTTCTGTATTGGGTAGTGCGGTTGTTAGAGACAAAATTGGTCTTGACTTATCTGCTGAGTACAAAGGATTCAGATTATCTGTTGTAATGGAGTACCGTGGTGGATATTCTGCTTACCAATCAATGGGTACAGAATTAGACTGGTCTGGTACTGGTTGGAGAACTGCTATCTATGACAGAAAGAGCTTTGTATTCCCTAACTCAGTGTATTGGGATGGAGCTAAATATGTAACTAATACCAATGTGTCTATTGCGAATGGTAATGGTAACAATGGTTTCTGGACTGATGGTATCAACAGAGATGTTACTTCAAACTATTTAACTTCTGGTGCATTCTGGAAATTGAGAGAAGTTTCATTGTCATATAGTTTGCCTTCTGCTTTATGTGCTAAAACGAAGGTGTTCAAAGGAATTACTGTAAGTGCTCAAGGTAGAAACTTACTTATTTTGATGGCTAAGGATAACTACTATACAGATCCTGAATATCAAGATGCTGGTTCTGGTAGTAATGGTGTTGGTTTAACAGGTATAGGCCAATCTCCGCCATCTAGATACTTTGGTGGTTCTATTAAATTTACATTTTAATTCACTTAACTAAATTTTATCTATATGAGCCCCATTACAAATAAAATTTTAGTTAGACATAAATTATTTAACATGAAAATGATCAAAGCAATATTTTTTGCAGGAATGCTTATCGTAACAGCAAGTTCTTGTAAAAAACAACTTGACATCAATACCGACCCTAATAATGCAGTTTCAGCAACTCCTCAGTTGGTGTTGCCACAAGCATTAACAGGAACTGCAGCAAACCTGAATGGATACAATTCCATGGGTGCTCAGTTGGTTGGTTACTCTGCAAATGCCGGTGGTTATGGAGGTTTCGGTACATCCATTACTTATAACTTCTCCTCTTCTGATTTTTCTGGAAGATGGTCTACCACTTACGACAACTTAGAAGATTATCAGTATATCATCAATGCATCAAAAGACAAGCCTTTGTATGCTTATTTTTCTGGCGCAGCTAGAACAATGAAAGCATTGGGCTTCCAATTGTTAGTGGATGCATACAATGACGTTCCTTATTCACAGGCTTTACAAGGTGCAGCGTATTTAACTCCGGTATATGATCCAGCAAAGGATGTATATAAAAGTTTAGCTACAGAGTTAGATAGTGCGATGGCTTACTTTGTAAAAGGTGATGCAACCCCAGGAGTTACTCCTTTAAGTACGTATGATGTACTATTTAAAGGTGATGTAACCAAATGGAAACAATTGATCAATACCTTGAAATTGCGTTTAATAGTAAGAGCTAACGGTAAAGTTACTTTTGCAAATACCACTTTTACAGCTGATGGTTTCTTAACTAAAGATGCCTTGATTAATCCTGGTTATGTAAGAGATAATGGACGTTTAAATCCAAAATGGTCTACATGGGGTTATACTGCAACTGGTGACGCCAATAAAGCATGGATGCCTAATAAATATGTAATGGCTTTCTACGATGGAACTAAATTAACAGATCCAGGAAGAGGTGCTAATACTTATTATAAATTCCCTCTAACTGGTACTAACCAATTAGGTGTGGAAGGTACTGGTATTCAGGCAAGCCCTTCAGGAAGTTTCTGGTATCCTTTGGCAAGCCCAAGGGTTTACAGTACTGCCGGTAGTGCTCCTGGTCCGTTGAAAGGACCAACTGCTGGTTATCCTATAATGACTGCTGCTGAAGCATATTTCTTAAGAGCGGAAGCTGCTTTACAAGGAATTACATCAGATGCGGTACAAGCTAATTTTGATGCAGGTGTTGATGCTGCTTTCAAATACACTTATGTATTAGAAAATGGTTCAACTTATGTTTCTGATCCAGCTGCTGCAGTTACCCAGTATAGAGCTGATAATGTTACTAGCTACTTAGTAAACTTCGGTTTAGCAACTACAAAAGATCAAAAATTAGAAGCAATTATTACACAAAAGTATATTGCTTTGAACTATGTAAATAGTGAAGAAGCTTGGAATGAGTATCGTAGAACTGGCTATCCAACAGTAGTTCCTGGTGGTCCGGCTTATGCTACATTCGCATCAACTGTATCTGAAAGTTCTCGTGCTGATAAATTACCTGCAAGGATTTTATATCCATCTCAGGAGGGTTCATATAACTCAACTAATTTACCAAAGGGAATTACTCCGTTTACATCAACCATCTTTTGGGCTAAATAAAATTTAAAATACTAAGAATATGAAAAAATTAATAAAAGGTTTCATGATCTCAGCATTGGTTTGCTTTTCTTTAGCTTCATGTCTGAAGGCGGTTAATACCAATGTGAATGGAGAGAATCTGACTGCAAACTTTTTACAGTTAGAATACGTACAAGATAGTTTCCAAACCAACATCAATTCTGGATTACAATATTTTAGTGGTTCTACTTTATTGTTTCCTCCAACAGATGCTGTTGACACTATTAATTTTCAAGTAACTTATAACGGACCAACTCCAACAGCGTCTGATTTGACTGTTACATTAGCTGCAGATTGGGCTGCAATCAATGATAATTTTAGTAATGATGGTATTACTTACGAGAAAATGCCAGACTCATTATATAAAATTATTACTACTACAGTAACTATCAAAGCAGGTAAAAGAGATGGATATGCCCAAATGGTAGTATATCCTTCCAAAATTGATCCAACCAAGTCTTATATGGCTCCTATTGCACCTAGCGCAACAGGAACTGGGGTAAGTAAAAACTTTGGTCATATCTATTTCCACACTATTGGTAATCCAATGGCGGGATCTTATACTTGGGATTTCTACAGGTATAATGCCTTAACCAATCCTACTTTCCCAACCGGTTATAATGGTGGTTCGTTCTTTGGTGCAAACATATCATTCTTGCCAATCAATCCAACTAATATTCATGTTCCAACAGGATATTATGTACAACCAAATTATTTGATCACTTTCACTAATACTGGTGGTGTATTAACTAATTTCAAAGCTCAGATTGATCCAGGTGAATTACCAGGTGCATTTACAGCGAATGGTATCTCTATGATTCAGCAACCAGTTATTACTGTGTCGCCTGATTATAAGAAGGTAACCATTAATTATGTGGTATTTAATGGTGCTGCATACAGAAACTGTACAGACATCTATACCAAAAAGTAGAAGATAGAATAGTTTTTTATAAAAGTGCCTCCGAGAATTCGGGGGCACTTTTTTTTGCTACTTTTGAGCCTCAAAACTTAATATGGAACAACAACCTAATACCCAATTAAATATCGAGATCAGCGAAGAAACTGCAGAAGGCACTTATGCTAATCTGGCGATCATCACGCATAGTCATGCTGAATTTGTAGTCGACTTTGTAAATGTGATGCCCGGTACTCCAAAGAGTAAAGTAAAGTCAAGGATCATATTAACTCCGATGCATGCCAAGCGTTTCATGAAAGCCCTGGCTGAGAATGTAGAACGTTATGAGCAGGCCAATGGTCCCATTCACGATTTGGAACAGGTGGAGATTCCCATGCATTTTGGTGGGCCAACACCGCAGGCGTAATCCGGGATACTTTTTTATTGAATAATTGATTAGAAGCTAGCTTATTTTAGGCTGGCTTCTTTGTTTTAAGACGATTTTCTCCTGTAAAAATCAGGATTTGCGAAAATTATTTTAGTTTCTTATGAACAGTTTAAATATTATAAATGATTGATAATCAATTAATTGAAAATAAATTGAACCCAACCTATTCACATTTGTGTAAAAACCACAGGTTTTAATGGTAGATTATTTGGTTAAGAACTACCACCCCCTTACTTTTGCAACCCGCCGGTAAAAAAGCGGACAGCTCTTAGAAAGAAAATACTTAAAATAAGCAACGAAAAGGTTTGGTAGGAGAGTTGATAATTTGTACCTTTGCAGCCCGCTAACAAAAAGGCGGTAGTTCTTAAAAAAAAGTTAGATAAAACTGGTTAAAACTTTGTAGAAAGTTTTGGTCATAATAATAGGAAGTATTACTTTTGCGACCCGATAAAAAGGGGGGCTTTGGTAAGAAGTCCGAGAAGATCTTTGAAAGTTTGGAAGCAACAGAAGAAATCTGAAGAATGTAG
>CANBQT010000078.1 GCA_947371755.1 Chitinophagaceae bacterium
TTTAATAATTTAATGAAGAGTAGAGAAAATGTAGGACCAGGAGTCTTAAATGCTTGGACACCACAAAACACTAATACAAATATACCTGCACTTACTCTTAAGGATAATAATAGCGAAGGCAGAACTTCTGATTATTTCATGGTTAACACCTCTTATTTTAAAATGAGAAATATTCAGTTAGGATACACTTTTACTCCTAAAGCTGTTATAACAAGATTGCGTGTTTTTGCTATGGCAGAAAATTTATTCTGGTTTAAAAGTAAGAGCTATTTAAGCCCTGATCCAGAAAGAATTGACTTAGATCCTGTACCTATCCCAAAAACTTTCACAATTGGAATTAACGCATCATTTTAATGAATAAAAATAATATCAAAATGAAAAATAAATTTGTAATCACTTTTATAACTATTGGACTACTATTTTTTAGTTCATGTTCTAAAGTATTAGATTATACTCCTACAGGTGTATTGTCATCTTCTGATTTAACTTCACCAACAGCAGTGGAAGGTCTGGTTACTGCTGCTTATTCGGCAATTGGAAATGGTGATATGATTGGACCGATATATAGTAATTGGGTATATGGTAGTGTTCGTTCGGATGACGCGTACAAAGGTGGAGGAGGAACAGGTGATGTGGGTGAGATTGATGCGATGGAACATTATAATCTAGTTACACCAACAATGGATGCATTTGTATCTAGAACTTGGAAAAACTTATTTAAATCTATTTCAAGGGCCAACGTGGCATTACGTGCTGTTAATTCATTAACTGATGCGCAATTCCCTAATAAAAAACTGCGATTAGCAGAATTGAAATTCTTAAGAGCACATAGTTATATGACTATGAAGTTGATTTATAAGAATATTCCAATTTTTGACGAGACTGTTTCTGATGATCAAATATTAAAGGTTTCAAACGATTTGAAAAATGAAGATGCTTGGAATAAAATAGCTGCCGATTTTCAATTTGCAATTGACAACTTGCCAGAATCACAACCTGAATTAGGTAGAGCTAATAAATTAGCGGCTCAAGCCTACTTAGCAAAAGTTAGATTGTTTCAAGCGTATGAACAGGATGACAAACATCAGGTAATTAATATTAATAAAACAAGGTTACAGCAAGTTGTTGATTTAACTCAGGCGGTTATATCATCAGGGAAATATTCATTGAGTAAAGATATCGCAGATAATTTTTTACCTGAAACTGAAAATGGCCCAGAATCTGTATTCGCAATTCAGTTCACAATCAATGATGGTACAACTGCTGGAAGATTGAGTTTTGAAGATGGATTAAATTACCCTCATGGCGCACCTCAATATGGCTGTTGTGGTTTTCATGCACCAAGTCAAAATCTAGTAAATGCTTTTACAACAGATGTAAATGGCCTACCTAATTTTGATTCATTTAATAATGCAATAGCTGATTTAAAAACTGCAACAGTAGATGTACGTTTGGACCATACAGTAGGAATTGATGGTCACCCTTATAAATATGATAACACAACTCCATTCAGCAATAGTTGGGTGAGAGATCCTGGTGTGTATGGAAATTTCCATACCATGCGTTACCAACAATTGGCATCTAGCTCTTCTTATTTCAAATTAGGGCCATTTATGGGAACTGCTAAAAATTATGATATCATTCGATATGATAATGTTTTATTAATGCAAGCTGAAGCGTATATCGAATTAGGTCAACCTGAGAAAGCTTTGCCTATAATCAATCAAATAAGAGCAAGAGCTGCAGCAAGTACTGGAAGATTAAAGAAAATAGATGGCACATTTGCTTCTAACTACAACATTAAAACATATACTAGTGCAGGATGGACTCAAGATTATGCTCGTAAAGCATTAAGATGGGAACGAAGAATGGAGTTTGCAACTGAAGGAGATCGTTTTTTTGATTTAGTGAGATGGGGCATTGCTGAGCCAACATTGAATAACTATATCTCTATTGAAAAAGGCAGGAGATCATTTTTGTCAACTGCAAAATTTACAGCAGGTAGGGATGAATACCTTCCTATACCTCAATCAGAAATTACTTTTACAAATGGTTTGTATAAACAAAACCCTGGATATTAGTTTGTATTTTAATTTTTTGGGTAATAATCGTTTATTGTTTGAAGTTTAATTTGAGGGGCGGATTTCGCCCCTCATAAATATCATATAAAAAATAAGGCATGAAAGAATTTAGATTATTTTTTTCATTGATAATGTTTACTTTATTTATAAGTGGACTTGAAGCGCAAGAAAATGCAGTAGAAGTAATAGAGAAATACAGACCACAAATACATTTTACTCCAGAAAAAAATTGGGTGAATGATCCAAATGGCATGGTATATTTCAATGGTATTTATCATTTGTTTTTTCAACATAGTCCTTCTTCTAATGTGTGGAATGAAATTAGTTGGGGGCATGCAACGAGTACTGATCTAGTTCATTGGAAAAGGAAACCCATTGCAATTTATCCAGATAGTTTAGGGTTGATTTTTTCAGGTAGTGCAGTAGTAGATAAAAATAATTCAAGCGGGTTTGGGAAAAAAGGGCAAATTCCATTAGTGGCTATGTATACAAGCCATGACATGAAAAAAGAAAAAGCAGGAAAAATTGACGTAGAAAATCAAAGTATTGCATATAGTGTAGATGAAGGAGAAACATGGATAAAATATAGCGGTAATCCAATTTTAAAAAACCCGGGAATTCGTGATTTCAGAGATCCAAAAGTATTTTGGCATGAACCGTCTAAGCAATGGATAGCAACAATTGCAGTCCAGGATCATATTAGTTTTTATGCATCAAAAAATCTGAGGGATTGGAATAAGCTTAGTGATTTTGGTAAAACAGTTGGAGCGCATGGCGGTGTTTGGGAATGCCCTGATTTATTTCCCTTAGAATTTGCCGGACATAATTACTGGGTACTATTAGTTAATATCAATCCAGGTGGCCCAAATCATGGATCAGCTACACAATATTTTATAGGAGAATTTGATGGAGTAAATTTTGCATGCGATTTTAAACAAACCAAATGGCTTGATTACGGGCCTGATGAATACGCAGGTGTAACTTTTAGTAATACCGGAAAAAATAAAATTTTAATTGGCTGGATGAGTAATTGGGATTATGCTAATCAGGTGCCAACAGAAAAGTTTAGAAATGGATTCACTTTGCCGCGTAAACTTGGATTAAGCAAAATAAATAATGAATTATTTATTAAAAGTTTACCAATAGAAAATTTAAAGAAAATAGAGCAATCCTCAAAAAAAATAAACTCTTTAACAGTTAATGGAACTTCATCAACATTTCCATTAATTGGTAATATTCAAACGCCTAGTAAATTTGAATTGCGTTTCCCTCCTGAAAACTTTGCTATTGAATTAGTAAATAAACTGAATGAAAAAATAATCATTGGATTTAATAAAGAAAGTAATCAATATTATTTGGATAGGAAAAATTCAGGAATTACTGATTTTAATAAAGAATTTGGGAAAATTGTGTATGCTCCAAGATTCTTAAAACAGGGTGATATTACTCTATCATTTTATCTTGACAAATCATCGATTGAAGTTTTTGCAGATAATGGATTATCTGTTCTTACGAGTGTTGTCTTTCCAAATGAAACGTTTAATCAGGTCAATTTAAAGGCAACTGGAAAACTGATAATTACAAATTTTAGTTATACACCCTTATATTCTATTTGGAAATAGGTTGGCAATAAATACTTTTTAATTCACTCTTTTTTTAAGAGAGTTTAAAATTATATTTTTTTAAGTCGGTTTAATTTTAACAAGCGAACATTAGGAGCATTCATAGTCAAGCAATCGGATTGTGGGTGCCCTTTTGTTTTTGTAAATCCAAAACAATTAAAATATTCAAATTTAGTTAGAATCTGTTCATTTTCTATGAAAGTGTATTAACCCTCTGGCAAAGACCTTTTCAGTATTCTGAGCCAATTGCCATGCATGATTTTCTCAATGTCTATTTGCGAATAACCCCTTTTTGATAATAGGGTAGGAATAGTTTGTAAATCAGCGATGGTTTCTATATCATAAGGGCATTGTTCTTTACCATAAGCACCGTCTAGATCGGTGCCAATACCAATATGATTACTATTGCCAGCCAACTGACAAATATGGTCCATATGATCAATCATTTTTTCCAGATTACAATCCATATTTTCTGGTGTTGAAATGCCTCGCTGCCAATTCGGAACCATCATCCAGGCGTCCATCGCTCCACCTATTACCGCATCTTTTTGGATTAATGTTTTAATCATATCGTCGCTGAATTGACGGTTATGATTTACCAGTGCTCTGCAATTATTATGACTAGCCCAAACGGGTGCGTTATACATTTCCATGGCATCCCAAAATGCTTCATCACATAAATGCGTAGCATCTAAAATCATGTTTAATGATTCCATTTCTTTCAACAAGGATTTGCCCATGCTATTTAATCCGCCACTAGCGTCTGTGCCATTGGCGTAGCGGCCGGGGCCGTAATGACCAGGCCCAACTGCTCTCAATCCATACTCATAAGCACGATGCAAATAATCAATGGTAATTAATGAATCTGCTCCCTCTAAACTTAAGATATAACCAATTGGTTTTTTTGCATTCCAATTTTCAAGATGATGGGTTAGTTCATTGATATCGGTGATCTGCACAAGCTCACCAGCTTCTTCCATAGTTCTGTACCAGCTTAGCTGGGCCTGTGTTTGCGCCCATGCTTGCTCGGGAGAGCTCCATCCTTTTAGTTTTGATTCGGGGGATACATAACGTGCTATTTGTGTGGCAACCACCAATCCAATATTTCCTTTTCGTAATTCAGGAAAAGCCACAGTGCCCCTTCCTCTATCAGGTTTATCGGTCATGCCCTGTTCTCTTTCACGGATGGCCATCACAGGTAGACGCAAATCGCGATTCCATTCCATGGCATTCATACTTAAGTCGAGGTGTGCATCAACAATAAACATCAAAGAAATTTAAATGGTAATTTTTCTATCGCGTGCAATTACTTTCCATTGTTTGTGCACTTCCTGATTTTCTACAATATTTGCTTCGGCGTAAAGGGCTACAGTTGGACAAACATGCACCGGTACACCATACAACACATCCCCAACTTTATAAATACTCGTGTCTTCCACAGTAACACTCAAATGCTCTTCGCTCTGTGCTTTTGGTACAGCATTTGGCGCATTTAAAAAGTGTACGCGCGGCAATGGATTTTCTGCAGCTACAGCTTTATGTCCAAGATCGCAACAGAATGTTTTTTCATCAATGATGGAATTGATTCTGGTTAGCACCAATGCGGCATAATCGAATGGTTCGTCGGGTACAATATGTTTGTAGGTCCAGTCCCAAAAAATAAAAGTACCGGGACTATATTCCACCCCCTTTCTATCCGTATGTGTAGGAAAGCTAGGAGATCCTCCCACAACAACTTTCATCGATTTTCCATCGAATGCTAGGATGTCTTTTTGTAATTGTTCCACTCTCGCAAAACCTTCATCTGATTTACGTTTTCTTTCTGCAAAATCGGTGTCTCTGATATGCCCGTCGTATCCATGTAGTCCAATGATGTTGATACCTTTTAAGGAAGTACATGCTTTGTACAATTCAAATGCATTTTCTGGTTTTATGCCAGAGCGGTTCATGCCAATATTTAAATCGATATAAAGATCTAATTGTAATCCAGCGGCAACAAAAGCTTCAGATAGTTTTGTAGCAGTACCAATATTATCTACCAGCGTGCAATAATCTGTGTTCGGAAATTTATTGGTGAGGGCAATTAAGCGAATAATTTTTGGCCCCGTTGGTTGATGCGCCAAGATTACATCTGGTGCTTTTAGATTACCCAGCATTTCAGCTTCAGCAATTGTTGCGCATTTAAATTTATGAATACCTGCGTCTAATAAAAGCTGACAGGCTTCACTCATTTTATTGGTCTTCACATGCGGACGTAAAGCTTCTGTACTTCCCGCCATCTGAATCAGTAAACGAATATTCTCTTTTGCTCTATCGGGGTAAACTAGTAAAGCAGGGCTATCAACAGTTTCAACATTTTTAATTTCGTACCACTCCATTTTTTAAATTTTATTATGCTTCATCATTTAATTCAAATAGTGCTTCAATTTCAACGGGAATATTGCCAGGGAGCGAACCCATACCTACCGCACTTCTTACGCCAATGCCCAGGTCTTCTCCCCATACTTTTGCAAAGAGTTCACTGCATCCATTAATTACAAAAGGATGCTTTTCAAATTCGGGTACACAATTCACCATGCCTAACACTTTGATCACGCGTTTAACTCTATTGAGTGAACCAAGATTTGTTTTTAAGGTTGATAGTATGGCTAGTCCAACTTGCTGTGCCGCTATCTTCGCTTCTTCTTGCGTTAGATGGTCTCCAACTCTACCTACTATTAATGTACCATCATCTTGTACTGTTCCGTGTCCGGATACATAACAATGTTTACCATCAATCAATAATGGTTTATAAACACCTAATGGTTTGGGTGCAGGTGGAAGGTTTAAACCTAGTGCTGCGAAATTTTCATCTGCCGACATAGAAATATTTTTTAGTTTATAAGAAGCTATTGATAATAAAAACCCCGACGAGTCCAACTACAGATACTATCGTTTCCATCAAACTCCAAGTTTTGATGGTTTCTTTGACCGTTAAATTAAAGTATTCTTTGAACATCCAAAATCCGGGATCGTTCACATGCGAAAACATTAAGCTGCCAGCACCTGTTGCCAATACCATTAAACAAGGGTTTACACCAGTACTAGCTATTAGTGGTGCCACAATACCCGCGGTTGTTAAACCCGCTACAGTAGCAGATCCTACGCTTACTCGAATGATGGCACTTATGGTCCAGGCTAATAGTAATGGATGAATAGATAAACCGCTTAATGGTCTGATTAATTCGCTACTAATTCCGCTGTCAGTTAAAATTTGTTTGAGTGCACCTGCGCCTGCAATAATTAATAGAATACTAGAAATATCTTTGATGGCATCGGCCATGGGCGGCATTATTTTAGCAATACTCTTTCCTTGTTTAATACCTAAAGTGTATAGTGCAATTAATAAACTAATGAGCATTGCTATAGAGGGATCTCCAATGGTATGAATGATCTGCGTGAATGTGTTTTTTTCTGGAAAGATAATTTTGACCAACGTATCTGCTGCAATTAATGCCACTGGTAGAAAAGCCGCTAAGATGCTGAAAAATAAACTAGGCAATTTTTTCTCATCAATGGCTTGATTGGTAAAAACGGCGATTGGTTTTGATTGGTATTTTTTTAGGGTTACTGAAAATAATGGTCCCGCTATTATGATAGCAGGTATGGCAATGATAAACCCATACAAAAGCGTTTTACCCAAATCGGCATGGAACTGTTCTGCTAAGGCAACTGGTGATGGGTGGGGTGGTAGATATCCGTGAGTAACTGAAAGTGCTGCAAGTGTTGGCAGTCCTAAGTACACAGCAGGGATCTTATATTTTTCAGCGATAGTAATTACTAGGGGAACCAATAACACAAAACCAACACCATAGAATAAAGGAATGCCCACTATGAACGCTGTAGCAACCAATGCCCATTGCACTCTTTTGCTTCCAAAAGCATGTATCAGGCTGTCGGCTATTTTATTGGCTGCACCACTATCTGCCACCAATTTACCCAACATGGCACCAACAATTAATATCACGAGTAAGGAACCCATGAGATCTCCAATGCCTTTTTGAATGGCGCCCATTATTTTACCAACTTCCATACTGGTTGCTAGTCCAACCGAAATAGACACCAATAAAAAGGAAAGAAAAGGATGGAGCTTCACTACTGTAATCAGTAATACCAGCAATAGCACAGCAGAAATGAGCAGGAGTATGGGCATGCAGTCTCTTTGCTTTAAAGATAAAAGAAAAAAACGGGCATCAGCAAGTTAGCGGGTTAAAATGCGCTTTAGATTTTCTTGCATCAATGGAAACTCATTTAGATTATGATGATTGCCATTTTCTATGGTAAAAAACTGATCATTGGGTTTAAAAGACGACATCAATTCCTTGGCATTGCTGAGCGGAATTAATCCATCTTTTGTACCATGGAAAATAGTGATTGGTGCGGTTACCTTTTTTAAGTATTGATCAGTGGGTAATTTATAGTGTAAAAGGGTTTCAACGGGAAGGATCCAGGTATAATGCCTAACCAATGAAACCATGCTTTTGTATGGGGTTTCCAAAATTAATTCTCTACAATCTCGGATACTGGCAAGCTGTGCTGCAATGCCTGTTCCAATTGATTTTCCATAAATAATAATTTGGTTAGGCTGTTGCTTAACCCTAGCTAATTTATACACTTGAATAGCTTCTTCGTATAAATTATTTTCTGTTAGTTCTCCTGTTGATTTGCCAAATTTTGGGTAATCTACCATCCATACTTCCCAGCCATTACTCGTAAAGTTTTTTGCAAATTTTGCATAGTGGTTTACGTTTTCTTTATTGCCATGAAAATATAATACCACTCCTTTTTTTATAGAATCTGGAACCGTAAAATCGATAATATTAAAATGCGTAGCATCGTCAATATCTAAATTTATTTCTTTGAAGGGCTGGTCAAAACGATAGGGAACACCATCAGTTATGGCGATAGGATGAAAAATGATCTTTTCCTGTAGCCAGTAAAATGCAATCCCTAAAACGGAATAAATTAGAATGGAAATTTTAGCCCAACGAAATAAAGGATTTGATTTTTTCATGATCTTCAATAACTGCGAAACTAAAGCATTCTATCTGATTATTGGGGTCTCAGTATTTTAAGATATCGCGTATGAAATTATGGTACTCATTATAAGTAGGTAAGTTATTATGACCTCCGCCATGAATTCGGATGAGTGTGATTTTATGCGGACTAATCGCTTGTAATTTCTCGCTCTGTGAAATCGGTATCAACCAATCTTTGGTGCCATGTATGATATAAGTATGGCAATTCACTTTGCGGATCCATTGGTCGGTTCTTAACTTATAACGTAACCACCATCTGTGCGGGAGTATGGGCAAGAATCTTTCAGCCACTTTAATAAAACTATAATAAGGTGCATCAAGGATAAGATAGCGTGGTGAATTATCGGCCGCAATTTTTGTTGCAAAACCGCTTCCCATACTCCTGCCATAAACCAGCATATGATGTTCGGGGCATTTTAGCAATAATTGTTCGTACACGAATTGCATATCCTTCAGCATTTCTTTTTCACTTCTCTTTCCGGTACTCTTTCCAAATCCCCGGTAATCAACTAAAACAACATCGTATTGGAATCGATAAAAGTCGCGCGCATATTTGGCCCAGCCCTTGATACTTCTGGAATTGCCATGAAAATACAAGATCAATCCCTTGGGTTCTTTGCAATAGAAATGCAATCCGTTGATACTTACTCCTGGTGCTACATCGAAGAATAATTCTTCAAAGGGAGCGTCGTATACGTATTTAAAATCTTGTGGAAGTTTCTCTGGTTTAAAAATGAATTTTTCTTGCACTAGGTAGGCAAATAATAGGATTACTCCGTATACCAAAATGATATAGAAAAATGTGGCTGGCAAGTTTTTGGAACAGTTGTTTGGTCTTATCTGCTTCAGTAAGATACAATTTTCCATTTGCAAATCCGCCGCCAATAAAATGCTACTATTCGTATTCTGAAGAATCGTGGAAAACCCTTTTCAAATTCAATTTCGAAATAGGTGCCACAATTAATGGGAACTTCTCTACCGATACATTACTAGGATCCAGTCCGAAGCCGCGTTCTTCGCCAAGGCTAATTTCCTTCAACCAGAAATAAAGTTTCATAACAATCCTTTCAAAAATGGGTAGTTCGTTATCCTGACTCAAATATTTTTCTAGTACAATAAACTGGAAGTCGCCCACCACATTATTACGTTCTAAGCTCTCGTAACGGCTGGTGATATTTACTTCTTTATTGCTTACCAATTCTTCTACCACTTTTCGGAACATCAGGTTAATCTTTTGTTCTACTCTGAATCCTAATCTAAATTCAACCCGAATAATATCGTTCGGAATAATGTGTTCTACATTGTACTCACAAGTGTAAGGATCGTCTAATACGTCAACGTGTACAAACCAATAAATATCTGCACGCTTCGGCTTTTTATTCATGATCGAATAAATGATTTTGTGCTCAATCTCTTTCGGATTATTGGCACTTGTCATATAGATCAAATGGGTAGAGTATTTGGTAATCGATTTGTCGTTACTTAATTCCTGTATCATTGGAATATAGTGTTCCATGCGCACAAATTCGACGTAACGGTTTTTGATTTTTCTGCTTCTATACCAAACATACATCACTGCAAATAAACCACCACCAACAATCAATGTTACATAACCGCCGTGCATGAATTTTTCTAGGTTGGCGATTAGGAAAGATGTTTCAATCGCGAAATAGGTGGCTAGATAAACATAGATCCATAAAGGGAAAACTCTTTTGCTAACTAAGAAATTTGCGAAGAGGATAGAAGTGCTAATCATACACAAAGTGATAGCTAAACCATAAGCTGCACCCATATTTGATGACTTCTGGAAGAATAACACAACACCGATACAACCTACAAATAATAAAAGGCTAATGCCTGGAATATACAGCTGACCCTTCTCTTCGGTAGGGTATTGGATTTTCATTTTAGGCCATAAGTTCAATCGCATTGCTTCACTGATTAGAGTAAAGGAACCGGAGATCAAAGCCTGACTGGCAATAATAGCCGCAACGGTTGAAATGGTAATACCAATCAATTTAAACCACTGAGGCATCACACTGATAAATGGATTAAATCCATCTGCAATTTCTTGCATGGGGATAATCTGATTTCTGTGATTCGCTAATAACCAGGCACCTTGGCCTAGGTAATTTAATATCAAACAGATTTTTACAAAGACCCATGAATATCTAATATTGGCTCTTCCGCAATGGCCCAAATCGCTATATAAAGCTTCGGCACCCGTAGTACAAAGGAAAACCGCACCTAATAACCAGAAACCTTTCGGGTATTTGGTTAATAATTCAATGGCGTAATGTGGACTCAAGCATTTTAAAATAGCAATATCATCAACCAAGTGCACAGCTCCGAGAATTGCCAGCATTGAAAACCAAACAAACATAATGGGACCGAATAATTTACCTATCGATGCCGTCCCAAATTGCTGTACAAAAAATAATCCCGAAATGATGGCTATTACAATGGCAACTATATTGTGCTGAGTGATTTCATGAAATGCAGGAATTTGTCTTAACCCTTCAATGGCAGAAGTTACAGTAATTGGGGGTGTAATGATGCCATCAGCCAATAGAGCGGCACCTCCAATCATAGCGGGGAGTACCAACCACTTTTTTCTCCGCCTTACCAAGGCATATAAACTAAAAATGCCACCTTCACCTCTATTATCCGCTTTGAGGGTAAGAATCACATATTTTACGGTGGTTTGAAGTGTCAAAGTCCAGATAATACAGGACAAAGAGCCCAAAATCAGTTCTTCTGAAATAACTCTGCCAGTTATGATTTCGTTTAATACGTA
>CANBQT010000079.1 GCA_947371755.1 Chitinophagaceae bacterium
GTATTTAGTATGCTATTTGTTACTACGCTGCATGCACAAAATGAGCCCGAAAAAGCGGCTACTGAAACCAAAGAAGCCGGAAAGGAGAAAAAAGAAGGTGCTTTTGATCCCGCTGAACTAATTATGGAGCATATTTTGGATGCCCATGAATTTCATTTCTTTTCAATAGGTGAAACAGATATTGCCATTCCATTACCCGTAATTGTGTATTCTAAAGAAAGAGGTATTGCGGCTTTTTCATACAGCAATTTACATCACGGAGCTACTTACAATGGCTATAAAAGCGAAGAAGGTAAAATTGTAGCGGTTGATGAAGCAGGTAAAGTAGCCGAGTCAGTAACATTATATGATTTCAGTTTAACAAGAAATGTGGTACAGATGATTCTGGCCTTGGTATTGCTTACTGTGATCATGATTAATGTGGCCAATAAGTATAAAAAAGGTGGTGCAAGAACGGCTCCTTCTGGTTTTCAAAATGCGATTGAGCCTGTTATTACTTTTGTAAGAGATGATGTGGCGAAACCTAATCTAGGTGCAGCTTATGAAAAATACATGCCTTATTTACTAACTGTATTTTTCTTTATACTCATTAATAACTTGATTGGATTAATTCCAGGAACTGCAAATGTTACTGGAAATATTGCTTTCACAGTAGTGTTGGGTGTGATCAGTTTCTTTGTGATCTTATTCAGTACTAATCGTCATTTCTGGGCGCATATTTTTAATCCTCCGGTACCTGGGTTTGTAAAGCCTATTTTGGTGCCAGTAGAATTTCTAGGAATTTTCACAAAACCGTTTGCATTGATTGTCCGTCTTTTTGCAAACATGGTAGCAGGGCACATCATCATTACTTGTTTTGTTATGTTGATCTTTATTTTCGGTGCCATGAGTGCTACAGCAGGTTGGGGATTTGCTCCTGTGTCGATTGCCTTTACAGTATTTATTTATTTTATTGAAATATTGGTTGCGTTTATTCAAGCATTCATCTTTACCAACTTAACCGCAGTGTTTATTGGTCAGTCTAGAGAAGGTGCTCATGAAGAAGCACACCACTAATCTTTTTTTTCATAAACAAAAACAAACAGTATGTCTGCAATTATCAATTTGTTGGATGTTAGTTTAAGCCACTTAGGTGGTGCTATTGGTGCAGGTTTAGCTGCAATCGGTGCTGGTATCGGTATCGGTCAAATCGGTAAAGGTGCTGTAGAAAGCATCGCTCGTCAACCAGAAGCGTCTAACGACATCCGTGCTAACATGATCCTGACAGCTGCGTTCGTAGAGGGTGTTGCCCTTTTCGCAGTTATCGCTGGTATCTTGGCTGTTTTAAAATAAGCCTAAGCACAAACTTTTCACTGCATTCAAAGCAAAGGGCAATGAATGCAGTGATCTTTTAAAAACAGAATCTAACTATTCAAATAGAGCGTATGCAATTGTTATTACCCGGTTTAGGATTATTGTTTTGGACATTGGTAGCATTCCTAATCGTTTTTTTCATTTTGAAAAAATTCGCTTGGTTACCAATTTTAGCAACCCTTAAAGAGAGAGAGACTGGTATTGCTGATGCAATCGCTTCTGCTGATAAGATTAAAGCAGAAATGGCTGCTCTGAAAAATGAGAATGAAGCGTTAATGGTTCAAGCACGCGAGGAAAGGGCTGTAATGATCAAAGAAGCAAAAGAAACTTCAAATAAGATGTTGTCTGATGCGAAAGAAAAAGCAAGAGTAGAATACGATCGTATCGTATCTGATGCTCAGTCTGCTATTCTACAGCAGAAAAATGCAGCTTTAACTGAAGTGAAAAACCAGGTTGGTTCATTAGTAGTTGAAGTAGCTGAAAAAGTATTACGTAGAGAATTGGCTAATAAAGCTGATCAGGAAGCATATATCAAAGGATTAGCTGAAGTTGTAAAATTGAATTAAGATGCCCAATCCACGTTTAGCAGGCAGATACGCAAAAAGTTTGATTGATCTTTCTATAGAGAAGGGTCAGTTAGAAGCAGTATATGCTGATATGAAATACCTGCAGGAACTGTGCAAGCTGAGCAAAGAGTTTGTAACATTGATGCGCAGTCCGATTGTTCGTAACGATCAGAAGAATGCGATCTTACTTGCATTAACAAAAGGTAAAATCAGCGAATTAACCGAAGCTTTTAGCACCTTATTGGTAAAGAAAGGTCGTGAAGGAGATTTACCCGAAATTGCTGTTGCCTTTGTAGAGCAGTATAATGAAATGAAGGGAATTCATGTAGTTAAATTAGCTACTGCAACAGAATTAACTGCAGAATTAAAAGCAGCAATTGAATCTAAGATTACTAAAGCACAAGGCTTTCCAACTATTGAATTAGAATCAAGTGTTAATGAGAAACTAATTGGTGGTTTTGTTTTGGAGTTCGATAATAAATTGGTAGACGCAAGTATTCTGAATGATCTGAAAGTGATCAAACAACAATTCATGCAAAATCATTTCGTAGAAAAGATCTAATAATAATACAAATCAATAACGATAATTTTTAAAAGTAGATAATCATGGTTGACATTAAGCCCGATGAAATATCCGCGATCCTCAGACAACAGTTAAGCAACTTCAATGTAAGTGCTGATCTGGAAGAAGTAGGAACCGTATTACAGGTTGGAGATGGTATTGCCCGTGTGTATGGCCTTAACGGTGTACGTAGTGGTGAACTAGTAGTGTTTGAAAATGGCGTAAAAGCTATTGCATTGAACTTAGAAGAAGACAATGTGGGTGTAGTATTGATGGGTGAGAGTGGAGACATCAAAGAAGGTGCTAAAGTAAAAAGAACCGGACAGATCGCATCTATTAAAGTAGGTGAAGGATTGGTTGGACGTGTTATCAATACTTTGGGCGAACCTATCGATGGTAAAGGTCCTATCACTGGTGAATTATATGAAATGCCATTGGAGCGTAAAGCACCGGGTGTTATCTTCCGTGAGCCAGTTAAAGAACCATTACAAACTGGTATCAAAGCGATCGATGCGATGATTCCAATTGGTCGTGGACAGCGTGAGTTGGTAATTGGTGACCGTCAGACTGGTAAAACTGCCATCTGTGTGGATACCATCATCAATCAGAAAGAATTTTATGATGCAGGAAATCCTGTTTATTGTATTTATGTTGCGATCGGACAAAAAGCTTCTACCGTTGCCGGTGTGATGAAAACCTTGACTGATAGTGGCGCAATGGCTTATACAACTATTGTGTGTGCTTCTGCATCTGATCCAGCTCCTTTACAATTCTATGCGCCATTTGCTGGAGCAGCGATTGGTGAGTTTTTCCGTGATACCGGTAGACCAGCATTGATTGTTTTTGATGACTTGAGTAAACAAGCGGTAGCCTATCGTGAAGTTTCTTTGTTGTTAAGAAGACCTCCAGGACGTGAAGCATATCCAGGTGACGTATTCTATCTACATAGTCGTTTATTAGAAAGAGCTGCAAAAGTTATTGCAAATGATGATGTAGCTAAGAATATGAACGATTTACCAGAGTCAATCAGACACTTGGTAAAAGGTGGTGGATCATTAACTGCATTGCCAATTATTGAAACACAGGCGGGTGACGTATCTGCTTATATCCCAACTAACGTAATCTCTATCACAGACGGTCAGATCTTCCTGGAAGGTAACTTGTTCAATGCAGGTATCCGTCCGGCGATTAACGTAGGTATCTCTGTAAGTCGTGTGGGTGGTAACGCTCAGATTAAATCCATGAAGAAAGTAGCAGGTACTTTGAAATTGGATCAGGCTCTTTACCGTGAGTTGGAAGCCTTCTCAAAATTTGGTGGTGACCTGGATGCTGCAACTAAGTCTGTAATCGACAAAGGTGCCCGTAACGTGGAGATCCTGAAGCAATTACAATATTCACCAATGACCGTAGAAAATCAGGTAGCCATTATTTATTTGGGTACTCAAGGTTTATTACGTGAAGTTGCGGTGAAGAATGTAAAGGAATTTGAAGCCCATTTCTTAACTGAAATGACTAATAAATTACCAGATGTATTGGCAGAATTTAAGAAAGGACAGTTGAATGATGCTAGTTTGGCAAAATTGACTGACCTGGCTAAATCTATCATGCCTCAGTACAAATAATCAATTAATAAACTATTGATAATGAAAGGTCCCGAGCAATCGGGACTTTTTTTATGCGAAAATCATCTACATTAATTTGGTTTATAAAATAAACTACTTTACGTTTGTGACGAATTAAGCAAGAATATGAAATATTTAGTCATTCTTTTAAGCTCATTATTATTGGTATTGGCATCCAAAGCTCAAACCAAAATAAGTGGAACGGTTAGGGATATGAAGAGCCATATTATTGCTGGGGCTAGCATCCAGATAAAAGGTTCTTATGATGGAGGGGTGAGTGATTCAACAAGTCATTTCAACTTTAAAAGCTTCGAAAAAGGAATTCAAACGATAGTTATCAGTAACATTGGGTACAAAGCTGTTGAGCAAATAATAGAGTTAAAGGGCGAACCTATTGAAATAAATTTTGCACTGAAAGAAGAAGTCAGCGAATTGAAAGCGGTGGTTGTTACTGCAGGTAGTTTTGAAGCGGGAGATAAAAAAAGGGCAGCTACTGTTTTAAATACATTGGATGTATTAACAACGGGTGGTGCTAATGCCGACATTACTTCGGTTTTGAAAACATTGCCTGGAGCCCAACAAGTGGGAGACCAGGAAGGATTATTTGTTCGGGGCGGTGCAGGATACGAAGCAAAACAATTCATTGATGGCACACTGGTAAACAACCCTTATTACAGCAGTGTTCCCGACATAGCACAACGTGGAAGATTTTCTCCCAACCTATTTAAGGGAACCGTTTTTAGCACCGGTGGATATTCTGCTTTGTACGGTCAGGCACTTTCATCTGCAGTAATCTTAGAATCAATCGATCTACCCGATCAATCACAGGTAAATGCTTCGATAAGCACAGTTTTCCTGGGTGTAGGATTACAAGAACTAGCAAAAAAGAAAAAGTCGTCCTGGGGTTTTAATTATGGCTATACTAATGTGTGGCCCTATTTTCAAATCGTAAAACAAGGAGTAGATTATTTTAGGATTCCAGAATTTCATACCGCTGATGCAAACTTTCGGATCAAAACAAAGTCAGGTGGCATCATAAAATATTATACCACATTTAGTCACAATCAATTGGGTCTTCGACGTCCAGACATTGATAGCTTGATATTAAAAGATGCTTTTGGCTTAACTAATTATAACTGGTATAATAATCTTAGCTGGAGAGAGAACTTAGGGAATGGCTGGAAAATGAATCTGGGATTAAGTTATAGCACAGATCATAATGATATCCATCAAAATATTCAGAATCAACAGAATCAGAATATCATGACGGGCATTTCTTATATCGATGCTAAAAATTTTACTCTTGAAAATAAAAATGATCTCTCGCAAATAAAATTAGTATTCGATAAAAGAATCTCAGGCATCAGTGTCATTCGATTTGGGAGCGAGTATATGTATGCCTACAATAAAAATATATACAACGGATTGAATACTTTATTAAAAGATAATTTTCTTGCATCCTTTGCAGAAGCAGATCTGTACATCACCAATGCATTAGCTTTAAAAACGGGTGTTCGTTTAGAACAATCATCTTTATTGAACAAAGTAAATATTGCACCTAGATTATCCCTGGCTTATAAATTAGGAAATGCTGCACAAATGTCGATGGCCTATGGCGACTTTTATCAAAAACCAGAAAACACTCAATTGCTTTACACAACTAATCTGGGATATACTAAAGCAACACACTATATCGTGAACTATATGAAAGTAACTACCCTTCAAACCTTTCGAGTAGAAGCTTTCTATAAAAAATATAACGATCTGGTGAAGACCTTTCCTATGTACAATAATAATGGAACCGGAGATGCAAAGGGGATCGAACTTTTTTGGAGAGATAAAAAAACTATCAAAGGAATGGATTACTGGATCAGTTATTCTTATCTCGATACCAAAAGAGATTATCTAAACTATCCGCAAATCCTGCAGCCCAATTTTGCTGCAAATCATACAGCAAGCTTTGTGTTGAAAAAGTTTTATACCAAGTTGAATACAGGTTTCAATTTCACTTATACTTATGCAACGGGAAGACCTTACTACGATATCAGATACAATGCAAGCGCTTTAAAATATGCCATAGCCGATCAGGGAAAAACCATCGATTATCATAACCTTGGATTTAGTATGAACTGGTTGACTAATGTCTTTAAATCTTACGCAGTAGTTGTTGCTTCAGTAACAAATGTACTGGGAAGTAATCAGGTGTTTGGATATAACTATTCCAATAATGGGCAGCATAAAGAAGCCATCACTCCTGTTGCTCCAAGATTCTTTTTTCTAGGGGTATTCTTAAGCTGGGGCGTTGATAGGAGACAGGATGCGATTAATAATAACCTTTAAAAAGTAAAAATTAAAAATTAAAAAGTAAAAAGTAAAAAGAAGAGTGGAGAGTGAAGAGTGAAGAGTGAAGAGTGAAAGAAGTTGGATAATAAAAGTAGGAATAAAAAAAGGTTTCCCCTCCATCGCATGCGATGGAGGGGTGGCTGGAGCGGCTGAGCGAACAGACGGGGTGGGGACAAAACATGAAAAGTAAAACAGATTTCAAAAAAATAAAACACACACAAACATGAAAAATTTACTATTTGCTACAATGATGCTGATTGCAGGATTTGTTTCTGCACAATCTAAATACGAAGCTGGAATGGGAAAAGCTTTCGAGCAAATGAAAGCTGTGAAAACAGCTGAAGACATGACAGCCACTGCAGCATTCTTTGAAAGAATTGCAGATACAGAACAAGACAAATGGTTGCCCTTTTATTATGCTGCTTATTGCAATTATTTATCTGGATGGATGAACCCCAATGCAGATAAAGATGCAGTTGGAGAAAAAGCTAAAGCGCTAGTTGTTAAAGCTGAAGTCTTAGAAAAAAATAATGCTGAATTATATATACTTCGTCAAATGATTGCCGTGCAACAATTGACTGTTGATCCAATGTCGCGTTTTCAAACATTTGGGGCACAGGCAAATGAAGCTTTAGAAAAAGCCAAACAAGCTGATCCAAATAACCCAAGAATTTATTTAGTAGATGGTCAATATAAGATGAATGTGCCTGATGCCTTTGGAGGCGGAAAAGAAGTGGGTAAAAAACTATTTACAAAATCGCTCGAATTGTTTAAAACATTCAAGCCAGCTTCAGAAATGCATCCAAGCTGGGGAGTTGATCAAGCTGAAAAATTACTAGCTCAATGTCAATAATAAAATAACCAATACAGCGGTATCAATATATTTGTACCTGAAAGGGAGAGGTTAATTTAAATCAATTAGATATGCCCAACGAAAAACAACTATCAGAGAAAGAAAGTTTACAGCTTATCACTGATATGATTCAAAAAGTAAAGAATAGTTATCATGATAAAGGAGTAGGTCCATTATTATGGGGAACGGTAGTGGCCATTGCTTCTTTTGTGAGTTTTCTACAATTGCAATATAATTTTAGTCTTCCTTTTGATATTTGGTGGATCGTAATGGGCGCAATTATTCCACAGATTATTTTGATCAATCAAGATTCGAAAACTCAAAAGATCAAACGTCATGAAGACTCTGCACTAAATGCGGTATGGTTGGTGTACGCCCTGACAATATTTGGGTTGAGTTTTTTTCAGTCAGTTGTTCCCAATGCTGCAGAACAGATGATGCAATTAAATGGTTGGCAAATAGTAAAGCACGAAATCAATAATAGTAAACCAGACGAAGTAATTAAACCATTTACGCCAAGTTTTTACTCCATGTATATTTTGATTTATGGTTTTCCAACTTTGGTAACGGGAATCGTAAAGAAATTTTGGCCAATGATCATTGGGGCAATTATTGCGTATGTGCTTTTTATGATTTCTTGTTTTACAGAAACTAAATACGATTTTTTACTGGGGGCAATAGCAGCCATAGCTTGCTGGTTTATTCCTGGCATCATTTTACAAGTTAAGTACCAGAAACAAAAACGTACGAATGTTTAAGGAACTAGATCCCATATTGCATTCACAATTACGTTTAGCTGTGATGAGCTTATTAATAAGTGTAAAAGAAGCTGATTTCACATTTATTAAAGAAAAGACGAATTCAACAGCTGGAAACCTCAGCGTGCAGGTACAAAAACTCAAAGATGTAGGCTATATAGAGGTGTTAAAACAATTCAAAGACAACTATCCGCATACAACCTGTAAAATCACACCGATAGGAATAGGGGCTTTTGAAAACTATGTAAAAGCCCTGCAAGAATATTTGAAAGTATAATTGTTTTTTTTGCAGATACTACAACCTCTTAGTTATTTTTGATGTTATAGATTAAGATGCAACAAATCGTTCAGGTTACTGACCTCACCAAACAGTTTAAAAACCTTACTGCTGTTAACCAACTTTCCTTTTCTGTTAATGAAGGGGACGTGTATGGTTTTCTTGGGCAAAATGGCGCCGGAAAGAGTACAAGTATTCGTATGATGCTGACGCTTATTGAACCTACTAAGGGCAATATTGAAATATTTGGGATGAATCTCTCGAAACATCGTAGAGAAATTCTCCGAAATATTGGCGCTGTAATCGAAAAACCAGATGTCTACAAATACCTTTCTGCCTACGACAACCTGCAATTGTTTGCCCGTTTAAGCGGTATCAAACCAACCCGTAAGCTTTTAATGGATCAATTGGAAATGGTAGGCCTTGCACAAAGAGCAGATGATAAAGTAAAAACCTTCTCTCAGGGAATGAAGCAAAGACTGGGAATTGGAATTGCATTGGTGCACAATCCCCAACTGATTATTCTCGACGAACCAACCAATGGTTTAGACCCTCAGGGAATTGCTGATATCAGAAACTTAATTCTTCACTTGAGTCGCGAAATGAATAAAACGGTGATTGTGTCATCGCATTTATTAAGTGAAATAGAGCAGATTGCTACCCGCGTTTTAATTATTGATAAGGGTAAGAAATTAGTGGAAGGGAATGCCTCTGAATTATTAGATCCTTCTCAAACAATCGTTGAATTACAAACAATGGATAATGTGTTTGCATTGCAACAAATAAAGTTGAGCAAATGGATTGACAAATTACAAGGTCAAAGGAATAATAGTATTGTCATCAAATTGGATCGGAGAGAAATTCCTGATTTGCATACAGATTTGGCTAGCATGCAGATTCAATTATTGTCACTTCAACCAAGGCATTCTTTAGAAGATTATTTTTTACAAGTAACATCAGGCAATCAACATGTTGACACTTATACAAATTGAGTTATACAAAATATTTCGCAGGCCTAGAACTTATATAGCTTTTGGGGCCATTGCTGCTTTGATCCTGATCATTCAATTCGGATTGAAGGTCGATGGGAAAAGCTATGCCGATTTCTTAATGAAGGATGTAGGTGGAACAATGGAGATTGATGGTAATATCATCAATGGATACCTCATCTGTTATATTATGTTACAATTGTTATTAGTGCACGTTCCATTACTGGTAGCACTGATAGCGGCCGATATGATTTCTGGGGAAGCTAATATGGGAACCCTGAGATTGCTTTTATCTAAACCTTATAGCAGAACAGAGTTGTTGATTGCAAAATTTTTAGCAGCAACTGTGTATACTATTATGCTTCTAATCTGGTTAGCCATACTGGCATTATTTGTTAGTATGTGGATCTTTGGGGTAGGCGATATGTTTTTAATGAAAAGCAGCTATGTTGTTTTAATTAGTCAGAACGATGTTTTCTGGCGATATGCTGGCGCTTTTGTTTTTGCAGCATTAGCAATGGTTACCGTTGCAGCATTGGGTTTTTTATTGTCCATTTTCGCGGAAAACAGTATTGGCCCCATCGTTGCAACTATGAGTATCATTGTTTTCTTTACCATTTTGAGTACTTTAAATATTCCAATTTTCAATGTGTTGAAACCATACTTATTTACTACTCATCTGATCAGTTGGAAAGAGTTTTTCGATTTAAAAGTAAATGATGCTAATGAGGCCATTATTGGCAGTATACAAAATCCACAAAGGATCATCACATCAGCATTAGTTTTATTGTTACATATTGTAGGATTTGTAGGGTCGGCTATTTTTATTTTCAATAAGAAAGACATACTCAGCTAAAAAATCATAACGTATTCTCATGTATAAGATATTTTTTTTAGTATTTGCATTTCAGACAGGTGTTTTTGCTCAAGCTCAAGACATGACTGGTTTGGTGATGAAGGTGAAGGCCAAATTAGACCAGGTAAATGATTATGAAGCAGATGGCAATATGAAAACTGATGTGAGTTTTATCAAAGCGCCTATTGGTAAAGTGAAAATATATTTTAAGAAGCCTAATAAATTCCGACTTAAAAAAGAAGGAGGCATTTCTCTTTTACCAAAAGGGGGTGTTTCAGTTAATATGAGTAGCATTATAGCTACTAATGATTTTGTGGCTTTGGCAGCTGGGGAATCTACGGTAAACGGAACTAGTTGTAAAGTAGTAAAATTATTGCCAGTCAACGAATCAAGTGAGATTGTGTTAACTACTTTATACATTGATGAGCCCAATCTTTTAGTGCGGAAAGCAATTACTACTACAAAAGAAAATGGCACTTATGAAATGGAAATGAATTATGGGACTTTTTCAAAATATGGATTGCCAGAAAAAGTAATCTTTAGTTTCAATACAAAGGATTATAAACTTCCTAAAGGGATTACTTTAGAATTTGATGACAATGAAAAAGCATTAACAGAAGCACAAAAATTGAAGAATAAAAAAGGTAGGGTAGAAATTACTTACTCCAATTATATTGTGAACAAAGGGATCGCAGATGCAGTCTTTGTAAAATAAAATTAGAAAACTTCTACAGTCCAGGCTCTTTCGAAAATTTTGCCAGGAGCCAAAAGATTGATACCTTCTTTTTTAGGCAAATCGCCAGTAGCATCCACACTATCCGCAATGCCACACCAGGGCTCAATACAAACAAAATTGGCATTCTTTGCCGCCCAAATCCCCATGAACGGGAAATCTGTGTAATGTAGCTTTAAGCCGTGTGTATTCTTATTATTTAGAATTCCAATATAGTTCGATTTAAGGTGCTTGAACACTAACGCGTCTTTTGCAAATAATTCTTTTGTGAGTGGAATTGTTATAGCATTGGATAATAAAGGAATTGTATCTTTTTCAATCAGTCCTTCTGCGGATAAAGGGAAAATCCCTGCGTTTTCATGATCACTAAATACAAGATAATGATCTTCATAAGTTGTTCCATCCACTACAGGAACTTTAAAAGCAGGATGTGCTCCAACAGAAAATAAAAGCACATCATCGCCAATATTTTCAACGATATACTGAACAGTCAATAGATTTTTAGAAACAGTGTACTCAATAGAAAAAACAAAATCAAATGGATACACATCTTTGGTAGTTTCATCAGATACCAAACTAAAACGAATACTTTCAGTACTTTGTTTGCTAACAGTAAATTCTCTTTCACGTGCAAATCC
>CANBQT010000080.1 GCA_947371755.1 Chitinophagaceae bacterium
CTCATTGGCCAAACGCAAATTAGTAAGCTAGAAATGGCTTAAAACACAAATGCAGGATTTCCTAATTGACAGAACCAATAGTAGAACACTCAATTAACCGCTACGAAGAATTCTAGTTCAACATGGATCTGCAGATTTGTGGTTAGTAATGGGGCTTGATGAGTAATCATCAGCCCCTTTTTTATTTAACTAAATATATTTTTTCTTAGAATAAAGATGTATGATAAGATTATACATTGAAAATTCATTTTTTTCAAGGTCATCATATTTAATAAACAATTCACCGATAATGAAACTATTATTATCTTCTTTAATTATAATATCATGACCTTTTATTTGAGTACTTTTTTTTAAAACAAATCCTTCTTCTAAAATCATCTTATCTATTAGATTTTTAAAAACAAATCCCTTACTCAAATTAACTATGCAGCCAATTGGTAACATATTTGAATTGAAATAAACATTATAAAAATTTCCGGGACTATTCTTATCACCAAGTTCAACCAATACCCTTCCATTTTCACCTTTGGTTTTATTTAGGCTAAAGTTGTATCTATCTAAGTTGTCTAATTGCCAAGTATACGCTAAATCAATTTTATCTGGGTTGTCTCCTCGTAATAATTTGAGACTAAGGGTTTCAGAATCATCAACCTTGATTCTGTTTTTCCAATTATTTATTAACAGTTTGTCTCTATAGTTATCTGCATCAATATCAGAAATAGAAAACTTTTGATTATAAAAATATACACTAGTAGATATCAGTAAAACAAAAATTGAAAAAATTAAGCCAATAATTAATTTCTTATTCATGGATTTTTCTTTAGGCATTTATTAAAGTTAACAAAAAATACATATATGCAATTACAAACCGCCCAAAGAAAAAGGGCTAAAATTAAAATGGGTTTACAAGCTCCTAGTGGTGCTGGTAAGACATATTCCGCATTACTCATAGCCTATGGCTTATGTAATGATTGGAATAAAATAGCTGTAGTGGATACAGAAAACCATTCTGCCGAACTATATGCTCATCTAGGGGCTTTTAACACCTTACAGCTATCTGCACCATTCACTCCTGAGAAGTATTTACAAGCTATTGAAGTATGTGAAAAGGCAGGAATGGAGGTTGTTATCCTAGATTCAGTTACCCATGAATGGGAATACCTAATTGACTTTCATTCTTCCTTACAAGGGAACAGTTTTACCAACTGGGGTAAAATCACACCTAGGCATAATGCTTTTGTACAGAAAATTTTAAATAGCAAATGCCACATCATCAGCACTATTAGAACCAAACAAGATTATGTCTTAAATGAACGTAATGGGAAAATGGTTCCAGAGAAAGTGGGTTTAAAATCTGTTCAAAGAGATGGGTTGGAATATGAATTCACACTGGCTTTTGATTTGGATATGAAGAACCATGCATTAGCATCTAAGGATAGAACTGGATTGTTCTTTGGGCAACCTGAACAGAAACTTTCTATCGAAACTGGAAAGCAAATTAGAGATTGGTGTAATAGTGGTGCAGCCTTAACAGTAGATGATATTAGCCGAAGAATTGGAGACATTGTATCCATTCAAGAATTATTAGCACTCTATCAGGAATATCCTCAGTTCAAAGAAATCCTGAAACCTGAATTTGAGCAAAGAAAAAGGCAAATCATCATTCAACAAGAAGTGAAAACAGAATTACTCAACTCTCAAAACTCTAGTAATGGACAGCACTAATGCAATTGAAACTATACCATTTGTTCCTGATGTTATTATTCCTGTGGAGCAAGAAGCAGAAAAGCATTTCATTACAGCAAACACAATTGCTGGAAATCTTGCTGAAATGAAAGAGCATCATTTAATTCCTGTATTCAGTAAGGACAATGAGCCAACTATTAGCCATACAGATTTCATAGAAACTGTTCAAGAATTAACTGCTGATGTTTATAGTGGTGAACACATTCTAAAGCCCATGGTAAGGCTGTCACATCCAATTAAAGGAAGAGTGCCAGAAGCCAAGAATAAGGCAGCTAATGAGCTATTTGAATGGGAGAAAACTATCTATTATGAACGCATGGCATTTGCTATAGAAATACCAAGTATTCAGGCTGAGGTTGATGGCAATATTCTATCACTCACAGTAGGAGGTGTCAAGAGTTATAGCTTGGATAATCTCTACAGTAAAACACAATCAGACCAGCATTTTAAAATCTTTGTAGGATTTAAAAACAAGGTGTGTTGCAACATGTGTGTTTGGACAGATGGCTATATGGGTGATGTGAAAGTGAAAAACCAGGAGCAACTAAGTGCTATCATTAGCACATTGCTACGAAGTTATAATAGCAGCTATCATCTTTACCATTTAGAACAATTGACTAAATACAGCATTACAGAACAACAGTTTGCACAACTGATTGGCAGATGTAGAATGTATCCTCATTTACCAAATTCAATTAAGGCTGATATTTCACAACTATTATTTGGAGACCAAATGATGGCTAACGTGGTGAAAGACTTTTACAGGGATGAAAGTTTTTGTAGAGACATAAATGGAAATATTAACCTATGGAAGTTGTACAATCTGTTTACAGGAGCTAATAAAAGCAGCTATATTGATTCATTCTTGGACAGAAGTGTAAATGCATTTCAATTGGTGGAACAAATTAGACATGGATTAGAGAACAGGAATGACAGTTGGTATTTGAATTAAAAGAAAACCACCTCCAACAAAAGAGGTGGTTTCTATTTTCAATATCCCCCCCGGATGTTGAATCATTTTAATGTGTGGCTAGGTAGGTGATTTCTTGCTCTGTAAGAGCTCGATTATAAATTCTTAGATCGTCGATTGCTCCATTGTAAAACCAGGTTTTTTCTTTTCCAAGATTTAGATTAAGAGGACAGCCCGAATTCCCATAGGGATACCCTGCATATTCAATTAATAAATTACCATTTAAATAGATCTTTCCAATTTTGTTTGAATTTGTAAATACTATATTATACCACTGATTCAAATGAATTGGATTATTTAATAGGGTACTAAATGCAATATTATTAAACTGAAAATTAATACTAGACTTTGTTAAGTCTGGTTGATTTTGGGGCCCTATTTGTAAATGATAGTAATGTTGAATACTGCCTTCTTCTATGATTGAAGCTTGTAAATATCCGCCATTATTAGTCCAATTTTTTATATTAACCCATACAGATATACTAACATCGGTAGTGGCAGAACATAAATTATTATTTTTTAAACTTATAAAATTGCTAATTCCATCAAAACTAAAAGCAGTATTAGATTGTCCGAATCTATTTGCAGTGGTAGTGGCTCCAATAATTGTTCCATCATTTCCATTACCTGAACTATCTATAGCATTATTTGAGAATGGAAGCCACGCCAACAAACCAGAAGATAATGAATTTGGTGTAATTGAAAGTTGAGCTAAAATTGCATTTAACTGTGCCAATAAAGCTGTGTACTGCTGATTTAAGATTACAATTTGGACATTTATAGCCGTAATATTCGTATTTGTAATGGTTAATTGGCTGTTCAAAACAGTGATCTGGTTCTGCACAATTACTATTTGTGCTTTGATTGAATCCACTTTACTACTTAGACTAGCCACATTATTATTAGAAGCTGCCAATGCTTTAGCAAGAGAATCCGTTGTTTTTTGAAGTGCAGAAACGGATTCTTTTAAAGCTGCTATATCGGCAGCACTGCTATCGACAGTTTTTTGACAGGATATTGTACACAAAAGAATGCTCAGCAATAGGCATATAGAAATGACTTTTTTTCCATTCATAAAGATTAATTTCTACAAACTTCATTGATATCAAATACATGGAATGAGAATAGGATATTTAATAATTGAGAATTTGGGATATTTGTTTTTTTAATAGATATTTTTCTAAACAATTGATTTAAAATATTTTAAATATTATTATATTTTTTATACCTAATCTTATTTCTTAATAACTTTCTTTCCAATTAATTTTTTATCAATAAAGTAAGATATTGTTTGAATGAAACATAAAAAACAGCTCTTGTGTATTCTAGTACTCGTTTGGGTTTATGCGATTAATGCACAATCCTATGCAATACCAAAGTCACCTTTATTAAATTATTTATACCACACCAAAGCCTCGATTAAAGAAGTCACAAATAAAGATGCCCGTCAAATATTCATTCCTTTGAGTGATCCTCGTCTGGTAAATCATCTTCAAAAAATAATTAAAAATAAAAGCGGATTTTATATTCTAATTGATCAAACAGGAAGAGTTTATAAAGCTACAGGTGAAACTACCGACAAAATTATTTTCACAAGACAAGATTCTACTTTTTATTGGGGTTATAATGGAGGTTCTATTGATTTTTCTTATAATGATACAATTTTTTCTTTCGGTGGTTCAGGATTCTGGAAATTAAATGGACAGCTTCGGTTTTATAGTAAAGTGTTTAATGAATGGAATATTATACCAATATCAGAAGAGTATCCTACTATTGATTTTGTCAATTTTCTTAGCAGTAAAAATGATCAACTATATTATTTTCAAAAACCTTATGAAAATCCTGCTACATCAAAACAACTATCAGGATGGTTTCTTATGAAATTAAATATGCGCAATAAAGAAAACCAGCAGCTTGGTACAATTTCCCCATCATTATTAGAAAATTTAATGACTTATGAAAATAATCTTAATATCAACTTACCTTCATTAGATGGCAAACTCGTTGTATTTAGTTATGATAAAATGCTATTAATTCGATTTAATGAAAATGCAATTTATAAATTAACTAATCAGTCCATTAAAGACTTGCTTCTTGGAAACTCAGCTGCTAACAAAATCAGAAATTCATTTGAAGTGGGCGATTCTGTGTATTATACCCTTTCAAATGATTCTTCCAATCAATTGTATTCATTTAAAATCACTATAAAGGATTTTACAAAAGAAAAAATATCAATATACAAGGAGCAGCAATCCAATTGGATTTTCATTTTGCAAATAGCTTTAATAATTATGCTAATTTCGACTTTATTATTTTGGATTGTTTTTAAAACAAAAAAAAATACTTTTAGAAAAAATGCTCTGAATACTATTTACACTAATCTTGAGACTGAAAATGAGTTCACTCAAATTGAACATGATTTAATTGTGCAAATCATAAAATGTGTTGAAAAGGGAACATATATTAGTACTGACCAAATTAATAATACACTAGGGGTTATAAAAAAAAGTATTGAAACACAAAAAAAAGTTAGAGGTGATACCATTAATAGAATCAATTACAAATTCAAAACATGGTTCGAACAGGATGTTGATTTCATTGAAAGATTACGTTCTGAAAGTGATCGTAGGTTTTACAATTATATTATTAGCAAGGAAAATGCTGCTTTGTACAAAGAACGGATGAAGAAGAAATTGTGAAGCTGGTATTTGAATTAAATAAAGAACCACCTTCTTTAATGGAAGGTGGTTTCTTTGTTAATGAGTCTAATGTAGTTTCCGTTGATTGGAATTAATTTTAAGTAGATAATCATGGTATTGTTTAATAACATCATCTTTGCTTGCACAGTATATTCTTCCATATTCAAAATGTGAAAAAAAATATTTGCCACTTTCCGAAACATTATAAAAAAAACCTCTTAATCCATCAGAGTAATGTATTCTATATGATATGTGGTGGCCATAAAAAAAATTAAAATCTTTTATTTCATTAATAATTTGGTAAGTAAATTCTTCATTTATAGATACCATCTGGTGATTACCAATTATAAAGTCAGGGGATTCTTTTCCTAAGTATGTTTTTTTCAAAAATTCAATAATATCCTCTATTGTATTAAGCTCTTTTTCATATTTTGTCTCATTGACTAAAAAAGCATAAGTGTCTGTACTATCAAGTTTTAGAGCAATTACATTTTCGTCAAAAAATCCATGTTTGAGTAAATAACCGCCACTCTTAAGTTTTAATTTAAGCGATTGATTAATAAATTTCCAGGTCCCATTATCAACTTCAACACCATCCTTGTATATATCTAAATCTCCATTTTTATCAAATATATAAACTCGTTTGGTTTGAGAAATTTCATCAAGGGATACCCAATTCTGGTTTGTTAAAAGAACGATATCGTCAAGTTGCCTTGAAAACCTTTGAATTTTAGGTATAATGTCTGCTAAATATGTTCTCATTTAAAATAAAATGTATTCAAACTTACAAATTATTTTATGCACTAGGTCATTATCAATATTAGAATCTTTATTAAACAAAAAACCATGAATACAAAAAACAAAGTCCAACTTATTGGAACAGTGGAAAGACCTACTGTTAATCGTCTGGAGACAGAATTGCTTAGAGCAACATTCAACATTGAAACCCCTTCTAACTATTTCAATAATGCAGGTATGAAAACAAAGGGTGTGTTTAACCACTTCTGCATAGCATACGGAAAACTTGCTGAAAACATTGATCGTCATGTAATTGAGGGAACTGAGATTGCTATTGAGGGTATTTTAGTTCGAGATGAATCAACAAATCAAACGTATGTTCAAGTAAATGACCTGCTACTGCTTTCAAAGAAATCCAATTAATCTGTGCTAAACAAGATCATCTATGCCCCCAACAAACAACATTGAATTCATCAATCCCCATACCTTATTAATTGTATCATCGATTGGGAACATCAAACAACTGCATACACCTATTAGAGCCATTTGTAGTCATTCTGTGGGACAGCTAAACAAAGGTTCCACTGTCTTCATTGAAGCTGTAGGAACCCATCCTGAATGTCGTATTTGCTATCAAATATGCCAATTGTGGTATCCATATGATTGCTTCATTCTTTCTTAGATAGCAAAAACATTTTATTTATTCAACAGATTTTGTAACAATAGTTTAGCAACAGGCATAGCAATAGCATCTGCTAATACAGGATTAAATTGAAATGTTGCTTTTCCCTTGTATTGCCTCTCAAATGAATGCATCCATTCTTTTCCATAAGCCATTATGAATAATGGCTTTCTTTTGGGATGGTGCTTATGCACTTCCTTCATGATTCCAGACAAGTGTTTTTCTACAGCATCCATCTGCATTTCCTGTTCAATGGCCACACCAAAACAATATTGGGAATAATTGTCTACAGCAATCAATATCGCCACCTTCCCATCTTTCACAGTGTTGGTAGTAATGTAAGACATGTGGATAATTTCTCCTGGATGATGGGCTTTCATGGCCTAAAAATAAGCACATCAAAATATTTTCCAAATAAAAACAAAAGCTCATTGCAACAATGGGCATAAAAACTTAAACAATATGAAACTCGAAACCAAAGTGTCAGAAATAGAAATCAGCTACAGACCAGCTATTGGTAGAAAACCAAAAATTCAATGTGCCCTAGATGCTTACACAGAGCTATTGCCCTTCTTTTCAACAAACACCATTGCGCTGCAAGAACAATTTGTATGCATGTATCTCAATAGAGCCAACAGAGTGATTGGTGTCTATCCTTTGAGCCTGGGCGGAATAACAGGAACTGTGGCAGATATTAGACTCATTCTATCTGTAGCATTAAAAATTGCTGCTACAAGCATCATCCTATCCCACAATCATCCCAGTGGCAATTTGGAACCCTCAGGAGCAGATAAAGCTCTAACAGCAAAGATTAAAGAAGCCTGTAACCATTTTGATATTAGCTTGATGGATCACATTATTCTTTCAGCAGAAGGAGGTTATTTTAGTTTTATGGATGAGGGGATGCTGTAATCCAAGGCCTTACATTAAGTTTAAATGAACAATAAATTTTCTAACATGTATTTCTTGGATTCACAAGAAATTGGCAAAGATTTTGATTGTCCTATAATAATAAATCGGAGAACTTATGGAAAACAAATCGCTGATAGGAAAAGGATTAAGAGAAATGCTTGCTCGAATTGAAAGTGGAGAACATTCTGAAATTGATAAACCGAAACTTAAACCCATGAAAAAGGATAAGATTGGTGCATCATTAAGAGAATTGTTGGCACAGATTGATAATGCTAATGAGGGAAGTAAAAAAGATTAATAAAATCCCTTTTAACTATTCAGGCAGATAAAGTAGCTTAGAGTAGCAAAACTTAGTTACGGTTCTAATTATTCTGTTTTCCTTTATCATTGGATAGTAAATTAGGTCACAATTCAGATATAAAATATTTATAACTAACTGGATTTCATAACCCTGAGGTCTGGAGTTCAAATCTCCATCTCGCTACAGAGCTGAAAATCTTTACTATGAAGGTTTTCAGCTTTTTTCTTTTAAGCCCTTTTGGTAGCATTTTTTAACACCTGTCTCGTCCTGAACAAAGTGGGTCACTATCGACTGAATGAAGGGGGGGTGTTTGACCGGATTATACAATCTGACCAGCATTTTAAAATCTTCGTAGGATTTAAAAACAAAGTGTGTTGTAACATGTGTGTTTGGACAGATGGATTTATAGGAGAAGTGAAAGTGAAAAATCTTGAGCAATTAAGTGCGGCCATAAGCACATTACTACGTATTTATAATAGCAGCTATCATCTTTACCATTTAGAACAGCTGACCAAATACAGTATCACAGAGCAACAATTTGCACAGTTGATTGGCAGATGCAGAATGTATCCACATTTACCCAATTCAATGAAAGCAGATTTATCTCCACTATTATTTGGTGATCAAATGATGGCAAATGTGGTAAAAGACTTTTACAGGGATGAAAGTTTCTGTAGAGATGCAAATGGTAACATCAATTTATGGAAATTGTACAATCTTTTTACAGGAGTTAATAAGAGCAGCTACATTGATAGCTTCTTAGATAGATCAGTTAATGCATTTCAGTTAGTGGAACAAATCAAACATGGATTAGAAAACAGAAATGACAGTTGGTATTTGAATTAAAAGAAAACCACCTCCAACAAAAGAGGTGGTTTCTATTTTCAAAATCCCCCCGGATGTTGAATCATTTTAATGTGTGGCTAGGTAGGTGATTTCTTGCTGTGTTAAAACACGATTATATAACCTAACCTCATCAATTGTTCCATCAAAAGGATCCCAGTATCCATTAGCTTGGTTTGACACTCCTATAGAAATTCCAGAGTTCCCTAATGTGTTCATTGGAACAGTATCTTGTAAAGAATTAACTATAGTGCCATCTAGATAAACATCAATTGATTTTTGATTGTAATTGACAATAATATTATGCCAGTTATTTAAAAATACAGCATTCGTAGGTGCGCTAGAAACAGACCAACCACCATTATTTGGACCTTTAAATGCTCCATACAGCCCTTGAGTTACATTATATGCATTATTAATTAGATAAACTCCCCAGGATTCGCCATTGGGTGTAGAGTAACCAAATTGATTCCTGTTAATAATATCAGCTTGACATGGACCCGCACAACCAGTCCAATGATATGCCGTAGGATTTACCCATACAGAAATTGAGATATTTGTTACATTTAAATATGGCTGGAATGGAATATAAATGCCATTTGAAAGACTACCTGCAGAATAATTTGTAGAACTAAAACTATAAGCTGAGCTTGATTTGCCAAATCGATCATTAGTTAAAGTTGCACCATAAACAGTTCCATTATTTCCATAACCACTACTATCATTTGCATTACCAGTGAATGGATACCAGGCAATAAGACCAGAGCTTAAGCTAGTAGGTGTTACAGTAAGTTGGTTGATAATACTATTCAATTGAGCTAATAATGCAGCCAACTGTTGATTTAGAACTACAATTTGAGCATTGATTGATGTGATATTTACATTTACTTGGGTTATTTGCGTATTTAAGATGGTTATTTGATTGGTAACTATTATAATCTGACTCTTAATGGAATCTACCCTGGCAGTTAGAGAGCTAACATTATTATTAGTTGTTGCTAATGCTTTAGATAAAGAATCAGTCGTTTTTTGCAAAGCCAACACTTGGGCTTTTAAAGAGGCAATGTCATCTGAATGGGAATCCACTGTTTTTTGGCAAGAAATTAGGGTACCTAATACCATTAAAAAAAGTACTAGTAAAAAGCATTTTGATTTCTGCGGAACATATCTCATAGTATGAATTTTTATAAAATTCAGTTGATAAGATGTAGTATCCAACAAAGAATCAATAAATTAGAATACAAATTAGGTTTGTGTAATTTTCATAAAACAACTTAATTAATATTATTAAATTCAAGAATTTATAAATAAGGATTTAGTATTATAACATAAAATATATTTTAAAAATACTCAATTCATGTCTCTAACTCTAAGATTTAACTGAAATTGTATAAATGATAAAGGGTGTATATGTTTTCATCTTAGGTATTTTGATGCCATTTTTGTGCGTCAGCCAAACCTATTGGATTCCCAAAACTGATTTCCTCGACTTCCTGTATCATCATCAGAATGATGAATTAATCATTGGTAAATCAACATCATTGCAGCGATTCTTGCCAGTTTTTGATCCACATCTTAAAAATTATTCCCAAAAAATTATAAAAAATCAAAAAGGGCTATATATTTTATTAGATGGAACTGGACAGATATATAAGGCTACCTCAGAAAACAAAAATCAGATTGCTTTTACACGCCAAGATTCAACTTATTTTACTGGTTATAATGGAGAAAATATCAGTTTCAGCTATAAAGACACTTTATTTTCATTTGGAGGTGTTGGATTTTGGAAGATTAATGGACAATTACGATACTTTAGTGAGGAGATTGCAGAATGGAATATTAAAAAGCTGAACAAAGAATATCCAGTTACTGACTATATATATAACTATTTACCAGAAAAATCAACTCTCTATTATATTAGTCATCCATTTGATGATGCAGCTACTTACGAAAAAACTACAATTTATACTATTACACAATTGGATCTTTCATCGAAAAAAAATATTTCACATGGAAGATTAAATAAAAGATTTGCTGAATTGTGTAATACAATTGTTACTACTCCAGTATGTATCAATTTAGCATCGTTAAATGGTACATTAATCTATTTTAATACTGAAGAGCAATATCTTTTAAACTTTGAAAAAAATGCAGCCTATAAATTAAATAATCAGAAGATTATTGACATGTTTTTTAGAAAATCAAGTGGTAATATACCTATAAATTGTTTCGAATTAAATCAGCGAATTTATTTTCAATTTCCTTCCGATACAACTAATTCCTTAAAATATATCCCCATTTCAATCAATGATTTTGCTACAGAGCCGATTGAAATTTTTGAATCTGAAACCATATCCTATAGATATTTAATAATTGCGCTTTTATCTGCATTTGTGTTAATAGTCGGAGGATATATATTAAAAGTTGTCTACAAAAAATATAGAGATGCAAAGAAAA
>CANBQT010000081.1 GCA_947371755.1 Chitinophagaceae bacterium
ACCAATATTGCATTGTTGATTATAGTACAACCCTTATTAATGCGTCTTTCTAGAACGCTTTGGTTGAGTTGGTTTGTTTCATACGAGGATAATTGGAAAGAAAATCCTATTCAAAAACCAGAAAGAGTGGTGGAAGGGCAAATGAATAACTGGTAGAGTTAAATGTAAAAATGAAAGATAAAAAAGAAAAAAGAAAGGGCAACTCGGTTTAAGAGTTGCCCTTTTTATATTTTACTTTTTAATTTTAAGTTTAGAAACTATACTTGATTCCAAACTGACCTTGCCAACGAGAGTTGATAGGATCTAAAGTATAGTAGTGACCATCGATACCAGTTGGTTTCACAAAGTTGAAAGTAGGTTGGTATCCAGTTGAAGGAGCACCTGCAGCTTTTCCATTAGCATCAGTTGCAAATTTCAAGAAGTTAACTGTTTGGTTGTTAATGTTAGTTACGAAATTTACATGTCCCCAACTGTTGTTCAATAAATTTAACACGTTGAATACATCCAAAGAAACCTGTATGGCGTGTCTGCTATTAGTTTTGCTCAACTTAAATTCATGCATGATTTTCATATCCAATTGGTGAGTCCAAGGAGTACGCAAACCATTTCTTTCTGCATAAGTTCCTTTTTTAGAACTTAAGTATTTATCACCATTGATTAAATTGAACAAATCAGTTGCTTGTTGAGCTGCAGTATAAACAACCCCATTTAAGGTATAGTCAGCCAAACGAATATCGCTTGCATCTTTAGGAATATAAGGTAATGGTGCATTAGAACCAGCACCAAATGGAGATGATTGATAGATCAAACTATAAGGATTGCCAGACTGTCCTGAGTAAACAAATGAAATTGAAGTAGAGTTTGATTTATTCCACATCAAAGTAGAACCAAACATACCAACGATACGGTGACGCAAATCAAAGTTTGAATAAGATAGAGTTGGATTACTTGGAACAATAGATGGGTTAAGTTCATAGTTACTTTGGAAAGAGTTACGAACACCATTACTCAAATCAACACTATATCCATTGGTATAAGCTACCATCCAGTTAAGGTTTAAATTATGTAACCCAACTTTAATATTGTTAGTAGCCTTTGATAACTGTGCAGTTAAATTATACCTCCAACCTTTAGTTGTGTTTGTTAACATAAATACGTTAGAATATGCTGAGTTATATTTACCACCCACGTACACTGGTGTAACAATTTGAGGGGTATTTGTAAAGTAAGCAACAGAGTCTTTTAAGTTTATTTGTTCAAACTTTACATCATATAATGTTTGGGTGTATAACGCATCTAACGTTAATTTATATCCGTGTCCGAATTTCAAATCAACTGCTAAATCCGTTCTTAACACACGTGGTAATTTGAATCCATTATCAATAATATCTACTTCTCTTGTTGCGCTTCTTGAAGCACCGCCATATTTAGTTACTGTATCTTTTAATCCCTGGGGATCCAATGCTAAAGGAACTTTTGTTGCAGCACCTATTCCATTCCAATCGATATTACCATAAGTAGTTCCGTTCAATGTGTATGCATAACCCATCCAAGCGAATGGCATTCTTCCTACGAAAATTCCAGTACCACCTCTAAATACAACACTCTGATCTCCATTCACATCATAATTAAATCCAATTCTTGGAGAAAGTGTTGCTTTACCCAGCCACTGATTACTCAATTGATTAAAAGGAGTTGCAGAATAGGTAGGTCGTGCAGAAACATATCCTACAGCATTAGTTCCATTCAAAGCAGGATCCAATGTAGGCTGAGGATTTACGCTTGAGTAATCAATTCTCAATCCTGTTGTTAATTTGAACTGAGGAGTAATAGCAATTTCATCCTGTGCATAGGCACTTAACAAAGCAACTTTGTATGGACTAGGAGGATTATTATAAATTGTATTACGATCATTTGGATACTTTGGATCTGTGGTGAAAGCACCACGAATACGGCTAGGATTATCAGCTAAGAAACTATTTACACCACGAGAATATTCCCAACGACCATTCCATGAGTTAATAAATCCGTAAGTTAAATTATAGAACTCATTGTGAGTACCTAAAGTAATTTTGTGAATACCTTTTGTAATCGTAACATTATCGCTCAATTCAAAAGTTTGTTGCTTCATATTATAAATTGAAGCTTCTCTCCAGGTACCTAACCAGATTCTACCATTGTCGATATCCATGAAAGGAGCAAGAGTTCCAGGGAAATCTCTGTATTCATGAACATTGATATAGCTAACATTAAATTGGTTATTTACATTATTGCTGATCTTTGTTTTTAACTCAGCAACTAAGTTGATATTTTTGGTATACTGTGTAAAGTCAGCAGAACCAAATTGGAAGTTTGTAGAAGAACGCTCCAAGTTATTACCCCAACCATTTGTATATAAAGCACGAATCATTAAGGTATTTTTTGAATTCAAATTGAAATCAAAACGACCAAAGATCTTATCACTATTAGTATTGATTTTATATGCACCTACATAACTTCCTGGATCATAACCAGAAGCTTTTAATTTATTAGCGATTGCATCTGCTTCAGATAATTTAAGAGCTGCACCAGGATCACCAATATTATAGAAAGTAGGTTCCTGACGACGGGTTTGTTCAACGTTTATAATAAAGAATGCTTTGTTTTTAACAATTGCGCCACTTGCTGTAGCACCATATTGAGATTCAAAGAAATCAGAACCAATTTTTGTTTTTAAACCATCCACACTCTTTCCAAATAAAGATTGGTTCTTACCAAAGTAATACACCGAACCATGAGTTTCATTAGTACCACTTTTAGTTACAGCGTTTACACTACCACCTGTGAAGTTTCCAAGCTTCACATCAAATGGTGCCAATTGAACTTGTACTTCTTGAATAACATCAATACTATATGGAGTAGTTCTAGTTCCAGAACCTGCAGCTCCTGATTGGCCACCACCACTTACACCACCCGCAGAATTACTAAATCCTATCGCATCATTGTTGATAGCTCCATCAACTGTTAAGTTATTATAACGGAAGCTAGATCCACCGAAACTGTTATTATTAGATTGAGGGGTAAGACGAGTAAAATCAGCCAAACTTCTACCTAAAGAAGGTAAAGTTGATAATTGACGTCCTCCTACTGTAGTAGAACCGGCTATTTGTTTTTTAGTATTAGAACTTACTGTTACTTCCTTTAACTCAGTAGAACTTGAAGTAAGTACTACACTAACTTCAGGGTTATTTCCTAATCCAAGGTTTACATCAGAATAAACTTGATCTTTAAATCCTAGGTTAGAAATTTTTACGGTATATGGTCCACCTACTTTAAGATTAACTAATGTAAAAATACCTTTGTTATTAGTTTGTGTACTAGTTACAAACCCAGTTGGCTCGTGTTTAACTGTTACAATTGCACCGTTAATGTATGCACCTTTGGCATCAGCAACGTGTCCACTCAAATTGGCAACTGTTTCTTGTGAAAACGAAGGAACAGCAATCAAAGCCAGAGCTAGAAATTGTACTAATACAATCAGCTTCTTTAACATATATTTTGTTTTTAATTCGCAGCAAAGTTGTCTTCCTAATGTTACCGAATTGTTAAGCCAATGTTATGCCACTATTAATTGTTAAGGAATTGTTTCCTTAATGTTATCAACTTTAACTAACTCATTGATTTGCAATGAAAATAATTTCGGTTTATTTTATTTGTTTACATAAACTTCAAATTTGATTCAGATTTGCACCCTTCCTTTGCAGCTTTATTTGTACTAAATCATGATGAAATTTGCATTTTTTCTATCCATAGCCCTTTTCCAGTTCAACAATATTGATGCTCAGCTGGGTATTAATTCAGCAGGTTTAATTAAGATTTCAGCTAGAGTTTTTGATTATACAAGTAAACAACCAATAGAATATGCCACTATCTCTATTTTAACTGATAGTAGTAAAAAAACAATAAATGGCGGTATAACCAATAAAAGAGGTCAGGTTGAATTACAAAATCTTTCAAAGGGGAATTACATATTAGTAGTTCAATTTATTGGGTATGAGGATTACACTCAAAAAATTGAACTTAATGGTGATCAATCAATTCCTGAAATTTTATTACACAAAAAAACAATAGAGTTAGAAAATGTAACCGTTAAGAGTACTCGTCAGATTATTGAAAATAGACTAGACAAAATGGTATACAACCTTGATAAGGATATTACATCACAAGGAGGAATTGCAACAGATGCTTTGAAAAAAATACCAGGGGTTACTATTGATATTGATGGCAATGTGGAATTATTGGGAAACCCTAGTGTGAAGTTTTTAATTGATGGAAAGCCTTCAGCCATTTTTGGGAATAGTATTGCTGATGCTCTGCAATCAATTCCTAATAGTCAAATCCAAAGTATAGAAGTGATCACCAGTCCTTCTGCAAAATATGACGCATCCGGTACAGGTGGAATTATCAATATAGTATTAAAGAAAAGTAAGATCGAAGGTTTTAATGGTAATTTCAATCTTGCAGCAGGTTCAAGATTAGAAAATGGTAGTTTGAACCTAGCTTATAAAAAAGGGAGTATTGCAATAAATGCTTATTTCAGTGGTAATGCACAATTAACTTCCACCACACCAAATGGATCTGACCGGATCACTACTCCCCTCACCAATCGATTTATTCAGGATAATATTTCTGATTTCTATCGTAATGGATACAAATCTGGTATTGGCATGGAATGGACTTTATCCAAAACAGAAACATTCAGTGCGTCGATTGGATTTAGTCATTTTGGAGTTAATAATTCTGGCCTGTCTCATCAACAATCTATATCGTATAACAACAATGGTTCTTTAATGAGTAATATTTTAAGTGATAGAATTTCTGGATCCAAATTCAATGTGTTGGATTTTGAGAATAGTGCAGTTTACAGAAAGAAGTTTAAAAAGGAAGGTCGTGAATTAGAATTGGCCTATAATGCCACATATGGCAATAATACCAGTTCCTATCATCAAGAACAATTTCATTCAGGAACTACAAATGCCTTTTCAGGATCTAATAGTGAGAACCCTGGTAAAGAAAATGAAATCAATTTTGAACTGAACTATACCGAACCTATTTCGGAAAAGGTAGCCATCGAAACCGGATTTAGAACAACACTAATTGATATCATCAGTGCCGCGGATGTGTATACATTAAATGGAAGCACTGGAACTTATTCGAAAGACAATCAACAATCGTATAGTTCAGATTTTAAAAGAACCATCTATGCAGGATACTTTTCTTTAGACTTCCCTTTGGCTGATTATTTTGACGTAAAAGCAGGTGCTCGTTATGAGTATACAAAAAATACTGCTTACTATTCTAACTCTACCAATGTGCATATCCCGGATTATAGGCACTTTATTCCTTCCTTAATTATGGCTCATAATTTTCCAGGGCAACAAAGTATCAAATTCGCCTATTCTTATCGAATCGAAAGGCCAGAGTTTAGAGATTTAAATCCATTTATGAATTTGGCTAATCCTCATAATATTACAACCGGCAATCCAAACTTAGAGCCTGAAATCGGGAATAAATTTGAACTGAGTTATAATAAAAGTTTTGAAACTGGTGGCAATATTAGTATCACTGCTTTTTATCAAAGAAACAGTCCGGATATAAAACCTTATATCACTTATTACCCGACTTATAAAATTGGAGATAGTATCTATACCGATGTTACTGTAACTACTCGTGCTACTATTGCTTCTGAAGTAAGAGCTGGCGTTAACATTGCCGGATCTATTCCATTTGGAAAAAAAGTAACGCTTCGTCCAAACTTTCAAATATATAATCGCCACCTGAACAACCCCAATGTAACTCCTGCCATTACCAATGCATTTGGCTTAAGAGGAAGTGCTAATTTAAGTTATCAAATTTCTAAAAATTTAGCTGGAGAATTTTTTGGGAACTATAATTTAGGTATGCGCTGGCAGGGAAAGCAAGCAGATGTATACAGTTACACTTTTGCTTTACGTAAACAATTTTCTACTAAAGCCAGCCTAGGTTTGATCGCAGTAAATCCATTTAATAAATATGTGAAGCAATATAGCCAGCAGAAAACTGCAGATTTTTATTCTGATATTTATCGCTTTACACCCTATCGTTCATTTGGCATCACATTTACTTACAAATTTGGAAAGCTCAAATTCAAAGCCAAAGAAAAAGAAGGAGAGAACTTTAATTATTCAGCTCCTGAGAATCAGTAAAAAAGTGAAAAGATAAAAGAATATAATATTTTAGAAAAAAGCAGCGCTCTTGTTCGCTTGCGAATAGGAGGGGTATTTAAAAAAACATACATCCCACCTGTTCACTTGCGAATAGGTGGGGTACCTTTTTTATGTTGTTCTATCCACTTCCGTATCTATATGTTCATGTTTGGGTTTAATATAATCATCATTTAATTTTTTTTTCAAATCAATTTCATCTTTTTGATTTCGGATTACAAGAAAAATTATTAATGCAATTGCTGCCACTCCTACTATTATTAAAATATACCAATTCATAGTATTTGTTTAATTTAATATTCTTCCTAAAGGTGCTCTATTCTAAGTCAAAGAATGAATCATTTTTATCCCCTCCTGGGAGGGGTAATGATTATGCGTTAGCAGAATCATGGGGTGGGTAAAAGCATCGGGGATTACTTTTTGTATAAAAAATCCCCTTCACCTGCTAATAGTGAAAGGGACCACTAACTCAAAAAAAACAACACTGATTATTTCTCCATTACAAATTTATCTAACTCTTTTCCGTTGATATCAATTTGACGGATGACCAATTTATTACCATTTACCTCTGCACTGGTTAAAGAATGAACAGTGGAAATAAATTTATTGGTGAATTTCTGCCAGGTATCTGAATCTTTCTCTTGTTCAGGATTGTATAATTCCTGACCACCTGCACCTGTTATAACATAAATCACTCCCTTAGGATGGGTATTGGTTTGACCATCAAAGTTTTTATCAATTGTCCATTTCCCCACTACTACCCTTCCTCGTATAGTTTTATTATCCTTTCCTCCAACCAGTAATGTTCCATTTTTAATGGGAGCAAAAGTCATAGGATAACTTCTTTGATAATTGTGTACATGACCATTGAAAACCACATCGACTTTCCCCTTCTCAAATATGGGTGCTAACAAACGCATTTGCTCTTGTTCAAAATGGTCCAGAGAAGAACTAAATCCTGGATGATGAAACATCACAAAATGCCAAGTAGCATTTTTAGAATCGGCTAAATCTTTTTTTACCCATGCTTTTAAAGTACTGTCTGTCCAATCAACATAAGTATCAGAATCAATTACGGTCCAATGCGCATTGGCATAATCGTAAGAAAAATTACTCATTCTTGGATATGATTCTCCCGCTGCATCATAAAAGGCTTTTTTGTTTTTTTCAGACCCTTTTAAGATTGGTACAAATGCAGAACCTTCAGTAGCCAATGGCCCATTTAAAGGTTGATCGAAAAACATATAATAAGCCAACGCGTCCGGCATTTTATCAAGATCTCTTGTATCAGCATCATGATTTCCAACAGCTGCAATGAATGGGATAGAACGCATAATAGGTGCTCCGTTTGAATCTGCCTTATCCGCATTATATACTGGCCAGAATTTTTTATTGTATTCAGAAACTAAACCATTCTCATATACAATATCGCCAGGCACTGCAATAAAATCTGGCTTCTCTAAAAATGCACGTTCGGCCAGTTTTTTCTGATCAATTGTTTCAGCACCAATATCACCCATCACAACAAATTGATATGGTTGATCAACTGATTTATTAGCTTTTGCTTCGGCATTAAAAACCTCTACTCCATCTTTAAGAATTCGGTATTGAAAAATTGATCCTGGTATTAAACCACTTAAACTAGCATGATACACTCTATTAGGTGTAACATTCACTTGTGTCAAAACTGTAAATGTAAGCTCGTCTGCTTTTTTCCAAGGACTCTTTGAGCTTACCCTATGTTCTAATTCCCATTTAACTTCTGCATCAGGTGCATGCCATAGTATTTTCAAAGTTGAAGTTGAAGCATTATTTCCAATTTGTACATAAGGCTTATTTACAAAAACGGGTTGAGCATTGGTTAACTGAGTAGTGAAATATAACATTAAAAAGGAAAATACTAGTCTCATCATCTGGGTTATTAAAAAAGCCTGTATTAAATTTTAATACAGGCTATAGAAATGATTTATTTAGTGTTGATTACCACGACCATTTGTCTGATAACAACCAATATCTTTTCCAGGAGGAGTGATTTCGGTTGCTCCATAACGTGCATCTTGAATAACATCAGCACGGGGTGCAAATCCAGTAAATCCAGCATTGATACATGGAGATGTTGGTTTCAATGCAAAATTATATGTACCTACTACAGATATATCAGCCAACTTTAAACCAGCTGGCATTGGTACTGGACCGTTTATGAATTGTGGATTATTTTGCCCCAACAATGAAGATGGTGCAGTATACACATCACCAATTTTCCAACCTGCAGGCAAATACGTTGAAGGTTTTGGAACGTCGGTTTCTTTAGGCTGACTGATTGCAGTGCTTACAGATAGAGATGGAATAAACTGACTAGCCACATTCAATGAATCTGCATAGTACCAGTTATATCCGTATTTGATATTGGCCGTATCAGCAATAGGAGTAGCAACAATTCTTAACCCGAACTTACAATTCACGATCAAATTATTGTAGGCCATTCCACCTGCACCTTCTTCAAAATTAATAGAACCACCTCTACCTGCAGCTGATCTTCTAAAACCAGAATTAATGATGGTGTTGTTATACATACGAACGTTAGAACCAGGAACACCAGGCAAAACGTTGATGTTTGATAATTTAGGTCCGTTCGTAGCCATCCCTATACATAGATTATATGCGAAGTCTCCAATCGTTCCTGCTTTTGCATTCATTGCTTCACCTCCGGTATATCCACATTTTTCAAAAGTATTCCGCATCACATGAATCTTACCGCCATTGATTCTCCAGGGATCATCCACACTTCCATAAACCCATGAATCTTCTAATACAAAAGTTCCCTTAGGGTTTGCAAAGTATAAAGGGTAAGGACTTGAACCTCCAGTGAAGCTTTTCATAGCAGAACTAATTGCTGCACCACCAAACTCTACACGGGTCCATTTTAAAACCATCAGAGGACATGTAGTAGCTCCAATAACGCCAGTCCATTTACCTTTCAAAGCTGGATCAGCATTAGGATCTGCCCCTAATTTATCTGTTTTTGTTACGCCTAAAACAGTAAATAAAATGGGATTTTCTTTTGTACCAAGACAAATCAATTTACCTTTTACACCCAACCCTACAGGAACGGTTGTTCCTTTAAAATTAATGGTAACGCCTTCCTGAATAATTAACGAGTCGTTCTGGTTAACAAAAATATCGCCACAAACATTATAGGTTTTACCTGCTAACATGGTACCATTGATGGATCCTGATAAACAAACAGCATCACTAATAGGAGCAGCTGGCGGAATTACTGCCTGCCAAAGATTCTTAGAGTCTTGTTGCTTAGTACAAGATGATAAAATCAATCCTGCCAAAGCAAACACCATACTTAATTTAAATTTTTGTTGCATATAGTTAGTTTGAAAAAATTAGAGTTTAAATCTTAATCCTAATAAATAAGTTGTTCTATAATAATCTTTCTGGATAATGATCCTGTTTTCTGGATCAGTTTGCAAAGCCAATGGTCTAGAACCACTTGCCGCGATATACCCATTGTATGATTGGTGCAAGCTTAACTCGAATGGCGCGTCTGTTAAATTATTGATCTTACCATATATAGTTAATTTCTTCACGATTCTTTTCTCGAAAGAAATATCAAGCGTTGTAGTAGGAGATTGCCAATAGTTCAATCCGGCATAAGGACTTAAGAATGAAATTCTTTCACCTGTGTAAACTCCAGCAACCTGTAGATCAAAACCAATTTTTGGATTTTTATAAATTAAAGAAAGATTGCCGATATGATTCGACTGACCTTGTAATGGTCTGGTTTCTTCAACTTTACCTGAAACAATTGCACCTGCTGTATTTCTAAATGAATACAATAAACTATCAGTGATACTTGACTTTGTATAAGTGTAGTTAGCAGAAATTCCAAATGCCCCAAAATACTTGGTAATAACTGCTTCAAAACCATAGTTAGTTGCAGTTCCTTTATTTACAGGCATTAAGTAAAGGCTGTTGATACCCTGAGGCTTTACAGCCGCAATTTCAATGGGGTCTTTGATGTTTTTATAAAAAATACCTAATAAAATTTGATCTGCAGTTTTAGAATATAATTCATAACGGATATCTAAATTATCTGCTAATGAGTGAACTAAGTTTACTGGGTCACCAATTTCCTTGAAGAATTCCCCGTCTATACCATCAGGAATTAATTCAGCAAATCCAGGGCGTGCTAATGCTTTATAATAAGAGAATCGTAAGTTTTGGTTACGAGATAAAGCATATTTGAATTGTAAACTTGGCAAAAGATCAGCATATTCAATTAATCCAGATTTTGCATATACATCTTTTGTTAACTGCGTATTATAACTCTGATGTGTAAATTCAGCTCTTACACCACCTAAAGCTTCTAATTTACTTGATAATGCTAACTTTCCTTGAAGATACCCTGCTCCAATATACTCATTGAATGTATAGTTGTTACCAGTAATTGAAGGAATACCATCTGCAGGGGTTTTGAAAATGAATTGTGCTGCATTAATGGTTGTATATACTGCATTCAATACAGGAGATAAGCT
>CANBQT010000082.1 GCA_947371755.1 Chitinophagaceae bacterium
TGCTGCGCACTAATCCGATTGCCCCTTTTTTACTTAAATAGAGTTTTGTGTAATACTCGCTTTTAGCAGAGGGTAAAAACTGTTTAATTTCATCTGCAGAAACCATATAGTCATCCGGAAGGTTATCTAAACTACTGTCGCCATATCTAACAGCTGATGCCTTAAATGCATCGGGAATAGTTTCAGAACTTGGTTTTAGCATTACAATTTTCCCTTTTATCGCATCCCCCAATTTATCAATACTTGCAGAGTCTAAATGATCTAACAAAACAAGTTCTGTTCTAATGTTTTTCTTTGTGCTTTTACACCAGGGTACGGGATAAGCTATGATGTTTTCGTAGTAGGGAACTTTTAATGAAAGAGTACTCACTTCATTGCTCCAGCCTTTTCCAAATTCTCCCCATGCTTCTGTACCTGCGTTTTCAATACCCCAGCTTTTACAGAGGTCTGTAACCAAGTCTAATGCACGTTTGTACCCAGGCGAATTTGTAAGCCTTGGACCCGAAACATCAGTGATTGTATGGGCAATCTTTTCAATTTGTGAATGATTTTTTTCTTCCTCTCTTATTTTTTTCATCATTTCTAAATTCACAGATTCCTGGGCAGATAGAATGCTGATAATAAATGTGAATAGAAATGTGCTGGCGAACATTTTTTTCATGTATGGTTGATTTTAATTGAATTGATGCAATAATCTTCAGGAATTTAGTCAAAAAATTGAAGAATTAAGTCTTAAACCTTCTATGACAAAAAGATTTTTTACAAATTTTTTAATGAGCCTTTTATGATTCCAGACCTTTTAAAATGGCTTTTTCAACTGGGCAAAGATTTTCTGATGCGGCTTTGATATCGTAATCTTTTTTTGTAAGTAAGGCTGGTTGAGCCATAAACTTTGGATCTGTTCCCTTAACATCCTGTGCTGCATGCACTAAAAATGGATGGCATAGGTATACAGTTCCGGCTTTACCTGTTGCAATTGCTTCCTGACGCTTTGGGAATGAGCCTAGTTTATTAGCTAAGTCCATGAATGACAGTCCTTTCTCACCTTCTTGTACTAAAATTTTTGCCACATCAAAATGAGATCTAACTTTTATAATAGTTGGGCCATCCAGTTCAGTAACATCTGAAAATAGGAACAACATTAATAAGGCACGGCCTTTAGAGTTGATATTGATTCGCCATTCAAAATAATTTTGAAGATCTTCTCCAGGAAAACTAGCATCTACATGCCAACCAGTATCATTTGCGGACTTGGTACATGGGAAACGAATTGGAAAGGAACCAATTGTTTCTTTTGGAATCCAATTATCTTTCCCAGCTAACTGATCAAAGGCGTTTCGAAGAATTTCAGTGTTTGCTGCCTTTTTAAAAGGTTCATGTCCCAGCTCTCCAATTCTTATAACCGGTTCTGTCCATGTAGTTGTGTCGTTGGGATTGCATTTTGTCTCTGTCCATAAAATAGCGCGGCACTCATCAGCAATTTCTGTTGAAAATGCATTTTCAATTTTGAGATAACCATTTTCAATAAAATGATTGATTTGGGTTGAGGATAAATTGAACATTATCAATTATTTTAAACGTTCTAGTTTCCCTTTACGTTTCACAATATTTTTATAATCCCATTGAATATCTCTTGATTTTTTAAGCCATCCTTTGATTTTTTTGGTATTAATCTCAGTTGCTTCATTAAAGACAATCGAAGCATCCTTAAATTTAGCTCCTCTAATAATAAGTTCAGTTTCTTCGAAGTCGGCCCCACTCCAGAACATTAATTTGATTCCATTTTTTTGTTTGCTATAACCCACAATGGGGTTGCCCTCTATAAACCAGACTGGATGTGCATGCCAGATTTTGTTTTCGGCATCAGTCAATTCCTTATCAATAATGTTAGCTAGTAAGTCGCAAATTTCTTTATCAACTTCTGATTGCGTTTCATTATATTTTTTTATACCTGCATTCATTACCATGCATTTTATCTAAGGATTATTTAATTTCTGAAAATTGAATATTTCCAATTCGGTATGACTTCCAATCCTTGTAATCGAAATGCCACCATTCAAATTCGTAGACACTAAAACCCTGAGCTTCCATTTTGCTTCTTAAGAGGTCTCTCATTTTCCGTTGTTCTGCTGTACCACCTGTATAGTTAGGGTAGGAGCGTTCACTCATTTCGTCATAAATCCCCGTCATTTCTACTTCTTTTCCGGTGGCAATTTCAAACAGACTTAAATCAACAGCGCAACCTCTATTGTGTTTCGAACCTTCTTTAGGATTTGCCACAAATATTTTGTCTTTTTTTGGTGTTAGGTCCCAAAAAAGTTTAGTAACGCTCCAAGGTCGATAGCCATCAAAAACAAGCAGTTTATAACCTAGTTGTTTTAAGTCTTTATTTACCAGCACTAACGCTTCTGCGGCAGGTCTTTGAAGAAATGCCCTGGCTTCAGTATATACTGGTCTGCCTTCCAAATTATTGCTGGTAGCATATCTGATATCTAAATGAATAGAAGTATCCAGTTTTATTAATTCAACTAAATCAGTCGCTTTAAAATTGCCAGATTCATGTGGTGGTTTACTTGCGCAACTTGATATTACAATAAAGCAAATAATACACAAAAGGTATATGAATGTATTAAGGTGTTTTTGTTTAGTCAATGGGTTCATCTGTTTATTTTAAATCGTTGATATTGTCTAAAACATAACAATGTTCCCATTGTTTCATTCCAATTTTCGGATAGTAGTTTACTGCTTTGGGTGCGGCGAGTAAAATCAGTTTGGCAGTTGGTGATTCTTTTTTAGTCAATCTCACCAATTCTTTTCCAATACCCTGTTTTTGATATTGGTCATCAACAGCTAAGTCAGATAAATAAGTGCAGAATGCAAAGTCAGTTAATGATCGGGCAACTCCAACTAATTTACCATTATCTCTTGCAGTAATAATTAAGTTCCCGAATTCGAGCATCTTTGCAATTCTTTCTGGTTCAGTGATTGGTCTTCTTTCTCCTAGTGTTGAATTGATTAACACTTCTGTAAATTCTGCAACACTTAAATTGTTTTCAATTTGATATTGTATCATATTTAAATTTCAAAGTAGAGTTTGTGTCTATTAAATGTTGAACCGTAGGATAAGTTATGCAAAAAAATCTTTTTTATTTAAAGATTGATTTCAATTCAATAATTTTTTCCAATGGTGGGTTGGTCCACAACGTTTTATGACTATCTTTTAAAATCAAGCTGTCAAATGGTTCTGTACTATTTTTATATTCCTTTTCAAATTCCTTACCCCAAAAATGAAAGGCATCCATTAGGATATTTGAATAACTAAGTTCTATCAAATGTTGCTTAGGATCGTTAGTAGGTTTTACTACAAAATCTGCTAAGGCTCTGTAGGCAAAAACTGGTCCACCTTCAATAGTATAATCCTGAATCATATCTGTAACATCAATACGCTCGTATCCCAATTCCCAACTATCATAAGTTGTTAAGTCCGCTTTTGGAACAATATAGAGCACACCATTGATAACAGTGTTAGAATCTTGTATAATATTTAGATAATGAATTAGTTTAGGATAAATTGTATCAGTTTCGTTCACATAATAATAGCGGTAGTATTTACCATCTGGTTCAAGAGAGGGAAGAGTGGAGGGCCATGCAAAAGTCCAGGATCGCTTAAAACCTTTAAGGTGTGCTGAAAGAAATGGTCCCTGATAGTTTTTCTGTAATAAACCAGTTTGTATAAATTTTTTAGACATTAATGAGCCATATCCAAACATGGCAATATGTCCATCTGGAATTCTAAAAACTTTCTTTTTTTGATAACAACTCATGCATAGAATCAAAAAGATGCTGAGAAATAGTTGATACCTTATTTTTTTCACATGTACAGTTTTATCTTCCAGCAAGCTGATCTTGTAGATTTTTAATTCTTTCTTGAATTTTCGCAATTTCTATTGGGTCTTTCTCTGTTTTCAATTTTTCTAACAAAACATTTATTTGGTATTGTACAGCATTTCCAGCTCCTGGCATAATTAGATTATTAAAGGTTTAACAATAACTAAATATAACTTATTTAAATAATAGTAATACGATACGCTAAACCTTTACGCATATTTTCTCTGGGTTATGGTTAGTTCTTAAAATATCATTAAAAGATAAATAATTATTGAAAAACAATAAATAATTATTAATATTGCTCTTTAAATATACAAATATGAAAATCAAAACAGAAACTATTCTAACAGTTTCAAAATATTTAGCCTTGTTAGGAGGGATAGGGAGTTCCATATTATGGGGCAGCCAATTGGTGACACTAGTCTCCAGTTTTATCAATCCGGAATGGTCAAGACATACTTATCAAGTTGATCTGACCCTATTCAGTATTAGGGAAAAAAGTATTGGGTTTTATGTTTGTGCGATGATCTTAATAATATCTATATCTGTTTTAAAAGCGCTTTTTTGGTACAAGGTTTTTGAGTTATTATCGGAACTTAAATTGCAAACACCTTTTTCAAGGGAAGTAGTCATTAAATTAGAGAGGATGGCTTACATTTTGTTAGGTGTTTGGATTGTGAGTAGTATCTTCTGGAAGACGTATACATTTTATCTCAATCAGGCAACTGGCATACAGTTACCAATTAGAAATACTGATGATGAATATCTGTTTATGGCCGGAATTATTTATATCATTTCTCAGATCTTCAAAAGAGGTATAGAACTTCAGGAAGAAAACCAATTAACTGTATAATCTATGCCAATTATAGTAAACCTCGATGTGATGATGGCAAAACGGAAAATGTCCTTAAATGAATTATCCGGAAAAGTAGATCTAACACTTTCGAACCTTTCAATTTTAAAAACAGGGAAGGCTAAAGCCATCCGGTTTAGTACTTTAGAAGCAATTTGTAAAGTGTTAGAATGTCAACCAGGAGATATTCTAGAATTTATAAAAGATAGTGAATAGTCATTTAGTATGGTATTTATTCCAAATTGATAGAGTGGTTTAGTTTTTTATTAAACTCACTTTGTCAATTATTGCTGCCTTAAGTACTTCTATATCCAGGTCTTTAAGCGATTTGAATTTAATGCAATAACCAGTTACAGAAGCTTTGCCTATTTTCTTTCCATAGGTATTGACTAAGTATGTTTTATCATTGATACCCATGATATATACTGACATTCCGGTTGTGTTTGCACTCATACCAATTTGATAAAATTCTTTTGTCTTTCCATCTGAAATGAAGGTTTAATTTATAATTTTTGGTAATGAATTGCCATTACTCCAGATGCAAAAGTTTTAGACTCAACCAATTTCAATTTAGTAGTTCCAATTAAATTTTTAAATAACAATCTACCTTGTCCAAGTATAATTGGATTTACAAAAAGCCAGAATTCGTCAATAAGTCCTTCATTTAACAATGATATGGAAGCACTCGGGCTTCCAAAGATTAAAATATTTTTTCCCTCTTGTTGTTTTATTTTATTGATGTTAGCTGACAGACTATCGCCAATAATTATTGTATTATGAAGATCAGTTTCCTGTAAAGTGTTAGATAGTACAACTTTTGAAACGCTATTGTACCATGCCGAATGCTCTTTATCATGTTTTGAGGCTTTTGGATGATCCCCGGCTGTTGGCCAATAACTTTGCATCATGTCATAAGTTACTCGTCCATAGAGTGCAGTGTCTGATTGTTCAGTGATGGTACCAACAAAGTCAAATAACTCTTCATCTACTTTTATCCAATTCATTTCGCCGTTCAATCCTGCTACATACCCGTCCAACGATGTATGCATAAAGAATATTAAATTTCTCATGGGAATTATTTTTTTATTCCTTTTAAGAGGGTATATATAGCCATTGCGTGTCCATGTCCTAAATCAAAATCATCTTTGAGCCATTGAACAATTTCTCCTGCTTTTATCCCCGCTTTAATTTGCCCCTTTACTACAAATCCTTTTATGGTTGCGAGTTTGATAAAATCATCAGGGCCTTTACCAGTTTTGGTTTTTATGTTATCGAGATAAGCTTGAAATGACATATGTTGAATTTTAAATCAAATTAATAATTTTTAGAAACAAATATGTAACTAAAATAATTTCTTTGATTGCTCACTGAGTTTTTTGATTTCTAATTTTAAATCGATACCATTTTGTAAAATATTTTCAAAAACTTGAGCAAATGTTGCGACAGTGAGAGAAACTATTGTAGTAACAAAACATAGGGTAAGAAAGCCTGCGGGGTCATCATTTTTATTGTGGAATAACTTAATGAATATTCCTGCCAATACAATTAAGGCGCCAAGTACGATTGCACAATATTTGATATTTTTTAACGCGTTCAAAGAATTTATTGAGAATACTTCATTTTGCCTGATATAACCTAGTAGTTTGAATGCTTTATATAAGACTATAAAAAAAGGGATAGACGCTGCATAGATATACATGATGAAAGGATCTGTGTATATACTTAACAATTCTAAGTTTTCAGCTCTCCCTTCAGTTAAGGGAAGCCGAATCATAAGACCAAGTAACAAAATACCAATAAGTATTATGACTCCCTGAAGAAATATTGTGGAATTACTTTTCATGTAAAAAAATTAAAGTTTATGTTTTACGATGATTAGAGTAGACTTTTTCATTTCTAAGAGCTATCACTTTTAAATGCCAAAATTATCGCGAGCAGATAAATGATTGCACCTTATATTATTTTCATAACCTAAGAGTAATATAGTAATATTAATGTATGCTGCAGAGCATATTTGGATTAATCTTCTAAACCCTTTCCATCCAGGATAGCTTGAATATATTTTTCAATTCTGCTTTCTCTTGTCTTTGCTTGTTTTGGGGCTGAAAAATAAAGTAAATAACCCCTCTGCCTGCCTGGTGTTAGTGATTGAAAGGCTTTTTTTAATTCCGGCATATCGTCTAAAACAATTTGAAATTCTTCAGGGATTTTGTATTCAGTTGTTTTTTTGAGCTCTACTTTTATCCCAGCTTTATCTAGTTTAATCGCTTCTTTTAAATATGTTATTATCAGAGATTTATTTTTTAATACATCATCAATGCTTTTAAACCTCATTTGTCTGGCCGCTTGTACATTTTCTGTTTGTTGTATTAAAACCTTTTTTGTGTCTTTGAGTAAGGCACCTTGCATAAACAATAATGCACAGTAATCCTTAAAGCCGTGAATTAAAACGATGTTACTTTTATTATTTGTATAACAGGGACAACCCCATTTTAATTCCTCTGTTAGATTACAGTCTAGTACTACCTGTCTTAATTCAGAATAAGCTTCCTGCCATTTTGTAGGCTTATTAAAAAACCAGTCAACTGAAGGGTTCATATTTTTGTTTCAATTGGTGAAGAGTTATATTTTGTTAGCATCTGCCTGTAAACGCTTTTCTGATAATGGTATGAATTTTAAATCAATTAGTCTAATTAGGCAGATCATTTTCAGGAGATGAAAGCTTAGTTAAAACCCTCATAGCTTTTTCAGCATCTTTTATATCTACAAAGATATGATCGTGGTAGAAAGCTGCAACCACATTACAACTAATATTATTTTCAGAAAGTGCTTTTGAAAATGCAGCGGTTAAACCAACTGCTTCCAGGGATGAATGAACTGTCAGGGTAATCCAGGAAGAAATAAAGGAATAGTCTAGCTTTAATTTGTCTGCAGTTTCTTTTTTAATAATAATAGTGATTGCTTCCTCTTCTTTAAAAATTAATAATGCTTCATTAATGTCTACAGTTGATAAATTTTTTGCCGAACAAAAAACAAATTCGCCCATATTTAATTTTGGCTTCATTGTTTTTAATAAAGTATTAAGGTTTGTTTCTCCTGTCATTTAGTTGCCCTTTTGAAATGATTGAATAGCCCTATTGCAGAAACTATTGTCCAACTGCCCTCCAGTATAATAAATGGCATATAATTTAAAAGGATGGATGCATAACAGGCAATACCAGCTCCAGATAAATTTAAAAGCAAATAAGCAGAGCTATCCTTTTTAATAAAATCCCGAAGATTTAAGAAATAGGCAATTAGCAAAATTGTAACGCCAAAAAAACCTATCCAATCTGTTTGTGTCATTAAAATATTTGTTTATGCTTACTGCAGAACAACCTGTTTGGCATTCTTTGTTTGCTTCTATTAAATTTGCCCTTTATAATTCGGGTCAAAGTCCACCATCCATTCAATACCATATTTGTCTCTGAACATTCCAAAATACGATCCCCAGGAACTATCAGAAATAGGCATTTCAACCTGCCCTCCTGCTGAAAGGCCATTGAATAATTTGTCTGCTTCTTCTTTGCTTGCCGCACTGATTACAATTTTGCTTCTGTTCTCATTTTCATTGGTCCTGCCTAATATTTCAGGTACATCATTGGCCATTAAAATACTATTTCCAATGCGTAAAGCAATATGCATGATTTTATTTGCTTCTTTTTCTGAAACCTGAAATTCATCGCTTGCTAAATCTTTGAAGCGGGTTATTCTTGTAAACTCTCCGCCAAATACAGATTTGTAAAATATGAATGCTTCTTCTGCATTACCATTGAAATTTATATGTGGATTGATGTTTGCCATTATTTTATTTTATTGTGATTTAAGGGTTTAGTAGAGGAATTTGGAATGTAAGAATTCCCTTCTCAAATATCGCAATATGGGAGGTTCGTTTATTTTTTCGCCCATGAAATATTGGTTGCAGGTATTTCAAACCAATTGATCGCGTTTATGGAGGCACTCATTTTCTCATTCATAAAAAATGGCTTTATAAGTTGATTGTTAGAGTAATTTATCAATTATTATTTATAATCCATTATCCATTGCACCTGAGTACAAAAAATTAATTCATGGTCATCATTGCCTGTTCCTTTGATTTTTTAATCCAATAAGCCCAAGTATGGGGCCAATAGCAAGTATCATATACATAAATTGAGGATTCATTGTATCTGAAACCAAATTAATCAATTGAATACTGATTACTGTGATAGAAAATCCGATACAGTTTACAATAGTAAGCGAACTGCCTCTTGATTCTTCTGGCGCATTTTGGGCTACTAATGTTGAAAATAAAGGAGAATCGGCAATCACCACCATCGCCCAAAAAAATAAAAAACCTATAAAAAGTATTAGAGAATCAGTATAGAGAAACAGCGGAGATAGAAGGCAACTACAACAAGAAAGTAATAAGGATAGCTTGGCTATTTTTTGTACACCATACATTTGAGATAGTAGTCCACTAAACACACAAGCGATACCGCCCGAAGCAATAATGAAAAATGCGGATAAAGACACATTCAAATTCATTTCAGGGTACCTTTTATTATAGGCCAACAGCATTGATGGAACAAACGCCCAAAAACTATATAGCTCCCACATATGTCCGAAATAGCCAAATGAAACAGACCGGAATTTTTGTTTCTTAAATCCATGTAGAAATGCATGAAGTTTAATTTTTTGTCCTGTTTTACGATAGGGTCCATTAGGAACCAATAATAAAATACACAATCCGCCGATTACTGAAAAACAGGTAGTTGCATACAGCACATATTTCCAGGGAAGGCCAAAACTCAGACTTTTCAATAAATGTGGTAAAGCTGTTCCCAATACTAATGCGCCTACTAAAAAGCCCAATGACTTACCCAAACCAGATTGGAAATAATCTGAAGCTATTTTCATGCCTACAGGATAAATGCCTGCCAGAAAAAAACCGGTCAAGAATCTGAACAAAAGTATTTGAGATGCATTTATTTGATTGATGCAAAGCCCGAGATTAAAAAGTCCGCCTAAAACTGCGCTCCAAAAAAATACAATGGAAGGTGAATAGCGGTCTGAGATGGTAAAGATTGCAAAGACCAAAGTGCCAATAATAAAACCAAATTGTATGATACTAGTTAGGTGAGCTAAAAAATGTTGATCCAGGTTTAATTCCTTCGCCATATCTGAAATGATTGCGTTTCCTGCAAACCAAAGTGATGTACAAAAAAATTGAGCAATCACAATGATGGGAAGGATCTTTCTCATTTAAAATATAGGTAACTTATTTATAATCCATAATCTTCAC
>CANBQT010000083.1 GCA_947371755.1 Chitinophagaceae bacterium
AAATCAACTTGACCCAAATCTTGCTTTATTAAATCAATGGTTTTTTGTTTTACCTCGTTCGAAAACGCATCCCCATTAATACTTTTGGCATACAATCCTGCTGCATGTGCTTCATTTTCAAAAGCAGCAGAATTATACCAACCGGGTGAAGCAGGCTTTCCTTCGGCTGAAGGTTTTTCGAAAAATACGCCTATGGTGGCAGCTCCTGAACCAAACGCTGCGGTAATGCGCGAAGCCAAACCAAATCCGGTGGAGGCCCCAATCACCAATACTTTTTTTGGTCCTGCGATTTTACCTTTGGATTGAACATAATTAATTTGATTGCGCACATTTTTAGCACAACCATCGGGGTGTGCCGTTAAACAAATAAATCCGCGCATTCTTGGTTCAATTATCATCATATCAATTCGTTTTAATATTTTACTTTTATTGATGTTTAATAAACATACAATTTAGTTCCAAAAATAAGAAAATATCGATGGAACAATTTATCTTAATTGTTTATAAATGTATTGTTAAAGAATAGGATAACCTCTCTATGAAGTTAATTTCTTGAGAAATAGCCACATATAGAATTGTGTGTTTTTATACTTTAGTTAAATATTCTATATAATATTTGCAAGAAAAATAAGGCTTACTTAACTTTTTGATATATTATAAATAAATATCAAATATGAAATTTGAAGCTATTAATATTTATTAAGTATATCCAAAACTTCATTCCATTTTGGTATTAGAATAATTTCTATTCTCCTATTTTTTTCCTTATTAACAGCATTTATATTAACAATTGGGTCAAATTCACCACGCCCCGCTGAAGTGATTCTTGAGCCATTAATTTTTCCGTTTTTTAATAGCATTTTAGTCACTGCACTTGCCCTAATAACACTTAAATCCCAATTATCTTTTATTTCACCATGGCCATGATAAGGAACATTATCTGTATGCCCCTCAACAACAATGTTTATAGACAAATTTTCTTCAAGCATTGTACATATTTTATTCAACACTTTAATACCAGATTCTTGTATTTTATATTTGCCACTTTCAAAAAGAAGTGTATCATCTAAACGTAAGTATATTTTACCTTCCTTAATATCTACTCCAATCCCCTGGGTATGAATGTTTTTAAATGACTGCATTATTTCATACTTCAGATGTGACAATGTAGAATCTTTTTGCCGCACTACATTTTCTAACTCTACAACTCTTTCTTCCCTTCCTTTCAACCTTAAAGTAATTGAATTTAATAACTTTCTTTTTTCATCTATTAACAATGAAAGCATCCTAATTTTATCCTGTTTATCAAGTATGTCATCCTGTGCCAATTTTATTGTTTTACTATAATTGTCATAATCTTGCTCATTTCCTGCTAACAATTTCTTATACAAAAATTCTAATTCAATATACTTTTTGTGTTCAAAATTAAACGCTTCTTCTAATTCGCTTATTTTTGAATTCAATAAATTAGTGTCAAGGCATAAAACTTCTTTCTCACTTTTTGTCACTCTAAGTAAATCATTTAATTCTGTCCATCTAATGTTATTTGATAGTTCTAGTGAGTTAATTTCTTTTTTTTGTTCCTTAACTATAGTTTGTAATTCATGTAATTTACTTATAGGTGCGCAGGATATTAAAACAGATGAAAAAAAAGGAAATATCAATTGTTTATTTGACATAGATTAATCAACTTCAAATTCTATTTCTGCAGTCTGTAGAGCAACAATATCGCCGAAATCAATAACTGCAATACCAGCATACTTGCCCTTTGGTAAATCTGGAGGTAAAGAAAAATTTATTTCTTTTTCATATCCAGGTAAAACCCCAAATTGATTAACTCTAAACTTTCTTGTCTTCCCAGTTGCCAAATTTGTTAATTCAAGATAGTATAAGCAATATCCAATTCCATCGCCTTTATTTTTAACAATCAGGTTCAATATGTTGTGTTTTTTTTCTTTTCTTATATGACTAAGTTTTAGAATTTCAATATCATTCAAAATAACATTAGGCGGATTTTGACTAACTTGAATCATAAATCCAATGCCGGTTGAAATGCCAAGAGCAATTGTGTTTGAGTTATTATTTGGCACCTCTAATTTTCCTCTTTCATTGACTTCATCAATTATTAAATTTGTCCACATCGCGATATAACCACTCTCGCTATTTGGAATTGAGGCTGTAATTGTTATTACTTTTAATTCACCAGGCTTTAATTCGATAAAATTTTGGGATAGATTTAAGAATTTAGACAAAGAATATTTACTTTCAGGTTTTTTTGCGATTTCAGTTTTACCATCAATATCAAGTCCATAATCTTGAAAAAATATTTGAAATGTCATTTTCCTTGAAGTGTAATTATTTACTTTAAATGTCTTAGTTTGAATTGTTCCTGCTTTTGCATTAAATCTTATGATTGATGGAGAAATAGAAACCCCTGAGGCTTCTTGACCCTTTTCTTCTAAATTTTTCGTCGTCTTATTTGTAACATTATTTATCGAATCCTTAGTGGATTGTGATTTTACAATTTGATTAAACAGAAAAATATTTATCAAGATTATTACATTAATTTGTTTCATTGCTTTCATAATTAATTTACTTTTTGAACGTTCATAATCTCAATATCGAAAATTAATATTTGATTTTTAGGTATGCTAGCTGCTTTGCTACCATCAATTCCAAATGCTAATGAAGGGGGGATAATTAATCGCCTACAATCACCAGTGCCCATTCCTATTAGCGCCTCCTTAATTCCTTTGATCACATGCTCTTTTTTCAAATTAACAATTAATAATTGGCCACTTTCTCTACTTGCGTCGAAAATGTGTTTTTGGCGCAAACTATCAATATAAAACCCTGTATAACCGATAGTAACCTGATCATTCGTGTCGATTGTATCACTATTAAACTTTCTAATTTCTATATATTTCAGGCCTGAATGTTTCAATATTGTATCTTTACCAACTGTTTCAAAATACGGATAATCATTAATTTCAAGAATTTCTATCTGATGAAAAATTGTTTTGTTTTTTAATTCATAATTGTTGAATGAATTTCCATAATCAAGGCCTTTGGGTGAAATTATCAACCCAGTATCTCCAATTTGAAAATACCTTAACGCTGATGCAAGTCCTGCGATATTATGTTTAGAGCCGATCCGCATTTGAATAGGCGTATTTTGACCTTCATGGGTGTTACTAAATATTTTTGGGGCTCCATTCTCGTTAAAGAAATAACTTACACAATGGAATTTAACAATTTTATCATCATAATTAATCACTTGACAGTTATTTCTATTTTTAATATATCTCACTCTATTCGAAAGACAGTTCATTTCATCTTGTTTGATGACATGAAAAGGATTGTTTTGTTGAATAATTTCGATATCAAAATAAAGCGTTGAATTAGGAGGAATAACACCATTTTGTTTACTACCGTAAGCCAATTCAGGTGATATAATAAAAGTTGCTTTTTCGCCTACGCGCATTGTTTTAATGCCATCATCCAAGCCCTTTATAAACTTTCCCACTCCTAATTGAAAGTACGCCTTATTAAATTCATTTGATGTATATTCGAAAATCCTACGATTGCCTTCGTTAGTAATTAAATAACCAGTGAAGGCTAACACAACATAATTAAATAGTTTCAGAGAGTCATGACCCTTAGCAATCAAGAATTTTTTTAAACCATTAGACAATATAATTAATTCCCCTTTTTCGAAATCAAAGTATGCTTTTTTAATATCTTTAATTTTTATTGTTGTGTTAATAATCGCATTCGGAGGAACTTTTCCAACTTTTCGATTTCCATATGCTAAATTCGAAGGTATGATTAAATCAATTGAATCGCCCTTATAAAAAATTGGCAGGGCCTCATCCCATCCTTTTATTCCTTCATTTTGACCAACAATAAATGAAAAATCGGTCGCCTCATCGATAATAGTGCCGTCAAGTAACTTGGATCGATATGAAAGAAAAACTCTATCATTTATTTCTACTTTTTCATTTCTATTATTCCTCCCAATTACTTTGTATTGAATCCCTGTTCGCGTTATTTGATAACCCTTCTGGTTCACTTGCCCGAATGACTTAACGCTACACAAGGAGGTTATGAATACTAATACAACTAATCTGTTCAATTTATAATTTGAATACATTTTATTTTTTTGATTTTGTTATGATTATTGGTCGTTTAATACCCCTGTCTTGTAATTGATTTGCTGTCTTTTCTGCTTCTTTTATTGAATTATAAAAACCTGTAAAATATTCTTTTGAACCGTCTTTATTAAGAACTGAATCAACCATGTTTAATCTTATGAGTTGTTTTAATGCAACTCCTGGAAATTGATCCTTATTTAGAACTTCCAATTTTAATGTAAATCCAACATTTAACTCACTAGACAATGTATCAACCTGACTTTCTATTGATTGAATAATTTTTCCATTTTGCATAGGCTTCACTAAATTTTTATTTACAATCGAAGTCAAGCTGTCTAAGTATCGCATTTTATATGCTTTAACATTAGGAGAAAATGAAGTAGAAAGATTATCAATTTGTTGACCCGAGCTATTAAACTTCTTAGTATTAATAGATTTGCGTTTTTCAACCAAATGAAAAGAATAATAATACCTTTCTATGCCAAAGTCTAGATCAATAGGTATATTGTTTTCAACAAGCTCTAAGTCACGGCCTAAAATTGTTTCGTCGAACTTCAAATTGTATTTATTATAAGGTACATAAAACGAGAATTTTCCTTTAGCATCAGTAATACTAGTTAGGGTGTTACCTGCAGTGTCACATAAAACGATTCTAAGTCTTGAGATATCCAAATCACCCTTCATTTCCAAACTGTATTTTTCTCTATCGATAACCACATTTCCAATTACTTCAACGCCTTTTACAAATGGAATAAATAGTGTATCTGAGGAAAAGATTGATATCGAATCCTTGATAACTGGAAACCAAGCACCAATATCATCAAGTGAGAGAACTTTTAATTTATAATTTCCCTTATTTATATTTATAAAAGTGGCATTTCCTCCTTTTTCTGTTTGACACTCAAACTGATTTAAGGCAACCACCACATTTTCAATAGGTAAATCTTGGCCATCAAATTTTAAATTCCCATTTAAATCTAAATAAACTTTAACATTCAGATTTGCAAATTGAATTTTTGATGTCTTTTTAGAAATTGGAATACTAAAATCTTTTTTCAATCCAAAACCTATTACATAGTTTACTGAATTAGTTCTTTGCGGATTAGTTTCAATTGCGTTTGAATTTATTGAACCAGGGAGATATGAATATTTTAAACTTTCTGATATGGCATAGCCCCAATTGACATTGATATCAAATCGCCAGCCATTTTCGGCATAATAAAATAATTGAGAATATATATTGAAGGCATTACGATTATTAGTATTAAGATAAGAATATACAAAATTATTTTCGAGTAAAAAATGAACGCTTTTAAATTGATATTGATGATTCAATCGCAGATTCATGTTTTGGAAATACGGCTTACCATTGCTCAATTCATGCACAACGTCACCTTGTGTGTAGGGGCCAAATTGATAATTCAATATAACATTCCACACTCTGTAATTCATATAAACTGTGGATTTACTTGTAAAAAAAGGGCTGATATTTTTGTAATTAATTAATTTATTATAAGCAGCGGAAAAATTTGCGCCAACCCTAAAATATTTTTCATAATTAGAATTACTAATCCCAAGTTGCACGCCGGTGGATACTAATTTTTGATTTAAATTATTACCATAATTTAGAAAGACGCCAGGTAAATAACAAATATCTTGGTTTGAATTATTTTTTAAAAAAGTTAATGAATTTGTAATGAACAGCTGGGTTATTGACGAATTATTTGAGGCATAGGTATCATTTTCGCTTAAAGTATGTAGACTTAATAATTGAAATTGACCCTTGGGAAGAATGATCCGATTTTGCAAATTAAAATTATTTAATTTGTTAAAAAGGATTGAGTCCTTTCTATTTGAATCAAAATTATATGGGTTACGAATAAAAGAGTAATTAATATTAGTCGAAGATTGCTTTTTGTTGTATGTAATTTGATAATTTGCATTCACGAACTCTGCATATGTTTTTATTGATCTATTGATTAATTGGTCAATTCCTAATTGAAGATTTAAGATTTGGCGTGAACTTAGTTTTACATTTAGACCAGTACTAATTGTGTTGATTTTTACCTGGTTATTATTTTGATAATCATAACCAAATCCATAATTAAGCTTACGTACCTTCGCAGAAAAACCAAAGGCGAAATTGTAATTTTGACCGTTAGAAAAAGTGGTACTCTTAGAAATCGCAATTCCAATTTTACTTTTTGAACTCAGCTTATAAGAGCCTGAAATACCAGTGCCTCCTGAACCTCGCATGCGAAGGTATGGCATATTTAAATTTACTGAATTACCCAGCTGCAAATTTATCTTTGAATTTGAATAAATAAGGTTACCACTCACGCTCTTGAATGAATTCTCTGAAAAGCTATGGCCCATAAAAGAAGACTGAAGATAGTATGATAAATTAGAGTTGGCCGTAATCATATAATTTCCATATAACATGTTACTTGACACTGGCTGAATTCTGAAAAAATTTATACTTGAAATAAATGTCACCGGTAAGCAATTTGAGCCATATGGATTAACCTTAATTGAATTCCCTAGCTTTATGAATTTTATGGTCTTATTTACCCTAAATTGATTAAGCGTTAAAGTGCTGTCAATTTTCTTTTGAATACTATTAGGTTTTGAGGCAACTATATAAACACTTGAATTAAAATTGTTCTGCTTTGTTATGCAATAGTTAAAATTATCTACTCTCCTCAAATTTCGAATAGAATTAAAAACCTTTAGTTTGAACGGAATCACTGTATCAGCATATGGGTTTAAATTTAGTTGAAGAAATTCCCTTTGAAGTAATTTTCCCGCTGAATCTGTCACAACCAAATCTTTTCCGGATTTTCTTAACGTTAGAAACACCAATTGGTTTTCGTTTGACTCATTGTTAATACTGACTTGGAAGTTCGCAGCATTTTCCTTATTCCTAAGATATATGCTTGTTGACGGAGTAATCAACAATGAAATTTTATTTTGTTGTTTCTTCACAACAAAAAAACTTATGACATTATTTTGTCCGCCGTTTGTTTCTTTAACATTTACACTAATAGCGTAACTTGTACCGTTTAAAAAAATTTTTTTTTCAGGCAACAAGCGAATTGGAATAAATACAGAATCTCCTCCCTTAATTGAATATTCTTTATCGGAGTTATATAAAGAGCGGATTCCTTCAGGAACGCTTACTTCTGCTTTTATTTTTGAGATCGTATAATTTGAGCGATTAACTATTTTTAGCACATTAGTTAAGGTCGTATATTCTTCATATTCTATTTTCTTTTCGGTGAAAGTTAACACCAACCTTTTTGCACCATTCAATTCCATTTTTCTTTGTGAAAAACATACTTGACTTAAGAGAGTTAAAAAAAAGATTAATTTTGTTATTAAATATCCTACATTACTTTTACTCATGATGTAAATTCAACTCAATTACATTTCGGATAAACAAAAAATTATTTTAATTGAGTATATCCCTGGCTTTTTAGAGTAACCAGGAATAATTCTATAATCGACTGTAAAATTGTACTCCCCATAATTACTTGAAAAATCTCCTGCACCATTAACCTGACTTAAACAAGTGCCCGCAGGAGTTAATATAGCAGAATTAATTATATCAAGGGAAGCGCCATTTAGAGCCGAAAATCTTTGCCATATGCCTGAATTCGAAGCAGTGTGACAAAAATTATCAACCCTTATTTCGAGCAAATCTAACTGAGGTATTACACCAACGGCCGCACTACCATAACTCACTTGATTACTCCAGTCAGTAGGCGATGTTGTACCACTGAAATTACTGACATACATTACCAATTTCCATTGACAGGTAGAGGAAGGATTATTTTTCGTCTTAATCCTGATTTGGGTTGAACCCGATTGTACTATCCCCCCATTTATTTCATTAAATCGCGTGAAATTAAAGTCTACATTGCCTGAATGAACAAGAGATATAGTAGAAAGGGCCGGATCACACAATGTATGCGTCCCAGCGCTTAAACCCGGACATTGAGCCCACAAGCTATTAATTGAGATAAAAAATGAAAAAAAAAGGATGTAAAAATTTTTCTCTTTACCCATTTTGTTTTCATTGTTAACTAGATCTGGTATAAATTTAATGTGAGTGATTAATTTTGAACCAAGACATATTTCACATTCATTGTATAAACACCAGGCTGAGCATAGTTTGTTGCAACACCACCAAGATGAATAGCACTTGCTACACCTGCATTACTAAATGTATTAGGGAATACAGCAGGTAACCCAGGTACAATTCTATAATCGATAGTATACCAATAATTACTTCCTGCGCCGACATTTCCTCCCCCTAAAACCAAATAAGTGCCCCCTGCCACAAAATCAGCTCCAGCATTTCCCCCAGCAATATATTTCAATCCAACTGGCGGTTTTGTGTATGGATTTGCATTCGTGTATATATTATTCGCACCAGTTGCAACCGGACTTTTTCCAAAAGCAGAAGAATAGTCATTAAAGTTCGCCGCTACCGCCGTAGTTCCGGGATTAGCTTTATCTTGTCTTAATTCTAATAACTCACAATCTAGGCGATTACTGGCATTTGTTGGCGCAGCAGTTCCGTATGTAACTTGGTTATCCATTAACAATGGGTTAGCATTTGTATTCCCTGAACTGTATCCAACTGCATACAAGTCCCAATCCACACTTGCACTTACTTTTAACTGGGTAACCCCGTATTTTGTTATGCCGCCAACATACTTATATACTTCGTCAAAAACGAAATCTACATTCTGAGGCCCATTCATTTCAAGTTGCAAAATTGGCTGAAGATCCATAGTAATAGTAACATTTTGTTCATCTACTAACTGAGCATTTAAATTCGTGCCAATTATTAAAGATATAGTAAATACCATTGTTTTAACTCTTTGGTTCCAAACAATATTCTTTTTTGATTTCATTTTTGATTTCATTTTTTGTGGATTAATTAATATTTGAATGATTGTATTTTAGTAATTTACTTTATTCTGATTTCTTCTTTCTTGAATTATAGTTGATGAAAAAATAATAGCTGCTGCAATGGATGAAATAATTAATAAAAATTGCTGGTGTGAACTTAGTCTACTTTTAAGGCTGTAACAAGATCTAATAGAGCTTTTATTTATTTTTACAAGAATTTTTTGATTTTCATTAGAATGAACGCGACTCAATTTATATTTTCCAATCATATAAATTTCGTTTCTTAAATTTTGATATATTCTTTTGAAACCAATGCTCTCTTTCATTTCCGGAACTAAAATATTAGAACTTGAAATAATTCCCAAGTTAGAATTACAAACCAATCTTTCAGAATTAAAATTTTGGGTTGATTTAACACAAGGTTTTATACCACGAATTGAATTG
>CANBQT010000084.1 GCA_947371755.1 Chitinophagaceae bacterium
ATCATCAAATTAGAATTAAAGGGAGCCAGTGTAGACAAGTCTGCCGCTATCCTCGATGCCTTAGTGGTGGAATACAATAATCAAAGCTTAGACGATAAGAGCAGGGTATTGAATAATACCATCAGCTTTATCAATCAGCGTTTAGAATATGTGACCAAGGAATTAGGTGTGGTAGAAACAGATTTGAAAGATTTTAAATACAGCAATAAACTGGTAGACCTTACCACACAATCTGGTTTTGCCATTGGCGAAAAAAATGCGGTGGAAAGAGAGTACACAGCATTTGGCGTGCGAGAGCAATTGTTTAAAATGCTCAGTCAGCAAATTCGTAAGATGCCGATGAACGATTTGAAAGTGATTCCTTCTACGCTGGGCATCGATGCAAAGGATCAAAAGTTTGCAACTATTGAAGCATACAATACACTGGTACTGAAAAAATTGAGAGACGAACCCATGCTCGGCAAAAAAAGTCCGATGCTGGCCGACTTAAATTTGCAAATACAAAATGCCTATAAAGCCGTACTGCAATCTGTCTCCGATTATGAAGCTTCGTTGGCAGTTGAGAAAGCAACATTAGTAAGCAGGATCGGTAAGTACGATAATCTGGTAGGACAAGCACCGGGCAAAGAAAAAACCTTTGTAGAAATTAAAAGACAACAAAGTGTAAAAGAAGGTTTGTATTTATATCTCTTGCAAAAAAGAGAAGAAAGTGCCATTGCCAGTTCTACTGCCATTGGTAATTACCAACAGCTGGAACCGGCACGTGGAAGTAAGATCCCGATTGAACCCGATAGTTCAAAAGTGCTATTGTTTAGTTTCATCATTGGAGTGTTAATTCCTGTAGCATTTATTTATCTCAAAGAATTGTTCGACGATAAATTGAGAAGCAGAGAGCATATCACTTCCCGCACCAAAATTCCGATCGTAGCAGAAATTGGCCATATCGATTCGCTGGACAATAATTTTGTCGTTGCCGATAAAAGCAGAAATATCACAGCAGAACAGTTTAGGATCTTAAGAACCAATTTGCAATTCTTATTGCAGGATAAACATACGGTACTGGTAACTTCTACGGTGAGTGGTGAGGGTAAAAGTTTTATTGCCTTAAACCTGGCAGCAGTACTAGCCATCTCTGGTAAAAAAGTAGCATTATTAGAATTCGATTTGCGTAAACCAAGGATCATTAAAAATGCGGGATTGGAAAGAAGAAGCCTGGGGATCTCGAATTTCTTAGCAAAACAAACCGACGATTTAGACAAGTTATTTTATACGATCGACAATTATCCAACACTGCATATTTTCGGATGTGGTCCAATACCTCCCAACCCTGCAGAGTTAATGATTGGCAACAGAATGGATGCTTTATTTGAATATCTGAAATCGCATTACGATTATGTGGTAGTTGATTCTGCGCCGGTAGGTTTGGTGAGCGATTCCTTTAGTATCTCTAAATATTGCGACACTACTTTATTTGTAGTACGTCAGCGGATCACTTTGAAAAAGCAATTATTTTTTATTGATGAGATCTATAAAAATAATCAATTAAAAAATATGGGTATTGTGATCAACGATGTGAAAGTGGGTGCCAAACATGGTTACTACGGCCACAATTATGGTTATGGATACGGTTATGGAAAGGGATATGGTTATGGATACGGCCATCGCTCTTATGGAGAATATTTTGATGCAGAAAAACAAACCGGATTCTTTGCAAAGCTTTTCAAAAAATTCAAAAGGAAATAAAGGTTTATAAAAAGTATTTGATTTGTGTAGGGTAGCAGCCATTATTTCTGAGAACACACATACGTTATTGGATCGCATCGAGCGGATGACAAAATCTATGGCGCATGGTGGTCCGGATGGAAAGGGACATGCAGTGAATGAAAGTCTGGGATATGCATTAGGACATAGAAGACTATCCATCATCGATACCAGCGAACATGCAGCTCAACCCATGCACTCTGCCGATCGGCGTTATTGTATCAGTTATAATGGAGAAATTTATAACTATCGTGAACTAAAAGAAGAGCTCCAGCAATTAGGCTATCAATTTCATACGGCTTCTGATACAGAAGTATTATTAATAGGTTATGATGCCTGGGGTGCCCATCTGCTTCCAAAACTCAAGGGTATGTTTGCCTTTGTGTTGGCAGATAATGTGGCGAAAAAAATATTTGTAGCAAGAGACCATATGGGCATCAAACCCTTGTACATGGCTAAACGCGGCGGGGACATTTATTTTAGTTCGGAAGTAAAAGGAATGTTGGCGGTGGATAGTAGCTGGGAACCTAATCTGCAGTGGCGGGTATGGTTTTTAACTTTTGGTTTTTTACCTGAACCGATTACTACATTAGAAAATGTATGGCCCATCAAAAAAGGCCATTATCTCTTATACGATTTAAACACACAAACATATCAGGAGCATCCCTGGTTTAGTTCCTTGCAACCAATAGATCAAACAATTACTAAAGAAGAAGCATTAGTAAAAACAAAGAGAATTGTAAGGGAAGCAGTTGAAAGGCATTTAGTAGCCGATGTAAAACTCGGTGTGTTGTTAAGTGGTGGCATTGATTCGAGTCTGGTGTCTATACTGGCAAACAAAGTAAATCTGCAACAACCCATCGAAACTTTATCGATCGATTTTGAGGATGCGAAATTTTCTGAGAAAACACACCAGCAAACAGTGGTAGATCTTATCGGCAGCAATCATCATAGTCTGGTAGTAACCCAAAACGATTTCGCCCGGGCATGGGATGATATTCAGTCATCCTTAGATCAGCCCACTACGGATGCTATCAATAATTATTTTGTTTGCCGATTCGCCAAAGAAAAAGGTTGCAAAGTGGTATTGAGTGGATTGGGTGCTGATGAATTATTTGGAGGATATCCCAGTTTTAATCGGACTGAAAAAATTGCCCGATTAAAAACATTAACAAGGCTGCAGATCTTACAAACAGGTATAGCAGGAATGCTACCTTATCCGAAACGTAAGATTGATTTTTTTAAAAAACAATTGGCAGCCAGTGAGTACCTCACCTATCGAGGATTATTCACTCCTGCAGATACGGCCAGGATCCTGCATATCACCGAACAGGAAGTTTGGAAAATTTTGAGCACTTATCAAATGCCTTATGAATACGATCAGATTACCGGAGCCAAAAATCAGGTAGCAGCCTTTGAGTGTGATATTTATATGCTGGGGCAGTTATTAAAAGACGCCGATATGCAGAGCATGTGGCATAGTGTAGAATTGCGGGTACCATTTTTAGATCTCGACCTGGTAAACTTTGTGCATCAATTACCCGAAGACATCAAGTATCCTGCAGGAGGGCATAAATATTTGATCGTAGAGGCTTTTAAAGATCTTTTACCAGCAAGTATTGTATACCGAAAAAAACAGGGATTTGTTTTTCCTTTTGATACCTGGTTGAAAAATCTAAAAGTATTATATGATGAAAATTTTGTTCCTGCTAAATATTTAGAATTCTTCTTAAAAGGGAAGTTTTCTTATTCAAGAATCTGGGCAATTTTTTTGACAAATTATTATAGAAAATAGAAAGTACAATAAAATGAAAATCTATCCAATCTATACGTTCGATTCAAATTTGGTAATTAAAAAAGAGTCAAGATTTTTTAGATATTATAAGGATTTGAATTTAATAGAACGGTTTAAAATTTGCTTAGTTGAATGCTATTTAGATTTTATAAATTATTCTCTGTTATTTATTAGTAGACTAGTATTTAAATCTTTTAAGGATGAAAACTTTAAAAACATCCTAATTTATAGAACAGGTTCGATGGGGGATATTGTTGCTGCTTTATCTGCTATTAAAAAAATCAGGGTATTGTATCCAAATGCAAAGCTCACAGTATTGACGGCTGCAGAAAAAAAAGGGTATGTGACATTTGACCTTGTAGCTGGTAGAAACTTATACGATGCAATTATTGATTATACAGGCAGGAATATTTTTAGCTTTTCACCTGCAATAAAAAAAAATTTTGATCTAATCATTGAATTGCCTCAACCTTCTATATCGTTATTTAAAAATTTAAAAAATATTTTTTATTTTAGATTCGTTTGTCAAATTAAACATGGATTTGGTTGGCAGGTTTCAGTTCCATTCTTTTTAAATAAGAGTATCGAAAGATCTGTTCTATATAAAACCGAATCGGCTATTTTAAATCAAATAATTGACAGAAATTGCCCAAATAAGATTAAAGAGGAAATTGAGTTAAATATAACACCAAGTGATAAAATAAAAGTAGAGAATCTAATAAAGAATAATAATATCAAAGCACCCTTCAATATCATAATCATTGGATCAAATGATTTGAAAAATAGATGGAGTTTTAAAAACTTTCTTGAAATTTCCAAGAGTGAATTTTTAAATCATGGTTTGCAAACTTTAATAGTTGGTGGAGAGGCAGATAAAGATATTTTAGAGGGGTATGTGTTACCTGAATATGTTTTAAATATGTGTGGTTCAACAAATATTGGTCAATCTGCATATCTTATTTCATTGGCCAATTGTATTTATACAAATGATACAGGTTCAATGCATTTGGCCAATGCGGTAGGTACAAGAATCAATGCTTTTTTTAGCTGCAAAGATTTTCCAGGTAGATGGTTCCCTTCATTGGATAAGGCAACTGTTTTTAGATCTCAAAATATACCTTGTTCAATTTGTTTGACAAATAAACAATGTGAAAATAATTTCTGTTTAGAGCATATTTCTGCTACGATTGTTTTAAATAAATTCAATGACTAGTTTAAAAAGCGAAATAAAAATAGCAGTTATAGGCTTGGGTTATGTAGGCCTTCCTTTGGCTCTTGCATTTTCAGAAAAGTATCAAGTGGTTGGATTTGACATCAACCAAAAACGCATTGCAGATTTAGAAGAAGGAGTTGATTACACAGGCGAAGCAGATCTAGACTTGTTGGAAGCCAACAAAAATCTAACGTTAACAAGTGATAATACTTCTTTGGAAGATTGCAATATTTATATCGTAACAGTTCCCACACCCATCGATGCATTTAAAGCCCCGGATCTGAGTCCCTTATTAGCAGCCAGCAAATTAATTGGTGATTTTTTAAAACCCAATGATCTGGTGATTTATGAGTCTACTGTGTATCCAGGATGTACCGAAGAAGATTGTGTGCCTGTTTTAGAAAAGCAATCGGGCTTAGCTTTTAATATCGACTTTTTCTGTGGCTATTCTCCGGAGCGAATTAATCCTGGGGATAAAATCAATACACTTACGAAGATTAAAAAAATTACCTCTGGATCAACTTTTGAAATTGCGAAAAAAGTAAATGAATTGTATGCTTCTATTATTGAAGGAGGCACTTATTTAGCACCCAGTATTAAAGTAGCAGAAGCAGCAAAAGCCATCGAGAATGCACAGAGAGATGTGAATATTAGTTTTGTAAATGAGCTGGCATTGATCTTTGACCGGATGGGAATTGATACACAGGATGTATTAGAAGCTGCAGGAACCAAATGGAATTTTTTACCCTTCAAACCAGGTTTGGTGGGGGGGCATTGTATTGGAGTAGACCCATATTATTTAGCACATAAGGCAAAATCTTTAGGCTATCATCCGCAAGTAATTTTAAGTGGCCGGCAGGTGAACGACAATATGGGAGTATTTGTAGCAAATAAATTAGTGAAACTTCTCATTCAAAAAAACAAACAAGTTGCTGGCAGTAACGTTTTGATACTGGGAGTAACCTTCAAAGAAAACTGCCCGGATATCCGAAACACCAAAGTGGTAGACATTGTAAAAGAATTGAAAGACTTTGGTTTGGAAGTAGATGTGTATGATCCAATTGCTGATGAAAAATCTTTACTGGAACGTTACCAGCAAAGCCTCATTCCAAAAATTGAAAAAAAGTATGATGGTATTGTGTTGGCGGTAGCGCATACTATTTTTAAAGAAATAAAAATAAACTATTTAAAAAAAGATGGTCATGCAGTTTTGTATGATCTTAAAGGCATGTGTAATCGGGCAGATACAGATGCTCGTTTATAATTAATTGTTCATTATCTAGCCCCCCCTAAGCATTGAATCTATGTTAAAGTTGAAATCTTACTTATTGTATGTATATCATAGTCCCCGGCAAATGATTATTCACTTATGTTTTATATTGGGGCTTGTGAGTTTAACGGTAGAATCGAATCAGGAATCGGTATTGTTTCAAAATATAGTACGAGTAGCCAGAATTCAAACAAAGGGACAGCACGATACTGTTTTTGTAAAACAGATCATGGTATTGATCAATAAAATGATGCACGACCGAAGTGATATTTTTATGGGATCCGAAGAATTATCCTTCAAAGCAAAACTGATTCATTCGGTGGATGCCGATCTGATGTATGGTGCCGGTGCCTGTGGTGGTTTTTCGAAAGTATTGGCTAGGTCATTAAAAACAGCAGGGTACACAACCAGAATTGGTCAGATGCTAGTTGACGGGGAATATGGGGGACATATTTTATTGGAGGCCTACCTGCCTAGTTTGCAGAAATGGGTGGTTTTGGATCCGTCATTTTTATTGGTTTATACGAATCCGCAGGGAGTTTGGGCGAGTTTTGAGGAAGTACATCAAAATTGGGAATATTATAAAAAGCAAATCCCCAATAATATTAACTATAAATACAACTATAAATATGAAGGTATTAGATATACCAATTGGAGCAAAGTACCCGTATTGGGAAATCTATCCTACCAAACTTTAAAATTGATCAGAGGAGAAGAATTTGCAAACACCTATAGTTTAAGACCTGTTTTATTGGATAGTTATCGAATGTATAAATGGATCATGGGTTTTTGTTATTATGTATTTATTTTAATCAGTTATCATCGAATTAGTAGAAAAAAATCAGAGTAGGAAATACAAAAAATGCAAGAAGAGATTATTATAACTGCAGGCAGAACAGAAAAAAATTATTGGGCTGATCTTTGGCGGTATCGTGAGCTTTTCTATATACTCAGTTGGCGAGATATAAAAGTGCGCTACAAGCAAACGGTGATTGGTGCTGCTTGGAGCATCATACGCCCTGTTTTAACCACCATTATTTTCACCATCATCTTTAGTAAAGTAGCTAAACTACCTGTTCCGGGTTTGGCGCCTTATGCCTTAATGGTATATGCGGGTATGTTGCCCTGGCAATTTTTTAGTAATGCATTAAGTGAAGCTAGTAACAGTTTAATTGGCAATGCTAATCTGATCTCGAAAGTATATTTTCCAAGAATGATCATTCCAGCAAGTTCAGTGATCACAGGCTTGGTTGATTTTGCTATTTCATTTATTATCTTATTGGTGATGTTTATCTGGTATCGATTCCTGCCACCACTTCAAATTTTATTGCTACCATTATTTATCCTCATTGCATTTTTCTGTGCATTTGGTATTGGCTTATACCTAACAGCCGTCAATGTGAAATACCGCGATTTCAGATACATCATTCCTTTTATTGTACAGTTTGGTTTATATGTAACTCCTGTAGGTTTTAGTAGTTCTGTGATTGATAAAAAATATAGTTTTTGGTTTGGCTTGAATCCTATGGTTGGTGTGATCGATGGTTTCAGGTGGTGTTTATTGGGAGAGCCTTTTCAAATCATCAGTTTTATGCAAGCCATAATCATCACCCTATTATTTTTATGGCTTGGGGTGGCCTATTTTAGAAAAATGGAAAGAACTTTTGCAGATAATATTTAGCAATTATGAGTGATGCAATTATAAAGGTTCGGGATTTGGGTAAATCATATCTCATTTCTCATGAGGGACAGAAAGAAAATTATACAGCTTTAAGAGATGTGATCACTAATCAAGCAAAAAAGTTCTTCAGTTTCCCTAAAAACTTGAGAGTTGATAATGAATTCAAAAAGGCAACAACTGAAGAATTCTGGGCTTTAAAAGATCTGAGTTTTGATATTCAACAAGGCGATCGTGTGGGTATTATTGGAAGAAATGGAGCTGGTAAATCTACCTTATTAAAAATACTGAGTCGGATCACAGAACCTACCAAAGGTGAAATCAGAATCAAAGGCCGTGTTGCCAGTTTATTAGAAGTAGGTACAGGCTTTCACCCCGAATTAACAGGCCGAGAAAATATTTATTTAAACGGAGCCATTTTGGGAATGAGTCGAGCAGAAATTAGGCTCAAGTTTGATGAGATTGTCGATTTTGCAGAAGTTGAAAAATTTCTTGATACACCAGTTAAACGCTACAGCAGCGGAATGTATGTACGTTTGGCTTTTGCAGTAGCAGCTCATTTGGAACCAGAGATCTTAATTGTTGATGAAGTGCTGGCAGTTGGTGATGCACAATTTCAAAAAAAATGTTTAGGAAAGATGGAAGATGTTAGCAAAAGTGAAGGTAGGACAGTTCTCTTTGTAAGTCATAATCTAACTGCGGTAAATTCCTTTTGTAATAAAGCCATTTACTTAAAGCAAGGAAATTTGATTAATCAAGGAAATACATTTGATGTTCTAAAATCATACCAGAAAAGTTATAAAAGTAATGGCGTAAAAAATAATATTAGAATAAATTTTGGAAATGTTTTTGTCATTGAAAAATTTGATTTTTTTAGCTATGAAGTACAAGCATTAAAGCCTAATACTATTATAATTGAATTGAAGCCTTTACATGATGATACAATTAAGGCCTTTGCTGTTTTTATTGCAAATGATATTGGTCAAAGAATTTCATTAATTGATTTACGTGATTGTTGTTTTGATAGAATTATTACAAAAGATAAATTAGTTACAATAAAAATTGAAATTGAATCTTTATCACTTATTGAAGGAGATTATTATTTTGGGTTATATTATGAAGGACTTGTGACAAAACATGGCAATGAATCTTTGATCCCATTTACTGTAACTGAACAAAAAATAACAAGCGGAATTTTACCATATAATATAGAGCATAGAGGTTTTGTTATATTAAATACAAAACATAAAATACAAATTGGCGACATCTAAAAAGCATGATTCGAATTTTTTTGTGCAATGTAACATTAATGAAATTTCAAACTAAAATGAGCAAAAATATTTACTCAATTTATTAATAAATACTAATGATAAAATTGTCATTTTTAAAACGTATATACACAAAAATAACTGGAAAATATTTCGAAATTAGTTACGCTCAAACTGGAGAAGATATTATTATCAATTTTCTTATTGATGCTAAAAGGATAAAAAATTTTTCATACTTGGATATAGGCGCAAATCATCCTAGTAAGTTTAATAATACATATAAATTTTATGAGCAAGGGTATAAGGGGGTTAATATAGAACCGGATCCCTCGATTTTTAAAATTCTAAATAAAGCAAGAAAAAGGGACATTAATTTAAATATTGGTATAGCTGCATATTCAAATGATGAAGCAGATT
>CANBQT010000085.1 GCA_947371755.1 Chitinophagaceae bacterium
CAACAATCCAACTATACTGAACAGGAAACTCAAAACTAGTAACCACAAGTGATGTTGACTGATAAAAGCAAGGACCGTGGCAATGGTACCACACAAACAAACCAACAGAATAGATAATTTTTTACTCATAACACAAAGATTTAAGACAATAAAACCTCCGCAGAAATATTCAATTCCTGATGAAAGAGTTTAGCTAACTCTAATGTGAGGGGTTTCTTCTTATTCAATAATGCAGATACATATCCTTTACTTCCGAACTTACCAACTAGGTCTTTGTTCTTTAATCCAATTTCATCCATTCTTACACGAATAGCATCAATAGGGTCTGGCATTGGAATGTGATATTTTGCATCCTCATATTGTTTGATCAATAAAAGTGCAACCTCTACTTTGTTTCCATCTGGGGTATTGGGTTTTACTTTCTTATCAAACATGGCATCCACCCAATCCAAATAGGCATCATATTGTTTCTTCGTCTTGATCAATTTGAGTTCCATAGTTATTTCTTTTTGTACTGAACGGTTTCCACATTCATCTTATCATATTCAGCATGTGTTCCAAACCACTTTATTTGTACTGATTTAAATTCAAAAATAATTCTAACAATTAGTCTGAACTTATTACCCATGATATTAAATACCACTCGATCATCTCCTACAAGACTTGCATTCGGAAAGTCCGATTTAAGTTCATTGAAATTCTTGTATCCTGTTAAAATAAGTTCATGATACCATTCAAAAAGAGCTGTTGCCGCAATTGGATATTTCTTACAGTATTCCAACAGAGTTCTTCTTGTGATGATATTAAACACAGAACAAATGTACCAATAGTTTTCTATTAGTAAACTTAATTTAAAAAAGATTTTAGTCCAATTATTTCACAAAATTGTGCAGCAGTATGTGCAGTAATACAGCATTCTGCTACACAGTTCCCTACACAAATTCTGAATTAACTAACTGATTATCAATACTAATTAATGGGTTGAAAAGAATAGATATTGGTAACTGCACGGGGATCCGTTTTCCTCAAGTATTAATTCAACAATACAATCTTACAACCGAGATTAATGTGGAATTAAAGAAGGATGGAAACATAATTACACAAACACAAAAACCTCGTGCTGGATATTAAGAACAGTTCAAACAGGCAACTTGTAAAATCTCATCCGAAGAAAAAAGTTTTATGGATACTGGTAATCACTTTGATGATCGGTCATTGATTATAAATAAGTGATTCATCTAGGCAAGTTCAGTGCCCTTTTGAGTTTGCCTATACACATCAATTCTTCTATGCATGATCTTGAACCATAATGCAGGGAATAGTGCCAGCAACAACATCCCCGGATAACCTGTGGGCATTTGTGGGCTCTCATCAAAATGGCGTAAAATTTGATACTTTCTACTCGCCATATAATGATGGTCCGAATGCCTTGATAGTTCTAATAAGATCAACCTTCCTACGGGATGATTGGAGTTCCAGGAGTGAATGGGCATCGTTCTTTCATATTTGTCGCCATTCTTTTTTCTGCGCAATCCATAATGCTCGATGTAATTAACAGTCTCTAATAACAAAATGCCAATCACAGATCCCAACATAAAAAGCAAGAGGGTTTTGACTCCAAAAAAAAGACCAATCCCTATTAATAAAAGCAACTGAACAATTTGGTATAACAACATTTCATTTTTATAACTCAGCACTGCTGTATTCTTTCGTTTTAATTTTTCTGTTTCCAAATGCCAGGCCGAGATCCAACTTCCCCAAATGGTGCGAACATAAAAAGCATAAACGGTTTCCCCTAACCTGCTTGAAGCGGGATCATCATCGGTGGAAACATTCTTGTGATGACCACGATTATGTTCAATGAAAAAATGCATATAAAGAGTTGTCAGCAACAACATTTTACTAAAAAGCTGCTCATACCAGGTTACCCTATGGCCCAGTTCGTGGGCTGCATTAATCCCTACAATACCACATGCCATTCCATAAGCAATGGTTGCGCCAATTTTATAATACAAGGGCAAATGCTCATTGCTTACTTGAAATAAAAAAATAATCAAAATAATATATTGAAAGGGTACCAATCCATAAATCAACCAGTCGTATATTTTGTCTTCCTTTGCAATAGCTTCTTCTATTTTATCGAGATTCTTTGCAGATCCTTTCGTGAAAAGTTCAAGAAAAGGGATGATCACAAATAATAATATTACAGCAGAATAGGACCAATAATTTCCGGATAAGATGGATAGTATTACCACTATTGGCGTTGTATAAACCAAGGCATATTTCATTCCTCGCAATTTCATAGCTAATTATTTAGAAATCGGAATAGCGTTGATAACAATTTGGGTATCCGGATATATTGAGATGGGCTTATGAATGGTGGTATTTAATTGTTGTGCCTGCAACGATTTTAAAGCAACAAGAATCAATAAAAATACCATTACTTTTCTCATGATTTCAACATTTGATATTATAAATATAGCATAATCCTTCTAAGCAAGATACACTCTTGCCTTTATTGAATCCAATAGTGTAGTACCATATAGGCAACCCTGATCTTCTACAAATTCATCATTCAATTGAATAAATTCTGCCAGACATGGTTGGTTCAGAAACATTTAAGATGCATGATGCAATTTTTTAATCTATTATCTTTACCTTAAAATAAATCTTGTACAATGTCGACCGACTTTAAAGGGATAAGAATATATATATTTATCGCATTAGGTTTAATCGCGGCTTTCCCAATTATATATTTGATCTATCATAACGGAAACAAAAAACAGGTAGATAATGTAGTAACGCAACCATCCATCGATTGGGAGGCAAAATTTAAAGAAGACTCTAGTATCGAAAATGGCATTCAATTATCCATGTTTTATATTAATAATGGAAACCCATTGGGAGCTGATGCATTAATTAGAAAACTATTGCTCAGAGATTCAACCAATGCCATTCTTTATAACAATCTAGGTTCTATAAATATTACTTTAAAAAGGTATGACATTGCCATTGAGGCTTGCAAGAAAGCCATTCAAATTGATTCCAGTTTTCAATTAGCAAAAAATAATCTTAATTGGGGTTTAGAAGAAATAAAAAAGTGTGAAACAGAAATAGATCGTTTAGAAAAAATTAATATCAATGATAGAGATGCTACCTACTATGTTCAATTAGGATTAAACTACGACTATTTAAATAACATTTCAAAAGTGTATGAGACCCTCACTACTGGTTTAAAAAAATATCCGGGCAATCTTCAACTTATAAATAATCTTGGAATTAATTACATGAAATTCAAAAAATATGATCTTGCGATTGACCAATTTAATAAAGTATTGAAAGAAATACCCGAAGATCAATTAGCAAAAAATAACCTGCAATGGGCTATCGATGAAAAAAGAATCAATAGCCATTGATTGATTAGCACTATCATAGTAACTCGTTGATTTGTATTAAACCAGATTCATGCCAAAAACGAAACTGAATTATCTTATCCTTTCCATTACAGCATTCATTACAAGTGTATGTATACTTTCCATGTATTTTGGATGGTTTGATATATTCTTTTATGGCTCAGACACTTTCCACACCCATGGCATGGATTATTTTCAAATACCAAGAGCATATCTGAATCTGTTAGACGGCAAAAGCCCCTATGATACCTGGGGTGGAAACCAGTATGGGCCCTATACTACCTGGTATGTAAACCATCCTGCTTTTGCTGTGTTTGTAGGATCGTGGTTTGCAATGTTTTCGCCATGGACCAGCTATACCCTATTTATTATTTATTCCTATTTCTTAATGGGTATTTGCTTTTACCTGATACAAAAAAGAGTACAATCATTTTTATATAAAAATATTATTTTCCTGATACTCATGTGCTCCATTCCAACCTTTGTAATGTTACACGGAGGAAATTCGCAGGCACATGTGATTTTGAGTATCGCTTTAATAATGGTTGGCATCTACGACCTGACCTATCAACTAGATGAAGCAAAAATAAAATCAGCCAAGCGATATATTTTTATAGGACTTTTGATTTCATTTTTTAGTAAGCCCATCATTTTGTTATTGCTTCCGATGCTACTCATTGAAAAAATGACGAGGTCTTTAACACTCAAAAGCATTTTAATATACGCTGTTGTATCCTTTTTATTTATAGCCGTGCCGGTATTAAACCCACAGGGCATAGGGTTTAATAAAATATTCTATCTGGCCACACACCTTGATTTTGTCAAAGAAAATATGAATATTTTCAAAAACAATTTTGTGGTCAATGAATACATGAAGGATAATAGTATTCATTGGTTTAATATTCTAATTCTTTCTGACAATAAGTTAAATCATGTAGATGTTTTTTCTTTGCCAGCATTTATTCATACAATGCTGGGTTATGATGCACCAGCCTTTATTTATAAAATACCTCTTTATATAAGTTTGATATTGTCGTTTTTAATTTTCTTGATAAAAGACAAAAAGCTAAGATTAGAAGCAATTTTAGCCATGATCATGATATTTACTTTCTCCTATTTGATTTGCTATAACATAGTATGGGAATATCAATTCACTTTTGCGCTACCCATCATTGCTATGCTATTTATTTTAAAGGATAAACAGGTTTTTTATCAGCCATACATTGTTCCATTAATCTGTATCGGTTTGATCATGTGTTTGCCGAGTTGCTACATTTTTATAAGAAAAAGTGATTTCTTCATTAAAGGTGGATTTCATATCAACTGGAAACTAGCCTTGAATCTTATTCGATTTGATAAAATTATTCCTGCTGTTATCGTTTTTATTATTTTAATCAGTCAGCTGGCTATTTTATTAAAAAAGACAATTCTTATTTCATTACAAACCCAGAAAACACAAAACTAGATGAGTACAAATTCTATTCACTCGCTCGAAAATTTTGAATTTGATTGATCATTTTAGTTTAGTTTTCGCTTACAAATGCCCCCACTATGGATTCAAAACTGACTTACGGTGAATACGCTAAGTCTTATATCACAGATGTACCAGCCGATTTACAAAGTAAAGAAGCACAACATTTTAAAAATACCATCCCGCAATTCCCCGAGGAAGCAGTATATATCTACTCTTTTAAGCTACATAAGATGATCTATGCCAGTGGATGGGAAGAACTATTGGGATATCGGGATGACGAGATCAATATGCTTGCCATCACCAGTATTACCACTCCTGAATTTGCAGCCTTTTCCAACGAATTGAACGATAAAGCCCTGATGTTTATCCAATCTAAAACAGTAGACCTGGAGAAATATAGTTTTACCATTGAACTAAAAAAACTGCATAAAAACGGCACACAAGTGCCCTTGATTTCCAGAGTGGGCGTATTTAGTTCCGAAAACGGACAAATTACAGAGATCATCGGTCGCTCTCAAATTAATCGCAGTATCAAATTTGGTAAAGTGATGCGCTATGCCGCTTATGGACCAGATAAAAATGAATTTGAAGATGTATTGAATAAAGTTTTATTTCAATACTGTGCCATCTCTACCAAGGAAAAAGAAGCACTGGAATTAGTGAGCAAAGGTTACTCCTATAAAGAGATCGCTGATCAATTTAATGTAACACAATCGGCAATCGAAAAAAGAATACTTCCTCTCTATAAAAGATTTGATGTAAAAAGTTTAGCGCATCTCATTAGATTCGCTTACGAGAATCATATACTTCCTTAATAAACTGCGACTTCTCGCAGTTGTTTCGCATAGAAAAATTCAACACCTTGCCATCAGATAGCAAGCAACTGTTGTTGCAATATTAAAAAAGTCTATCACCTAAGATATTTTAAACCGGGGGGTATAAATCGTTAAGGGTGGTAGACTTTTTGTATTTTAGACCTGGCATCTACCCAGGGTGATATCTGGGATGCGCAAAAAGATATGGGCATTGCATTTGTTGGTGCCATTACCGGCATGATCCTGATCAGTACCATCAGGCGGTTTTATAAAAAATCATCCTCACTCTAATTAAATATTTCCACTAACCATACCTGCTTGCCGTTTATAAAGAATCACTATGATCTGCCATAGTGCATGAAGTAAATTACAACATGCTTACATTTTTATTCTGGATCATACTCTTTATACTCTGCTGGCCCCTGGCAATCTTGGCAATCGTTTTGTATCCGATTTTTTGGATCATTTCCATTCCATTTCGACTCCTGGGTATTGCAGTGGATGGGGTGTTTGGATTATTGAAAGGAATTATCACATTACCCGGGAAATTATTGCAGCGATTGTAAAATTATTGGTAATATCACTAATAGTTTACCACACAATCTTGCGATATGGGATCAGACATTCCAAAAAATGCACCTCAGTTAAACAGTCAAGCTAAAGGAAAGAATGGTTACGATGCGATCGTAGTAGGATCTGGCATCAGCGGCGGCTGGGCTGCAAAAGAGCTTTGTGAAAAAGGCTTAAAAACATTAGTATTAGAAAGAGGAAGAAATGTTGAACACCTCAAAGACTATCCCACCGCATTGAAGGGACCCTGGGAATTTGATCACCATTTGCAATTACCCCTTTCTATTACAAAAGATAATCCCGTTGTTTCACGATGCTATGCTTTTGATGAATCTACCGCACAATTTTTTGTAAAGGATACGGAACATCCTTATGAACAGGAAAAACCGTTCGACTGGATTCGTGGCTACCAGGTAGGTGGCAAATCATTATTATGGTGGCGACAAACACAACGCTGGAGCCAGCACGATTTTGAAGGACCCGCCAGAGATGGTTATGCGGTTGACTGGCCCATTCGTTATCCGGATTTAGCACCCTGGTATTCTTACGTTGAAAAGTTTGTTGGCATCAGTGGCAATCATGATGGACTGGATCTTCTTCCCGACGGAGAATTTCTTCCGCCCTGGGAAATGAACTGCACCGAAAAAGATATTGCTGGCCGGATCATGGCAAAATTTCCAGATAGAAAAGTAGTGCAGGGAAGATGTGCGCACCTAACTAAACCCAATCCCATTCATTTAGAACAAGGACGCGGACAATGCCAGGCCCGTAACCAATGCGAAAGAGGCTGCCCATTCGGCGGCTATTTCAGCTCCAATTCTTCTACCATTCCCTGGGCTACTAAAACAGGTAACCTCACGCTTCGCCCTCATTCTGTAGTGCACTCTGTGATCTATGACGAGAAACTTGGAAAAGCCACAGGGGTGCGTGTGATTGATGCCGAAACCATGCAGGAACAGGAGTTCTATGCAGACCTGATCTTTATTAACGCCGCCTGCCTCAATACCAATCTGATCTTACTAAATTCTACCTCTTCGAGGTTTCCAAACGGACTTGGTAATGATAATGGACTATTAGGTAAATATGTTGCTTTCCAAAATTACCGCGGTAATATTTCGGCCGATTTTGATGGGCCTCTTGATCAATATTATTATGGCAGAAGGCCTACACAACCGATGATCCCCAATTTCAGGAATATTAAAAAAGGGGAAACAGATTTTCTTCGCGGATACATGCTATTTTTTGATGCCACTCGTCCGAAAGGAATGAATGCTGAAGGAATTGGCAGTGAATTCAAAGATGCGATTACTGAACCTGGTAACTGGAAAATAACTATGTCGATGCAGGGAGAAACTATTCCAAAAGAATCGAATCATGTAAGGCTTAGTAAAGACAAAAAAGATAAATGGGGAATGCCATTGCTGATTACTTCTGTTGGCTATGACGAGAACGATGAAAAGTTATTGCAAGACTTTTTTACAACCGGTACTGAAATGCTTGCTGCTGCAGGATGCACTAATATTAAAACGATCGACACCAAGCAAGCACCCGGACTGGATATCCATGAAGTAGGAGGCGTTAGAATGGGTAAGGATCCTGCCACATCATTATTGAATCAATGGAATGCCTTACACCATTGCAAAAATGTATTTGTAACGGATGGTGCCTGCATGACTTCTACCGGTGTTCAAAACCCATCTCTTACTTTTATGGCACTTACCGCGAGAGCAGTGAACCACGCCATTGAAGAATTTAAAAAAGCAAAAATTTAAAAATTACTGGTATGACAAATAGAAGAGAATTTATTCAATTAGCATCGATGGGAGTTTTTGCTTCTTCTGTGCCTGATTTTTTTCTTAGAAAGGATACCAAGTCTGCCCATCGTTTAGCCGTGCAATTGTATACTTTCAGAGATGATATAGCCAAAGATTTTAAAGGCAGCTTAAAACGTATTGCTGATCTGGGTATTAAACATGTAGAAACAGCTTTCTGGCCAAAAAATATTAGTGCGCAAACTGCAGCCGATGCATTAAAAGAATATAACCTCAAAGTTTCTTCTTGCCATGTAGACATCCCTACAAAAGACAATATCGCTAAACTGGTAAAAGATGCAAAAGCTTATAATTGTGATACCCTGATCTGGCATGGCTGGCCCGAGGATAAACGTTATAGTTCATTAGAAGGTACCAGGGAGCTGATTAAAATATATCATGAGAGTAATAAATTAGCACAAGACAATGGATTGCACTTTGGCTTACATAATCATTGGTGGGAATACAGAAATATAGTGGGAGGAAAACATGTGTACGAAATACTGCATCAGGAATTAAATGATCAGATCTTTTTTGAAACAGATATCTATTGGGTAAAAGTGGCCGGACAAGACCCTGCCAGCATTCTGAAAAAATTGAATAAAAGAATTCGTTTCATTCATATTAAAGATGGACCAGCAGTTTTTAGTGAAAAATTAATTCAGGATCATCCAGATCCGATGAGTCCTATTGGACAGGGTGCACTGGATATTCCAGCTATCGTTAATGCTTGTTCAGACAATGTACAATGGATGGTGATGGAATTAGATACAACTTCGATTAGTCCTTTTGAAGCGATTAAGCAAAGCAAAGATTATTTATCAAAGTTTAAGTCCATCAGTTTAAGCTAGCAGTTAAAACAATAGCACACAGATAACGCAGATTTAGCAGATTATCGAGGATTAGATCTGTTTAAATCAGTTCTATCCGCGTTATCCGTGTGCCATTTAAACAACTAATGAATACATACTCTTAAGGCAAATACAAGTCATCATT
>CANBQT010000086.1 GCA_947371755.1 Chitinophagaceae bacterium
GTTATCTCCAATTGAAGGAGTCTGTGATTATCGGTGTTCCGGTTGACAGATTAAGTAATATTAGTTTGTTGGATGAAATTGATAGATGGTGGGGAACCAAGTATTGTTTAGGGGGAACTACTGAAAATTGTTTAGACTGTTCGGCGTTTACTCAGATACTTTTTAGAGATGTATTCAATACGAATCTCCCACGAACAGCTCAGGAACAATACAATGCCTCTCAAAATCTGGAAGATGGGCAATTACAGGAAGGTGACCTTGTTTTCTTTCATACAAGTGGGCGAAGAAGCAGGAGCATTACCCATGTTGGTGTATATCTTCAAAATAATAAATTTGCACACGCAGCAACAAGTGGGGGAGTGATGATCAGTGACCTGAATGACAAATATTGGCAACCAAAATTTAGAGGCGGCGGGAGAATCAATAAAAATTAAAAAATTAGTTTTTAATTTTACCTTTAAATACTTCTAGAAGTTGTCTGGCATCTGGTGAGATATTCCAATAAAAAATACTACAGCCAAAGAGTGTAGAAAATGTGATAGTTCTTAAAATAATCCCCTGCCAGCCAGCAATATGATTGAATAGAAAATAACTTAAACCATAAAATCCAACAGCTAATACAAAAGCATAAACGGTCTTGGAATTAAATGGCTGCATCTTAAATTTCCTTCTAAGAAATTCAAATCGAATAAAATTGTATAATCCATAAGCAACTAATTCTGCTATTGCTGAACCTATAATGCCATAGTTTTTGATCAGAAAATAAGTTAATGGTAATCGTAGACCTAGTAAAATAACACCGCTATAAAAATCAAATCTCCAATAGGTCGAGGTGTTGATCACCATATTGTTCAATCCAGTTCCTGCATCAATGATCCTAACCATCCCTAAAATAAATATGACTGCCATACCTCCTTCATATTCTTTTTGAATATGCAAAACCTGTATTCCTTGATAAGCATTAAGCCAGAGGTTACCAAATATAAAAAGAGCTATTAACAATAGATTGATACAAGAACGCTGATAGATTCTTTCTATTTCAACCAAATTCTTATCCTTCCAGGCCCTTGATAAAACACCTGCAGATATGGATTGTATACTCCTTTGTGGAACTTGAACAAGATTGGCTGCATATTGTGCCAAGCCAAAAACTGCCACCACGCCTAAGCCCATGAACTTAGCGATGATAAAACTGTCTACAGTTGCTGCAACTGATGCTATAAGAGTTCCACCAAATATTAATGCCTGCATTCCTAAAATTTTCTTTTTAAATTTTTTAGTAACACGACTTATTGTAAATGGAAAGTGAATACGTTTAGTTCTGTACAAATAAGTTGCTAGAATTATGAAGATAGCCAGATATAGAAATGCGAAAATTTTAATGAAAGAATCGAAAGAAATGAACTTAAAATAAAATAAGAGTATCAGAATTAAAGTGAAAATTCTTAAACCTGTTTCTTTTAAAAAGTTAGAAATCACAGTTTTCTGTATCCCCCAACAGAATCCTTCAATAACGGAAAAAAACAACATTCCCATAGCAAAGGGAAACATCCAATAATAATAATCTACAATTAATTTAGATCTTACCGAGAACTGCTTCACAAATAATGGCTCAAAATAATACCCGGCAATCAGAATCAAAATAAATCCAAACAAAGCGGTAACCATGGCCCAACTCATCAGGTCGATTTCATGATCTGCTAAATTATCTTTGTAATAAGGGTAGAATTTATATATAATAGGAATAATACCTAAACTACTGAAGGCATACATGTTTTGAGCATAATCAAAAAAAATACGCGTTAATCCAAATTGTTCAGCAGTAAATGCACCGTGTTGATTTCCAATTTTTGTGTAAAAAAAGATATTGATGGCTCCAATAAAAAATCCGAAATACACCAGTAAACTGGAAATAATCGTTTGTTTTCGGATACTACCCATAATGTGGATCTAAAATGAATCTGTACTAGATAACTCTCTCACTTTGATATAATATTTTAATTCTATCGCAGCTGGATTAAAGAATCCTTCTTCTTCCCTGGTTATATCTATTGAATTCCAACTGTCTTTTTTAGGCAATATTTTTTTTCTGTCTTTGTCAGTTCTTAATGTGATTGGCAGGTCAAATCCTTCAATGCAATTTGCCCATCTGAAGAATAATTTTTTCTTTTCTTTTTGATAGGATAATTCTAAAATCGGGATGTTTATATTTCTTAAATATTGATCAAATACATGAGAGTAATCAAATCCGGTTTTCTGACTAATGAAATTTTCGATCTCTGGTGAAGTAACTATTTTATGATAAAATTCTTCCTGCATACTTCTTAAGGTTTTTCGGAATAAACTATCATCATCTATACTATTTCGGATGGTCTGTATCATATTGGAACCTTTATAATACATATCATTGCCCCCTTCGGCATTTACCCCATATTTACCAATAATTGGAGTTCGGTTATTGATGTTCTTACGAATTCCATAATTATATTCAAGGCCTGCCTGTTTGCCATTTAGCCATTGCGTATATAAAGTTTCAGTAAAGTTGGTAAATCCCTCATGCACCCACATATCTGCTATATCATTACTAGTGATGTTATTGCCAAACCATTCATGACCACTTTCATGTACAATTATAAAATCCCAATTTAATCCCCATCCCGTACCCGATAAATCTCTTCCTAAATATCCATTTTTGAATTTATTGCCATAGGTAACAGCACTTTGATGTTCCATTCCCAAATAGGGTACTTCTATCAATTTATATCCATCTTCGTAAAATGGATATTTTCCGAGCCAGAATTCAAAACAATGTAACATTGACTTAGCTTGAAGAAATTGATTTTTTGCATTTGCTAAATGATAGGGTAAAACATAAAAATTTAAGGGTAGTATTCCTCCCTCTCCATGAATAGTATCAGCAAATGATACATATTTAGCAATATTCATAGAAAGACTGTAATTGTTGATGGGGTTTTTGACTTCCCAAACCCATGTTTTTTGATGGGTATCAGGCAAGTCAATTACTTTGGATAGTTGACCATTGGAAACATCCATTAACGTATCGGGAGTTGTAATGGAAATCCTGGCGCCTTTTTCTGGCTCATCGCTCTGATGATCTTTACAAGGCCACCAAATGCTTGCACCCAGGCCCTGACAACTGGTACTGATAAAAGCATTTCCTAAACTATCCTTGCTCCATGTAACGCCACCATCCCAGGGAGGGTTTTTGGCTTCATGAGGGATACCTTTATAATAAAGTCTGATGGTTCTTTCTTCGCCAATCTTTGTATTTTTTGGAAAATGAATCCAATACACATTACCGTCTCTTTCAAAATTTAAAGTGTGTAGTGTGTTTTTATGAAAATCAATGGCACTATCTATTTCAAGAGGTTGCTGCAAATCGATTTGCATCGTCTTTCCTTTGTTCAAAACTTGATAGCTAATGTCAACAAATCCCACAATTGTTTTATCCATGATATTGGGCGTAACATGCAAATCATAATAGGTGATATTCCACCATGATCTTCCCTCACCAATACTGCCTCTAAGTGTATCTGCTCTTGTAAATTTTTTCTCAGCTTTTTGCGCATTTGCATGTACACTACCTAGAAAAAATAAAAAACATAACATTAAGATTTTCACTTGCATCCAATAAAGTTAAGTTACAACGATCAGTCTAATACAGAACTATGTAATAATTGATTAATTTTTATTCAGCTTATTTTTAAATACTTTTTCAAATTTTTCAAGCTTAGGTTGTATTACAAAACGGCAATATCCTTGATTTTGATTGTCGTTATAATAATTTTGATGATAATTCTCTGCAGGATAGAAGTTTTTAAATGGTTCAATAGCTGTAACAATTGGATGCGGCCATGCGCCCGACTTATCCAATTCTAATTTATACTGTAAGGCTTTTGCTTTTTCTGCTTCATTATTATAAAAGATTACAGATCTGTATTGAGGACCTTCGTCATTTCCCTGACGGTCGATTGTGGTAGGGTCATGCGTTTTCCAAAACACTTCTAAAAGTTCATCATAACTGATTTGTTTTGGGTCATAAATAATCTGACAAAGTTCAACATGTCCGGTTTTTTTATCACATACTTCCTCATAGCTAGGGTTCACAACATGTCCGCCGCCATAACCACTTATCACTTTATACACCCCTTTTAGGCGTTGAAAAAATGCTTCTGTACACCAAAAACATCCTTCACCAAAGGTTGCGGTATCAGTATGTATTCCTTTTGGGATGGCTGTTGTGTTCATTTTTGCTAAGGGTTTAGGTGTTTGACTACATCCAGTTAATGTTATGATAATCAATAAATTAACTGCTATTATACTTTTAATTAAGCGTTTCATGGTTACAATATACGAAACAGAAAAAATAGGTGAATGAAGAATAACATTTTTTTACAATCAATAATTCGATATTTTTTTTATCACATGTATACTAGAATCTGTATTTTTACGTTTATCCGCCCCCGCATTATATGATATTACAATTAAGAAATAAAAAACAGGTCAATTACCGTTTTGAGGTTTTATTAATGATTATGCCTGCGATTATCTTAATCCTTGCAAATCTGTTCATCAAATCTGCGGATTTAAATACTAAATATACATCTACTTATTTTTCATTTTCCTTTGGTAATGTATCTTTTTTTTCATGGACAATGTTGATCATTCCATTTATACTTCATTTGTTTTTAAAACAACAGTCTTTAGGAAGCAGATCATTTGAATTATTCCATATTTTATTATCTGTTGCGTTATTAATTTCAGTTCAATTTACATATGAGCTAAATATTCCAACAAATGTTGCTGAAAATGGTTCATTCTGGGGGGTACCCTTTGAAAGACAATGGATGGAAGCTACCTATTCAACTTATGTAATTTTGATTTCTCAATTAGTATTACAGGTTATTTTCTCTATTTATGCTTTAATAAAATTGTTTCCCCAATAATCTTTTGAAATCTTTGAAAAGCATACTAAGGATGCTTTTTTATTAGTACAATTAACTTGTATTCTTTTAAAACCAGTTAGTTCTAACATACATTTGTGCAATTTTTATAGTTTAAGATTCCATGCGTTTATATCCTGAGTCAGCAGCAGTACAACTTGAATTCGAAAAGGTGAAAACCTTATTGAAAGCTCATTGTGCCACTGAAATTGCAAAAAACAAAGCAGATAATCTGCGAATACATACTAGAAAAGAGTATATCGAACTGGAATTGATGCAAACCAACGAATACAAGCAGATTAGTTTATTGCAGCAATACTTTCCCAATGATTTTTCACAGAATTTATCTAAAGATCTCAAACTTTTAGGGATCCCTGGTGCATTACTCGGTGGTGAACAATGGATGCCTATTCGAAGACTGACAGAAAATACTGCTTCGATTTTTAGATGGTTTGATAATGAACGGAGGCTATCTTTTCCAGGATTGGCTAAAGTGATTGAGGGTACTTATTTTGAAAAAAAGATTATTGAAAATATCGACGAGATCCTAGATGAAAATGGCACCGTGAAGGATAATGCTTCTGAAGATCTTCAGAAGATCAGGATGAATCTTTTTAGAAGACGTAATGAACTACGAAAAATGTTCGATAAAGTAATCAGCAAATTAGCCAAAGCAGGATATACGGCTGATATAGATGAGAGCTTTAGTAATGGCAGGAGAGTAGTGGCAGTATTTTCAGAACACAAACGTCAGGTTAAAGGTATTTTGCATGGTGAAAGTGATAGTCGCAAAACTGCATTTATTGAACCAGAAGAAACCATTGAACTAAATAATGAGGTATTCAATTTAGAACACGAAGAAACCAGAGAGATTCATCGTATTCTTCGAGCATTAACAGCTAAGATGTCTGTCTTCGCCCCTTTATTAACTAGTTACTTAGCTGTTGCTGGTGAGTACGATTTTATACGTGGTAAAGCAAAATTAGCTTTAGACATGAATGGACAGCTCCCTAATTTGGTGGATAAAGCACATATCCATTTAATAGAAGCCTATCACCCTTTACTTTTTTTATATAACAAAACATCTGGTAAAAAAACCATACCTGTTACCATTACATTAGATGACAAAAACAGAATTTTAGTCATTAGTGGACCCAATGCAGGTGGTAAAACGGTTACTATGAAGACAATTGGCCTTAATCAATTGATGATGCAAAGTGGCCTGTTAGTTCCGGTTAGCCCAATGTCTACCATGGGTATTTTCAAACAATTATTCATACATATTGGTGACACACAAAGTATAGAATTTGAATTGAGTACTTACTCTAGTCACCTTACCCACATGAAATATTTCATAGAAATAGCTAATGGTAGGACGCTATTTTTTATAGATGAACTGGGTAGTGGAAGTGATCCGAGTTTAGGTGGTGCTTTTGCAGAAGTAATTATGGAAGAACTATGCAAAAGGCATTCATTTGGAGTAGTTACCACGCATTATCTGAATTTAAAAGTGATGGCCAATCATACTCCTGGTATTTTAAATGCAGCCATGCAATTTGATGAAGTGAATCTGCAGCCTCTATATAAATTGGTGATTGGAAAGCCAGGAAGTTCTTACACTTTTGCCATTGCTGAAAGAATTGGTCTTTCTCCAAAATTAATAGAGAGGGCAAGAAACTTAGTGGAAGCAGACCATTTCAAGTTGGATAAACTGCTCAATCGGACAGAACAGGATTTACAGCATCTGGATAAGGAGAAAAAGCAATTGAATCGTTTAATGAAAGAAAACGAACGATTGAAAAAGGAAATGGAACAGGTACTTGAAAAAGAGAAGCATCAGCAGCAGGTAGAATTGTTGAAACATCAAAATAAAGTAGCTGAAGATCGTATCGCTTATTTAAAGGATATGGAAAGAAAGCTCAAGCAGATTGTTTTGGATTGGAAGAAATCTGAAAACAAGAACGAGGTAGTTAAGAATCTGCAAAACCTTTTATTTAAACAAAAGGAAACGATAGTAGTTAATAAGTTGGCCAAGAAGGTGGATTTGAAATATAAAGAACTGAATCTATCCATATCAGTAGGCTCACTTGTAAAATCTAAAAAGAATTACCAGGTAGGTGAAGTGAAAGAGATCAGGGGTAAACGGGCAATAGTACAAATTGGACAATTACCAATGAATGTTGATATAGCCGATTTAATCGTAGTGGAGAAAATAGAAGAGGTTTTGAAGTAAGAAGTCATTTTAGGTGATTTTGTCTTTATACATAGAATAATAATATTTTTTTTTATAGTTTCTTAATTCTCTGAAACTATTGATATGATTGATTTTCAAATCATTTTTGACATAAGTTTTTAATCTATTTTTATAGTTTTTTTGGAATATCAACCCCGCTGCTATTATTTTGCACCCGGAGAGTTGGCAGAGCGGTCGATTGCGGCAGTCTTGAAAACTGTTGACTGTAACAGGTCCTGGGGTTCGAATCCCTAACTCTCCGCTCCTTAAAAACTAAGAAAAGCCTGTAAATTTAAGTTTACAGGCTTTTTTATATTTTAGGATACAGAAGATGAATGGATAGTCGTAAATATCCACCTTAATCTCAGTAACTTTAAAAGACTGATTGATTTTAATCCTTTTTTCAAGGATGGCAATTCCATAAAAATGAATAGCACTGTAAAAAATTGTATGATTAAGCAAATGAGTTTTTTCGCTATGCTAATTTTATCAATTAGCTCATTTGGGCAGTATAAAACGGTGGTTTTCAAAAATGGCCTGAAAAAAGAAAAAAACAAAGATTACGCAGGGGCAATTGTTGATTTTTCTAAGGCAATTAGTCTTGATCCTACAAATGCTGCTTATTATTATAATCGTGGGGTTTCTAAGGCTTGGTTAGAAGATTATATAGGTGCCATTGAAGATTACAATAAATCGATTGAACTTGATCCTAACGATGCCACTACATACAATAACAGGGCAACTAGTAAGGGGCAGTTAAAAGATTATCAGGGAGCCATCGCCGATTGTTCCAAAGCGATTCAGCTACGTGCCAATTTTGATAGTGCTTATTTTAATAGAGCAATTAGTAAGGATGAAATCAAAGATTACAAGGGAGCCATAGCCGATTATTCTAAAGCAATTGAATTTAATATCAATGATTCAAGAGCATACTATTACCGTGCAGTTTGTAAAACAAAAATAGGGGATCATGCTGGTGCAATAATTGATTATACCTTTTCTATAAAGTTAAATCCCTATGTAGCCAATGCATTTAACAATCGGGCTTCCAGTAAATACCGACTAAATGATTTTGAAGGTTCTATAACCGATTTCAGCAATGCAATTGCACTTAATCCTAAAGAAGCCATTTATTATAATAATAGAGGCGATAGTAAATCAGCTTTGAAAGACTACGTTGCCGCAGTGAATGATTATAACATAGCCGTTGAACTTAACCCCAATAATGGTTTTTATTTTTATAATAGAGGTGCATGTATGACTAAACTTGAAAATTATATACAGGGATTATCAGACTTAACCAAAGCAATCGAACTGGATCCCTCTAATCCTAAATCATATAATATTCGAGGGGTATGCAAGGAATCTTTGAAAGATCTTAAAGGAGCAATGATTGATTATACAAAGGCTATAGAATTAGATTCCAATAATGCCAACTATTATTATAATCGGGGTAATAATGAAATTAAAATAGGGGATAAGAAAAGTGGATGTGAAGACTTGAATAAAGCGGTGTTATTAGGTGACAGTAATGCAAAAAAATTGATTAATAAGTTTTGCAAATGATATCCCGAGCGTTTAAAAATTGATTTAGTAATTTATTCGAATCTGTGAAGCTATATTTTATTCGTGCCCTCTTTGACTATTTCGTTTTACTAAATAAATAATAAATACAAATTAGTTG
>CANBQT010000087.1 GCA_947371755.1 Chitinophagaceae bacterium
ATAAAATTGGCCAGTGGAATAACTTTCACATCATCATGAAGGGTGAGAAAGTAACTGTTTATTTAAATGGAATTCTAGTAACTGATAATGTTACTTTAGAGAATTACTGGGATAAAAACCTACCCATTTTTTCAAAAGAGCAAATCGAATTACAGGCGCATGGAACATATGTGGCTTATAGAAATATTTACTTAAGAGAATTGCCATCAAAGGAACCAACTACTATTTCTGAAGATGAAAAGAAACTAGGTTTTATTTCATTATTTAATGGAACTAATCTGGATCAATGGACAGGTAATACCACTGGCTATATTGTAAAAGATGGAGCAGTGGAAGTGAACCCTGAAATTGGGGGCGGTGGAAATTTGTATACTAAAGACGAGTATGCAGATTTTGTGTATCGCTTCGAATTTCAATTAACGCCTGGTGCTAATAATGGTATCGGCATACATGCACCGTTAGAAGGAGATGCAGCTTATGTAGGTATGGAAATTCAAGTGCTTGATAGTGAACACCCCATGTATAAAGACTTACACGAGTATCAATACCACGGATCTGTGTATGGTGTAATACCTGCAAAGCGTGGTTTTTTATTACCAACCGGCGAGTGGAACAATGAAGAGATCAGTATCAAAGGAAGTAAAATTAAAGTTACTTTAAATGGAACAGTTATTGTAGACGGCGACATCAAAGAAGCATCAAAGAATGGCACACTTGATCATAAAGAGCATCCAGGTTTGTTAAGAACAACAGGTCATATTGGTTTCTTAGGACATGGAGATGTAGTTAGATTTAGAAATATGAGGGTGATGAAGATTGAGGAAAAAATAAATGAAAAAGTAAAGAGTAAAAAGTAAAGAGTAAAAAGTGAAGAGTAAAAGTGAAGAGTAAAAAGTGAAGAGTAAAAAGTGAAGAGTAAAAAGTGAGAGCTTGTAAGATAATTTAAAAAAGTACCCCTCCTGTTCGCTTGCGAATAGGAGGGGCAGCCGATGACGCGAATGCGGCATACGGCGGGGAGGTTTTCATTTGGACAATCATCCATGTTTGTTTTTAAGATTAACCACCCCAGTCATCGCTAAGCCGCTCGACTTTCCCCTCCTATCCGCAAGCGGCAGGAGGGGTGCCATTAGATTTATTATCTTAAATATATCTATTAATCAAATTCTCCAGATATTCTTGCTTGCCACTAACTACAGCAGGTTCGCCACTTGCAACAGCTAAATTTCTGAGGTCTTCTAAACTTAATTTGCCTTCTTCAAAAGCTTTACCATTTCCATCATTGAAAGAAGCATAACGATCAGCTCTCAATTTTTTGTATTCAGATTTTTGTAAGATATTATCTGCAATCACTAATGATCTTGCAAAAGTATCGATACCACCAATATGCGCGTGGAACAGATCAGCTGAGTCGGTAGAGTTTCTTCTACGCTTAGCATCGAAATTAATTCCACCTCCCGCAAATCCACCAGCTTCCACAATAATCAACATAGCTTCTACTAGTTCATTAATATTAGTAGGGAACTGATCGGTATCCCATCCATTTTGATAGTCACCTCTATTTGCGTCCATACTACCTAACATGCCAGCATCTACTGCAACCTGTAATTCATGTTGGAAAGTATGTCCAGCTAATGTAGCGTGGTTAACTTCAATATTTAATTTGAAATCATTCAATAGATCATACTGACGTAAGAAACCAATCACAGTTTCTACATCATAATCGTATTGGTGCTTGCTTGGCTCACATGGTTTAGGTTCAATAAAGAATGTTCCTTTGAAACCTTGTTTGCGTGCATAGTCTTTTGCGGTATGTAAGAAACGAGCCAGATGTTCTTTCTCTTTTCTCATATTAGTATTCAATAAAGACATATAGCCTTCACGACCACCCCAGAATACATAGTTCTCACCACCCAATGCAATCGTTGCGTCTAATGCGGCTTTTACTTGTGCACCACCATGAGCCAATACTTGAAAGTCTGGATTGGTTGAAGCACCATTCATATATCTGCGGTTTGAAAATAAATTGGCAGTACCCCAAAGTAATTTAACACCACTGGCATCCTGCTTTTCTTTTAGGTAGGCGGTAACAGCGGCTAATCTTTTTTCATTGTCTACTACATCATTGGTATAGTCTACCACATCTACATCATGAAAACAATAATAGGGTAAGCCAAGTTTGGTAATAAATTCAAAAGCCGCATCAGCTTTGTCTTTTGCTCTCGACACAGCATCTGCATTGGCATTCCAAGGATAGATATGTGTAGGCTCGCCGAATGGATCAGCACCATTGCCTACAAAACTATGCCAATAAGCAACTGCAAATCTGAGCCACTCTTTCATAGTCTTACCAGCTACAATTCTGTTTTCATCATACCATGCATAAGCAAGTGGGTTATCTGTACCCTGTCCTTCAAATTTTATTTTTCCAATGTTTGGAAAATAACTAGTAGATCCTGTAACGACTGACATAATTCTAATTTATAGTTTGATAAAAAATTATTGTTCCATTTGTTTTTCTAAATAAGATTTCCATTCCAAATATAATGCATCATAAGTGCTGGCATTTTTAGGCTCAATCACCTCTAATGGTTCATTAATACTAAAAGCATCTTTGGAAGAGGCATAAACACCAATGCCAATTCCAGCTCCTATTGCTGCTCCCACACTTCCATCTGTTTGATATAATTCAACTGGTACATTTGTAACATCAACAAATGCTTGCTGGAAAACAGTGCTTTGAAACATATTTGCCTTCCCAGCACGAATCACTGTTGGTGTCGTTCCATTTTCTTTCAAAATATCTAATCCATATCTAAAGGCAAATGCAATACTTTCCTGAGCGGCTCTAAAAATATGTGCAGCACTATGCATATTTAAATCGATATGATTGATATGCGCATTCACTGTTTTATTTTCCAGCATGCGTTCTGCGCCATTCCCAAAGGGCAACATCTTTAATCCATTAGATCCTGCACTAATAGTTGCGGCAGCTTCATTGATCTGCTGATAAGATAATCCTGCCCCTGCAATCTTCTTCACCCAACTATTTAAAATTCCTGTTCCATTAATACATAGCAGAATTCCTATTCTATTTAAATGATTGGAATGATTCACGTGAGCAAAACTGTTAACTCTTGAAAGTGGATCAAATTTTAATTGATCACTTACACCATATATTACACCGGAAGTACCTGCAGTGGCAGCTACTTCACCTGGTTCAAAAACATTTAATGAAAGTGCATTATTGGGCTGGTCACCTGCTTTATAGGTAACTGGAATTCCTGCCTTTAATGAAAGTTCAGATGCAATAACAGCACTGAGTTCTCCATGATTCGTAAACACATCTTTGATATCTGGAATCAGGCTTTTCTCAAAACCATAATATTGAAATAATTCCTCAGAGAGGCTATTCGTTTTAAAATCCCAGAACATGCCCTCGCTTAATGAAGAGATGCTGGTGGTGGCTTTGCCTGAAAATTGAAGCGCAATATAATCACCAGGTAACATGATCTTATCAATCTTTGCAAAAATATCAGGTTCATTTGCCTTTAACCAAGCCAGTTTAGAGGCAGTAAAATTTCCAGGAGAATTTAATAAATGCGATAAGCAATAATCTGCCCCCAGTTCATTAAATGCTTCGTTACCTATTGATACTGCTCTGCTATCGCACCAGATAATACTATTGTATAAAAGGTTTTGATCTTTATCTACGCAAACCAATCCGTGCATTTGATAGGCAATTCCAATCGCGCCAATATCTTGAGGATCGTATTTTTTTTCAGCATTCGCTTTTTGAATAGCAAGCTTAGTATGTTTCCACCAATCATTAGGCGATTGCTCTGCCCAACCTTTTTGCAAAGCAATTATGGGCGTTTCTGTTTCGGGATATTGAACAGTACAAATGGTTTTTTGAGAAGCAGCATCTACTACCGCCACTTTAATGGATGATGTGCCAATATCTATACCTAATAATAACATATGTTGCAATCGTTTTAAAACAGGGACACTAATATATCAATTTTATAGACCATTGCCAAGTTACCGGTCCAATTTAACTATAAAGATTTTCGGACTGTTACACTAAAGGGAACTTCAATATGACTTTGATCGTTATTCAGGATCATTTGTGCAGTTAGTTCACCCATTTTCTTAAAGTCGGTAGAAATGGTGGTGATTCCATTTAAGATGAATTCTTTCCATGGGGTTTCATTATAAGAAATGATGCCAATATGTTTACCTACCTCAAATTTTGTACGTTGAATTTTTCCTAATAATACTACCAGATCATCCTCCACCAGATTGATAAATACATCACCTTCTTCAATTTCCTCTGAGGCAATATCATAGATAACCAGATATTCGAAAGCATATTCATTGCAAAATGCTTGAAATCCCTTCAGTATTTCGTCAGGGAAATAATTGTAGGCAGGAAAAACAATTTTTAAGCGCTGGTATTTTTGAAGTTTTGGAAGTGCTTCTTTTAAAGCTTCAAAAATATCCTGTTCAAAATTTTCATATACTGCTGAATAGTTTCTTTGTATACCTGGAATTAATTTATCTAAAAGAATTAACTGTCCACCTTTGATCTCATTGATGATTTCGTTTGCCTGATCACTTCCTTCTACAAAATGTGGTATGATCACATAGTGTGTATAATCCTCTTTTCTGCTTTGAATTAATTTTTTGAAAAGATTGAAATCATTATTATAAATATAAAAATCGATGGCTGCTTTCTCACCAAGTACACTTACAATACTGTCATAAATAATCTTTTTGTGAGCACTGAGTTTATTGAAGATGAGAAACACTTTGATGGGCTGCTTGAAATCTGTTTTTGAAATAAAATAACCTCTTCCCGGAATGGAGGCAACCACCCCAAGCGTTTTTAACTTACGATAAGCTTTTTCAACAGTATCTCTGGAAATATCCAGTTCATAGCTCATTTCATTAATAGAGGGCAATAAATAGTCTTTCTCTAGCTTTTCTTGCTCAATGGCCTGCACAATAGCATTGGTTAATTGGATATACTTGGCTGTAATGGAATGCTCGTCTATATTGATAATGCTATATATGTTCTCTGAAGCCATCTTGGTGGTTAGTTTTTAAAGATAGAAATTAAATTTCTTACTACAGAACAGGATGACACAGGATACAAGCTTTATATTTATCTTATATTTTTAATCTTCAATTGCCATATACATGAACGCATTACTAGGAGTTATTTTTCATTTTATAGGAGGTTTCGCATCTGGAAGTTTCTATATGCCGTATAAAAAAGTGAAGGGCTGGAGCTGGGAAAGTTTCTGGATTGTTGGAGGAATGTTTTCCTGGTTAATTGTGCCACCCATCGCAGCATGGTTAACTATTCCAGGCTTTGTTGACATTATTAAAGGGGCAGGTTCTACTACCCTTAGTATCACTTATTTGTTCGGGGTACTCTGGGGTATCGGTGGATTAACTTATGGACTTGGCGTTCGATATCTAGGCGTTTCATTAGGCAGTAGCATCATCCTGGGATTGTGTATGGTGTTTGGTGCCATCATCCCGTCTATTTATTATAATTTCTTTCCGCAAGAAGGCAAAGATAGTTTTAGCACTATTGCCAATAGTCATTGGGGTTTAACTGTGCTAGCTGGTTTATTAGTTTGTATCATCGGTATCATCATCTCTGGTAAAGCCGGGGTAATGAAAGAAAAAGAACTGACTGATGCCAAAGCTTCCGATCCTCATGGAATGGAACTGAAAACGGAATACAAATTTGCATTGGGCATGTTTGTGTCTATTGTTTCTGGTGTGTTGAGTGCTTGTTTCAATTTTGGGTTAGAAGCAGGTAAACCAATGGCAGATCTTGCAAATGAAGTATGGAAAACCGCAAACCCCAATCAAGGAAATTTCTTGTACCAGAATAATGTGATTTATGTGGTTTTGCTTTGGGGCGGATTAACCACCAACTTCATCTGGTGCATGATCTTGAATGCACGTAACAAAACATTTGGCGATTACACCAATAAACAAACACCCCTATTGTCAAACTATATTTTCTCAGCATTGGCAGGCACCACCTGGTTTTTACAATTCTTCTTCTATGGAATGGGCGAAAGCAAATTAGGGAATGGACCAAGCTCATGGATCCTGCATATGGCATTTATTATATTGACTGCTAATTTATGGGGACTGGTATTGAAAGAATGGAAAGGAGTAAATAGAAAAACGGCAACCACCATTATCATTGGGATTTTAACGATTGTAGTATCAGTATTGATTGTAGGATATGGTAATTCATTAAAGCAATAATATATTAAATAGAAATAAAGATGTCGAGCAATCAATCGAATTTTAAACACGTGAGCTATTTGTGGGATGATGCTAAAGCTGAAGCAATGGCGGGAGATGAAGTTGCGCTGTTAGTGTATCGTTCTAATTTATTAGGAGCTGATCTAAGATTAACCAATTATGGTGGAGGTAATACTTCATGTAAAGCAATGGCAAAGGATCCATTAACAGGAGAGCTTGTAGAAGTAATGTGGGTGAAGGGAAGTGGCGGTGATCTTGGAACGATGAAAAGAAACGGTTTAGCTGCTCTTTATGTGGATCGTTTAAGAAGTTTAAGAAATGTATATCGTGGGTTAGATTATGAAGATGAAATGGTAGAATTATTCAATCATTGTATCTATGATTTAGCTTCAAAAGCACCATCTATTGATACACCTTTACATGGATTCTTGCCCTTCAAACATATTGATCACTTACATCCCGATGCAGCAATTGCCATAGCTGCTGCAAAAGATGGAAAGCAGATCACTATGGAATTGTTTAAAGGAACTATCGGCTGGGTAGAATGGCAGAAACCCGGATTCGATCTGGGCTTGCAATTAAAAGCTTGTCTAGATGAAAACCCCGGTATACGTGGAATTATGTTAGGCTCTCATGGTTTATTTACCTGGGGTGATACTGCATATGAAAGCTATATCAACACTTTGGAAGTGATTGAAATTTGTGCGCAATATTTAGAAGATCATTATGGGAAAAAAGGCCCTGTGTTTGGAGGTACTAAATTAGGGTCACTCGAAAAATCTGCGAGGCTTGATAAGGCTGCAGCTTTGGCTCCCATACTACGTGGTTTCTGTTCTTCTAAAACAAAAATGATTGGTCATTTTACAGATGATGAACGTGTACTTCAATTCATCAATTCAAATGATCTAAACCGATTGGCACCAATGGGTACCAGTTGCCCAGACCATTTTCTACGTACCAAAATATCGCCTCTGGTTCTGAACTTATCTCCAGACGAATCAATGGATGATGTAAAAGTAATTCAGGAAAAAATTGCACCATTATTTGAAGCATATCGGAAAATGTATGCGAACTATTACAATACTTGTAAACAAGAAAATAGTCCTGCTATACGCGATGCTAACCCTGTGATTATTTTGTATCCAGGAGTGGGTATGTTTAGTTTTGCAAAAGACAAACAAACGGCTCGTGTAGCAGCCGAGTTTTATACCAATGCCATTAATGTGATGCGGGGTGCAGAAGCCATCTCAACTTATATTTCTTTACCACACCAGGAAGCGTTCAATATCGAATACTGGTTATTAGAAGAAGCTAAATTGCAACGCATGCCAAAGCCAAAATCTTTGAGCGGTCGTATCGCATTGATTACAGGTAGTGCAGGTGGTATTGGAAAAGCCATTGCCAAGAAATTTGCTGAAGAAGGAGCTTGTGTGATCTTGAATGATATCAACCAGGAAAGATTGGATGGCGCAGTTGCGGAATTTAAAAAACTATTTGGGAATGATGTGGTGGCCGCAACATTATTAAATGTAACTGATACACATTCTATTGAAACAGCATTTAAAGAAACGGCATTAGCTTTTGGAGGTGTAGATCTGATTGTAAATAATGCTGGTATCAGTATTTCAAAAGCCATTGCAGATCATAGTGTAGAAGAGTGGGATAGATTGTATGATATTTTGGTGAGAGGACAATTTATAGTTTCTAAGAAGGCTGTAGAGCTCATGCGCAAGCAAGGATTTGGGGGCGATATTGTAAATATTGTGTCAAAGAATTCTGTAGTAGCCGGACCAAACAATGCAGGCTATGGTTCTGCAAAAGCAGCACAAGCACATTTAACAAGATTATTAGCGGCAGAATTAGGTCCGGATAGAATTCGGGTAAATACTGTAAACCCCGATGCAGTGATTTCGGATAGTAATATCTGGGCAGGTGGATGGGCAGAAGGCAGAGCAAAGGCTTATGGAATTACAGTAGAAGAATTACCTGCTTATTATGCTAAAAGAACATTGTTAGGCGAAACAATTTTACCCGATGACATTGCCAATGCATGTTATGTTTTAGTAGGTGGATTGTTGAATAAATCAACTGGAAATAGCATCAATGTGGATGGTGGTGTGGCAGCTGGATTTTTGAGATAGTAAAAATAGAAAGATCATGCAAAATGGTTTTCAAAGAGTAGCATTTAAAATGAAACTCATCAAAGGGTTTGAAGCAGAATATCTGAAAAGGCACGATGAAATCTGGCCCGACTTGCAGCAATTGTTGAAAGATTCTGGGATAAGCGAGTATTCTATTTTTTTAGAAGAAGAAACGGGTAACCTTTTTGGGTTTTTAAAAATAGAACACCCGGTTAAGTTGGATGAATTGCCATCTTACCCTGTGATGCAGCAATGGTGGTTTTATATGAGTGATATCATGGAAACCAATCCAGATCATTCACCAGTTAGCATACCTTTAAAAGAGGTATTTTATTTGCCTTAATTTAGAAATAGTTTAGAAAGAATAAAACAACGTTATGCGTATAGAAAAGAATA
>CANBQT010000088.1 GCA_947371755.1 Chitinophagaceae bacterium
TTTAGCCTTCCTTGGTACCACAGCATTGGCAGGCATAGGAAGATCAAAAGTAGGACCCGCATTTTCTTCCTCATTTTGCGCATTCTCTTTCAAACGCTTCTTAACCGGTATTGGTAAGTCCTTGGTTTCATCCAAGGCAGGTATAAATAAAAAGATCGTATCCAGCTTGGAACCATTTAATACCGCAAATGCCTGATTCACGCCATTAACCCCAACTTTCTCATAGGTTTTAGTAACACTGGTTGGCGGCGGACCTAATTTAGGCGGTGCTTTATAAGTAACAGATGTTCCATTTCCTAGATTCGGGTTATTGATCTTGATCCGCTCTCCTTTTGAGTTGGTGGAAAGTGTATCGATCACTGTTTTTTGAAGCTTACTATCATAATTGAGTTTGGAAACCTCAGAACCAACTGCATTTTTGATTACCGCTAACGACACCTGATCTTGCAGGATCACCGCATTATCAATGTCCTGCCTTAACCAAAATCCACGACCCTTATCTTTTAAGGCTACGTGAAATGTTTGATTGGCTAACTGGTTCTTAGGAAAACTCACCTGTAATGTATAATCGTTGGCAGGCAAACTGGGCATTAACAGATATCCCTTGTCGTTAGAATGAAAGGTTTTTTCGCCTAATTGAACGGTGAAAGGCATTTTCTGTTCAGAGAGGATAAAAATAAAGTTTGAAGTTTGTGCAGACGCCCCCATCGTAAGGCACAAGCCCACGTATAGCATCAGCGTTTTAGTTAATAGGGTAATACGGTACATCACAATCCTTTATGCAAAATTAGTAGAAATATTTAAAGTGCACTTATCCTTAGTTTTCGTCGAAAATCACTCCTATTTTGCCTTTTACTGATTTAGTAACGTTGAAATGATACGCTCTATTATCTTTATGCCTAGATAAAACCTTGACAATGAAGAAATTTATGACATTTTTGGGCCTGTTCCTGGTTCTAGGATCAATGGCGCAAACAGCTAATGATGGCTGGAAGAAGATTTACCGCGAAACTGCCTCTAAGGTCAACGATCTGGTACATACCAAACTGGATGCTCGTTTCGACTACAGTAAATCATACTTGAACGGTAAGGTCTGGATAACATTGAAACCCCATTTCTATCCTACTGACACATTGCAATTAGATGCAAAAGGGATGAATATCCATGCTGTTGAATTGGTAGGTACTGGAAAAAACACAAAGCTGTCTTATACCTATGATAGCCTGTTCCTCAGCATCAAACTCAATAAGACTTATCAAAAAGATGAAAAGTATACCATCTATATAGAATACACGGCAAAGCCCGATGAATTTAAAACAGAAGGAAGCGCTGCCATCACTGATGCTAAAGGTCTATACTTTATCAACCCCACCGGAGAAGATAAAAAGAAACCTACACAAGTATGGACCCAGGGCGAAACCGAAGGAACCTCTGTATGGGTGCCCACCATCGATCGCCCGAATCAGAAATGCACCAATGAGTTTAATCTAACAGTACCTGCAAAATATGTTACCCTATCGAATGGTAAACTAGTGGCTCAAACTAAAAATACCGATGGCACCAGAACCGATAGCTGGAAAATGGAATTGCCCCATTCACCTTATTTATTCTTTATTGGCATCGGCGACTTTGCTGTAGTAAAGGATACCTATAAAGGGAAAGAAGTGAATTATTATGTAGAGAAAGATTATGAAAAAGTAGCTCGCAAAATATTCGGACTAACTCCAGAAATGATGCAGTTCTTTTCAGAAAAAGTAACAGGCATTGAATATCCTTGGGTGAAGTATAGTCAGATTGTTGGCCGCGACTACGTAAGTGGTGCAATGGAAAATACCACAGCCACTTTACACCAGGAAACTGCACAACAGGATGCTCGTCAACTAGTAGACGAAAATAATTGGGAAGGCACTATTGCGCATGAATTGTTTCACCAATGGTTTGGTGATTATGTAACTGCAGAAAGCTGGAGCAATCTTACAGTAAATGAAAGCTTTGCTGATTATAGTCAATTGCTTTGGGAAGAATATAAGCACGGAGCTGATGCAGCTGGATTTGAACAATACAAAGAAATGCAGAGTTACTTAACCAGTGGCGCCAGTGGTAAAGACCTTGTTCGTTTTTATTATAACGATAAAGAAGACATGTTTGATCAGGTGAGCTATCAGAAAGGCGGACGCATCTTACATATGTTGCGCAATTATGTGGGAGACAACGCATTCTTTGCATCATTAAACAAATACCTTACCACCAATAAATTTGGAAATGGTAGTGCACACAAACTTCGTTTAGCATTTGAAGAAGTAACCGGAAAAGATTTGAACTGGTTCTTTAACCAATGGTATTTTGGCAATGGTCATCCTAAATTAGAAATTAATTATGGATATGATTCTGCTAATCATATTGCCAATGTATATGTGAAGCAGACACAAACTGGTGACAAGATCTTCCGCTTACCAATAGCGATAGATATTTACTATGGTGCTCAAAAAACAAGACACCAGGTTTGGGCAAATAGCAAAGCTGATACTTTTTCATTTGCTGCAGCAACTAGACCAGACTTAATAAATGTGGATGGCGATAAAGTTATTCTGGCAGATAAAAGAGACAACAAAACATTAGCTGAGTTTATTCATCAGTATCATTATGCTGGTAAATATTTAGATAGAAGAGAAGCAGTAGACTTTGCTTCAAAAAAATTGGGCGACCCTGCTGCTTATCAATTACACATTAAAGCTCTAAGTGATCCATACGATCGTATTCGCGCAAAAGCCATTCAGGGATTAAACTTAGCAAAATTAGATGCAGCCGCTTATTCAAAAATTGAGGCTATCGCAAAAAACGATCCGAAGAGATTGGTTAGAGCAGATGCAATTGATCTTTTGTCAAAATCGAACAACAAAGCCTACAAAGATCTTTATGTAGCTGCTGCAAAGGATTCATCCTATTCAGTAGCGGGTGCAGGCCTTTTAGCTTTGTCAACAGTGGATAGTGTATTAGCTTATCAGATCGCAAATGAATTGAGTAAGCAACCTTCTAAGGGCCGACTAACTGCTGCTATTTCAAATGTGATCATCCAGTTCGGTGATGAATCGGCTTATGATTATATCATGAGTAATTTTACTAGCATGCCTTTATCACAAGAAAAATTTGGTTCTTTATCCGCTGTTGCAGATTTCCTTGGCAAATTAAATGACCAGAAAAAATTTGAAAAAGGGGTGGATGAATTAGTAAAATTCAGAGATGAGATTCCTGCTCAAATCAGAGTTCAAACAGATCCTTACCTCAACAATATGATCCTGAAAGGAATTGCAACCAAGAAAGAAAAAGCCGGCGCAAAAGCAATGGCTGATTATGTGAATAGTAAAATTCCTGCTAAGAAATAATCAAATAATCTATTCAAAAAAACATACACCCCTCCTATTCGCAAGCGAACAGTAGGGGTGTATGTTTTTTTAAAATACCCCTCCTGCCGCTTGCGGATAGGAGGGGTGCCTTTTGTTTTTTTTTAATACCCCGCCTGCCGCTTGCGGATAGGAGGGGAAAGTCGAGCGGCTGAGTGATGACTGGGGTGGTTACTCTTCAAGACCAACATGCATGTTTCTCCTAAAGACAACCACCCCGCCGTATGCCGAATATTCGGCATCGGCTGCCCCTCCTATTCGCAAGCGAACAGTAGGGGTGCCTTTTGTTTTTTTTTAATACCCCGCCTGCCGCTTGCGGATAGGAGGGGAAAGTCGAGCGGCTGAGCGATGACTGGGGTGGTTACTCCTCAAGACCAACATGCATGTTTCTCCTAAAAACAACCTCCCCGCCGTATGCCGCATTCGCGGCATCGGCTGCCCCTCCTATTCGCAGGCGAACAGGAGGGGTGCCTTTTGTTTTTTTTTAAATACCCCGCCTGCCGCTTGCGGATAGGAGGGGAAAGTCGAGCGGCTGAGCGATGACTGGGGTGGTTACTCTTCAAGACCAACATGCATGTTTCTCCTAAAGACAACCACCCCGCCGTATGCCGCATTCGCGGCATCGGCTGCCCCTCCTATTCGCAGGCGAACAGGAGGGGTACCTTTTTTTTTTAATTTTCCACCACAGACTTGATCGTCAACTTCATCGTGATGGGAGAAGACATTTCATTGGTTTCTGTACTACCCGTGATGCTAATATCTGATGTTTCTTCTTTGAGCAATCCGTTTTGCTTGTTGTAGACCCTTTTACCAGTGCTGAAACCTTTTAGATTTTGCTCAATAGTAATTTCTGCTTGCGACACCGTACTATGATTACTAAAGTCTGAATTTACATTTACAGTAACTGAGGAATCTGTTATTTCAACAATAATATATCGATTAGTAACTTTTGATTTTTCATTGCTGGAAGAATCTGTCCATTGAAAACCGTTATGCAGATTGGTTGATGAAATATTTAAAAAATATTTATTGGGGTCGTCCTGGATTCCTGTTTGGTTAAACTCTGCCAGCTGAGAATTTTGGACTACTTTATTATCTACTACTTCAATGGTTTGAGATCGACTCATCAATTCGAAAACCTTTGCATAAACGGGGTTATTTTTATCGGATGCACTATCTGTATCAATTTTCTGGTCTCTGCCATTCACCATCACGGTAGACACCAAATGTTTGGGAGTAACCTGCATGCTGTAACCATTAGTGTTCACTGACATGATTTCGTAAGCCAATGTTACCTTACCATCACTATGCATCTGCATGTGCTGATCCATCATGGTAATCTCTACAAGGTTATCTGTATTTGTTAAGATGGTAAACTTTGTTCCAACAGGAAGCTTGATGCTTTGTGAAACACCCTGATTAAAATGTATCAATAATACAGCTATGAAAAGAAGATATTTCATACAATAATTTTAGTATTACCAACTACCGCTGGCACCGCCGCCCCCACTGCTACCTCCACCAAATCCTCCGAAGCCGCCGCTATCGCCACCGCCCCAGCCACCGCCTCCACCACCACGGCCACCGCCAGATAATAAGGAAGTCCAGAATAAAGTTTCTGCTAAACCTCCAGCTCCTCTTCTACTCATCATTCCACCGCCACCACCACCGCGACTGGATGAAAGGATAACGATAACTATAATTAGAATGATAAGGAAAGTAAAAATGCTCGAACCTCCTTTTCCTTTAGCATCTTTTTGTCGGGCAACTTTATATTCGCCAACTGCAGCTTTGGAAATGGAAGTCGTAGCCAGATCAATTCCGTGAAAATAATCGCCAGCTTTAAAATTCGGAGCAATATCATTTCGGATAATACTTGCCACTGTGATATCTGGAATGGCACCTTCTAATCCATAGCCAACTTCTATACGAACTTTATGATCATCTATTGCGGCAATTAATAAAATACCATTATTTGTTTTTTTATTCCCAATGCCCCAGTCGCGAAATAATTTGGTGGAATATTCTTCAATAGGATAATCATTCAAAGTTTTGATCAGTACCACAGCAATCTGATTAGATGTGCTATCGTCTAATGCCACTAATTTTCTTTCGAGAATGTCTTTCTGTTCTGGAGATAATACATTGGCCATATCCGTCACCAGCTTAGGCGGGTTTGGCTTAGGCAATATATTCTGCGCAGATACCAGGGAAATGGTAAAAAAGCTAACTAATATAATTAAGAATTGCTTCATGCTGTAGTATAAAGTAGGAGTGTAAAAAATTACACTCCTACTATTTATTTACCAAATACGATTTCGTCGGGTAATTCATTTTTATCGGTATGTGCATCATAAGGAAAATGTGTTTCCAATGCCTTACCGATCGATCTTACAACACCCGCGATACCACTTGCATAATCTTGTTTATTGAAATGAGAAAGCATGTTCTGCACTTCTGCATTCCAAAAAGAATCACCTACTTTCTGGTGTATGCCCTCATCTCCAAATACAGCAAGCTGACGATCCTTCATAGCTACATAAACCAGCGCCGCATTTCGGGCAGCGGTTTCGTGCATTTTCAGATTTCCGAATATTTCTTTGGCTCTCCGAACAGGATCAATATAAGTACAACGACTTTCGATGTACACACGTACTTCGCCACTCGTGCTTAATTCAGCATCCCGAATAGCCTGTACTATTAAATTCTGTTCTGCCTCAGAAAAATAACTGACTGCTTTTTTTGAAAATAATGAGAACATGAATAGGTTTTAGAATTTTACTTCAGGTGCTTTTTCAGAACCAACTGCAGCTGTAAATCCTTCTTTTTGCTTAAAGCCAGTTAATCCAGCAAGAATATTCATCGGGAAAGAACGTGCCTTGATATTGTAAGCAGCAACTGCAGCGTTGAAATCATTACGCGAAACTTTAATTCTATTTTCGGTACCTTCTAATTGTGCTTGCAAACCACGGAAAGCTTCATTAGCTTTTAAGTTGGGATAATTCTCTGTCAGAACCATCAATTTGCCCAAAGCTTGAGATAACTGACCTTGTGCAGCCTGGAATTGTTGAATTTTTTCAGGAGTCAGATCATTTGCCTGCAACTTAATTTGTGATGCACTAGCTCTTGCTTGAATAACATCAGTCAATGTTTTTTGCTCAAAATTAGCTTCTCCTTTCACCGTACTAACCAAATTAGGAATTAGATCTGCACGACGCTGATAATCTGATTGTACATTATTCCATGCATTTTTAACCGTTTCATCCTGTTGTACCAAACCGTTGTATCCATTGCAGCCTGACCATCCAAGTATTAATATTAATCCGGCGATAACGATCAACGTGATGTTTTTTGTGCTCATACAAATTTTAATTTAAGTGTAATTTAAATGTTTGTCGCAATACCGATAATAATATTACAAAATAAGTGCCATTGGAAAAAGATAGTAATAATGGCAGACAAACGAGCTACACTAAAATCATTTAATTAGATTTTACCCTATTTGACTCTGCATCAGATGCAGACTGTCGGTTTCTGGCAGCTTTTAGCTTTTGGTTCCCAAAACTATAGGTAAATGCCAGTCGAACATTTCGTGTTTCCTCCATTGAATGAACCCTGATATTAATATATTGGTAATCGATCATGGCCGAAGTTTTTTGGGAAAGCAGGATATCATTAAAGTTGAGCGTTAATTTGCCCTGTTTCTCCCAGAAAGATTTTTGAATCGCAAGGTTTAGCGAACCAAGTGGATTAACCAGTAAAAATTCTGATAAAATTTTAGTGGTATAAAATCCTGAAACTTCAAAATTCCACATTGGAGTTGGTTTATAAGCCACCTGCCAGTATGCCTGCCAATTCCATTTTTTATTGTCGTAAAAGCCCCCTAAGTAATCTGCTTTATAATGATTAAGAATCAATTGGTTTCCTCCAAATCCACTGATCTTCTTGCCGAAATTGAGTGGAAAGTTTAATTCAAAAGTAATGTTCTCATAGATACCCAGATTTTCAGGAGTAACATAAGTTTGGTTACCGTCCTGCTTTGGTGCCGAGTTAAAAATCACATCATTTGTTTTATTATAACTGACAGAGAAAAAGGGTTGATTTTGAAAGGTCAATCCCAGTTTAAATGCGTCCATGATTTCTGGATTGATCAATGGATTGCCTTTCGAATAAGTTAATGAATCTGCATATTCAATAAAAGGGTTTTGTTGCTGATAGCTGGGGCGATTCACCCTCTTGCTATATTGAAAAACAGTAGAAAGGTTCTTATCCAATTTTCTGGTAATAAAGAGAGATGGAAAGAGTCTGGTGTAATTTCTATTCAATACTTCTATGTTTTCACTTTCACCAGTTGCAATGGTTTGTTCCACACGCAAGCCAGCATTGACTTCCCATCCGCCCATTTTTTTCATGAAGCTGGAATAGATGGCATTGATATTTTCTTTGTATTGAAAATTAGTACTACGCTTTGGATCAACTACTTCTCCATTTTTAAAAACAATTGAATTATCAATAGTTGCAAAACTCAATTTAGATCCTAATTCAAATTTTGTGTCTTTATCAATCGGATGCGAATAATCAATTTTACCTACCGTAAAATGAACGGGGTTATTAATATTTTGTGTGCTGAGTGTATAATTACCATTTGACAATACATTTTTAATATCATTGGTATTATTCATTTGATAATTGGAATAATCAAGGTCCACATTCAATTCCTTACCAGTTGTATCAAAGCTATGTTTCCAGTTCACATTACCAGCTTGATTGACACGTTTAATATGATTATTGTTCAGCGTTTGAAATGTGCTTTGTAAAATACCAGAACCTGAATTAAATTCTTGTGTATTATTTACCGCTTCTTCAATACTTCCTAAAGCATATCCTCGATATAAAATTCCAAAAGTGTTTTTATCATCTGCGTAATAATCTACACCTGCACGATAACTGGTACTATTTCGATTATTGGGATTATACTTGGTTTGTAAAAATCGACTAGGAGGAATAACTCTTTCAAACACTTCATTGTTAAACAAGTTTCGGTGAAATAAATTGATGTTTCCGTAGACGTTTACTTTCCCTTT
>CANBQT010000089.1 GCA_947371755.1 Chitinophagaceae bacterium
TACGTATTAAACGAAATCATAACTGGCAGAGTTATTTCAGAAGAACTGATTTTGGGCTCTTTGTCCTGTATTATCTGGACTTTGACACTTCAAACCACCGTAAAATATGTGATTCTTACCCTCAAAGCGGATAATAGAGGTGAAGGTGGAATATTTAGCTTATACGCTTTGGTAAGGAGACGGAAAAGGTGGCTAGTATTACCAGCTATGATTGGAGGTGCAGCTTTATTAGCAGATGGTATTATCACCCCTCCTATTACTGTTACCTCTGCCATTGAGGGATTGAGGCAATTGCCTGCTTTTCATGAAATAACACAAACCACCATAGTGGCGATTGTTATTGCCATTATCACTGGATTGTTTTTTGTTCAGCAATTTGGAACCGCCTCTATAGGAAAGCTGTTTGGCCCTATCATGTTTGTTTGGTTCTCAATGCTTGCTATTTTAGGGTCTGTGCACATTGTTGATGATGTGTATATTTTAAAATGTTTAAGTCCACATTACGCAATAGAACTTCTAACCAAATACCCCAAAGGCTTCTGGCTACTTGGCGCGGTATTTCTTTGTACCACGGGAGCCGAAGCATTATATAGTGATTTAGGACACTGTGGAAGAGGCAATATTAGATATTCATGGGTCTTTGTAAAAATCAGTCTGATTCTAAATTATTTAGGACAAGGAGCTTGGCTACTTGCTAACCATAGAGATCAATCGATTCCCCTGCAAGAAATTGCAAACGGATTTAATCCTTTCATCAGCATTATGCCTCAGTGGTTTAAATTGGCCGGCATTACCATCTCTACTATTGCAGCCATTATTGCCAGCCAGGCATTGATCTCTGGTTCATTTACACTTATCAGTGAGGCCATGCGTTTAAATCTATGGCCTAAGATGAAAATTCAATACCCAACTGAAGAAAAAGGTCAATTGTACATTCCCGGCATCAGCCTTCTTTTATTTGTTGGATGTATTGGTGTCGTTTTATTTTTCCAGAAGTCGTCTAATATGGGTGCAGCATATGGTTTAGCTATTACGCTTTGCATGATTAGTACTTCTATCTTATTCGCAAATTTCTTAGTCAGCAAAAGGGTATTCCCGCTTTGGATCTATATTTATTTGGGTACTTATTTCGCAATAGAAACATCCTTCCTTATTGCCAATCTGGAGAAATTCATGCATGGTGGTTATGTAACTCTAATTGTAGGCGGTGGATTATTTGCCGTAATGTATGTATGGTATAGAAGTCGCAAGATTAAGAATCGATATGTAGAATTTGTTAGAATGGAACACTATATTCCAATGATCCAGGAACTGAGCAATGACAAATCGATTACTAAATATTCTACTCACTTGATCTACATGACAAGTGCTAATAATCCAAAAGAAATTGAGCATAAGATCATTTATTCGATCATGAATAAAAAACCGAAGAGGGCAGACATCTACTGGTTCGTGCATGTTGATGTACTAGATGATCCTTATACCTGTGAATATTCGGTAGAGCATATCATACCTAATGACATCATACGAGTAGAATTTAGACTTGGATTCAGAGTGGAACAAAAGATCAACCTGATGTTTAGAAAAGTGGTGGAAGAATTGGTAAACAATAAAGAAGTAAATATTACAAGTCGCTACGAAAGTTTAGAACGCAATAATGTGGTGGGTGATTTCCAATTTATTGTTCTAGAAAAATACCTCAGTCAGGATAATGAACTTCCGATTTTCGAACGAATTGTGATGAAACTATATTTCTGGCTCAAAGAAATTAGTTTAGGTGAAGAACGTGGATTTGGTTTGGATCCAAGTAATGTATCAGTAGAGAAATTTCCATTGATAGTTGCTCCCATTTCAAAATTAAATCTGAAAAGAGTATACCACGATTCCAGTGAGTACGAATAGCAAAAAAGCAAGGCTTACTTGATTTACAAAAGGAAAATTGTATCTTTCTTACACGGAGCCTTTTTGAAATCTCTGAGTAAGAAACTTGCCTGTAACATTTTTTTATATCATCTTGATATATGGGATAATCCTATTGTTCGCCTATTTGGTGCAAGAGAAGTTTATTTTTAAACCCGAAAAACTTCCTCAGGACTTTCAATACAAATACGATGCTCCTTTTGAGGAATTATTTTTTGATGTATCTCCAGGTGTTCGCATCAATGGTCTTCATTTTTTCTGCTCAGAACCAAAGGGGTTGATTTTATATTTCCATGGCAATTCCAGGAGTATCAAAGGCTGGGCGAAATATGCAAGAGATTTTTATCGGTTTCAATATGATGTTGTATTGGTAGATTATCGGGGCTTTGGAAAAAGTACTGGAAAAAGAAGCGAGAAAGAAATGTTGAACGATATGCAATTCGTTTATGAGCAATTATTAAAAAAATGTCCGGAACACCATATGCTCGTTTATGGAAGAAGCATGGGAAGTGGTTTTGCAACTAAAATTGCAGCAGACAATTCTCCCCGTTATTTAATATTGGATGCACCTTATTATAGTTTTATTAAAGTAGCTGAAAGATTCTTACCCATTTTGCCACACCGATGGTGGTTACGCTATAAATTAAGAACAGACCAATGGATCCGGAAAGTAAACTGCCATACCTATATCATACACGGAACCAAGGACTGGTTGATTCCCATTTCTCAAAGTGAAAAATTACAAGCGATTAGTCCACATAAGATTACATTGATCAGAATTCATGGTGGTGGACATAATAATTTACCTACTTACAATGAGTACCATAATTTTATAAGAGACATCTTAAAATACTGAGGCTATAATTATCAGATTTAATCCTTTAGTTTCGCAGATATTGGTAAAAATGAAAAAATCAAATCCTTTATTTCGTTGGATTAAGATCATAGTACTTGTTTATTCTGTACTAGGAATTAGCTTTTATTACTTACAGGAAAAAATCATTTTCCATCCCATTGCATTAACTGATGGAATACCCTTCCACTTTGATCAGCCTTTTAAAGAAATGAATATAGATATTGACGAGGCTACACATTACAATATCATATCATTTACAGTTCCGGATTCAATCAGAAAAGGTGTTGTTTTATATTTTCATGGTAATCGTGAAAACGTTAATCACTATGCCAAATTTGCTAAAAACTTTACTAGTAATGGATGGGAAGTCTGGATGGTTGATTATCCGAAATTTGGGAAATCAACAGGAGAACTATCGGAATCAAATTTATACGAAGAAGCTCTGCAGGTTTATAAATTAGCCAGGGTCCAATACCCACCTAGTCAGATTATCATTTACGGCAAATCAATTGGAACTGGTATTGCTGCACAATTGGCTAGCATCAGAGATTGTAGGGAATTGATTTTAGAAACTCCTTATAAAAGTATGATTTCTTTGGTCCGCCACTACACCTGGATCCTTCCAGTAGAAACTTTATTGCATTTTAAGTTAACTACCGACCAATATCTTACAAAAGTAACTGCACCGATCACTATATTTCATGGTACAAAAGATGGATTAATTCCCTTGAGCAATGCTGAATCTTTAAAATCTGCTTTAAAAAATGGTGATCAATTTATCATAATTGAAGGTGGCACGCATCATAACCTGAATGACTTTCCACAGATGCAAGAAAAACTAAAAATTCTTTTGAATTAATACTTTTCAAAATAATGAATGGCATTTATTATGTAAAATTTTTCTGTTAACCCCGGCCTTTAGGCTGGGGCTTGGGATAACACTTAGATTGGGCTTTAGCCCTTTCGCTGAGTTAGTTCTAGGAAAGCAATTTTACTTAATTATAATATTACACAGCTTATGGGCTAAAGCCCGTTCATCTTGGGTTAGTCTAATCCCCAGGCTGAAGCCTAGGGTTAACTTCATTGATTAAGATTATTCTGGCATAATGTCGGGGCTAAATGCCAAATTCAATTACTGCTTTATCATTTCTCTCTGTCTCATTTTTTCTTTTATCTTTAAAGCAAAGAGACTGCATGCCAATCCTTCTGCTTATTTCTGCTGTACTTATTTTGGTGCTACTTATTACAGTAGTAAAGCTTCATCCTTTTCTATCCTTTTTATTGGTTTCTATTGCTGTTGGCCTAGCTACAAAAATGGAGGTAGGAAAGATCATGGGCGCCATTCAAAAAGGAATCGGTGATATCATGGGTTCTCTTCTAGTGATTTTAATTATTGGTGCCATGCTTGGAAAATTAGTAGCAGATAGTGGCGCAGCTAATAAAATTGCAGACAGTTTGATTCAGGCATTTGGTAGCAAAAGAGTACAATGGGCTTTAGTGGCTACTGCATTTATTGTGGGGATACCATTATTTTATGGGGTTGGGTTTGTGTTATTAGTGCCATTGGTTATTACGATTGCTGAAAAATATAAAATACCCGCCGTATATCTTGGATTGCCCACATTAGCTGCACTCTCAGTAACACATGGCTACCTACCACCTCACCCCTCACCTGTTGCTTTAGCTGAGCAATTTCATGCAGACCTTGGTAAAACATTGTTGTATGGATTTATGATAGCAATACCTGCGATCATTATTGCAGGCCCATTATTTTCTGTTACGCTAAAAAAGTATCATTCAAAACCTTTAGCAGTTTTTACGAATCAACATATTGAAGATCAAAAACTACCCAGTTTATTTTTTAGTATTCTAGCAGCATTTCTTCCGGTATTATTAATTGCATTAGATACCATTGTAAAAATTATTTTTCCAGAAAAAACACTATTCACTCAATTGATTCATACAATAGGTGATCCATCTATAGCGATGTTAATTAGTTTAATCATTGCTTTGTATACATTAGGAATCAAACAAGGAAAAAAGATCGAAACAATTATGAAGCCCATGGGGGATGCGGTTAAAGATATTTCAGGAATCTTACTAATTATAGCTGGAGCTGGAGCTTTGAAACAAATTTTGTCCGACTCCGGCATCAGTAATGAATTGATCCAACCCTTGAGTGGACTATCCATTCATCCTTTGCTTTTAGCTTGGAGCATCAGTGCAGTGATTCGAGTTAGTGTTGGCTCCGCAACAGTAGCAGGTTTAACAACTGCAGGTATAGTTGCTCCACTGATTGCAAGTACCGGAGTAAATCCAAGCCTAATGGTTTTAGCAACTGGTGCTGGAAGTTTAATGTTTTCACATGTGAATGATCCCGGATTTTGGATGTTCAAAGAATATTTTAATTTAACAGTTAAAGAAACCATCAAAACTTGGAGTATCATGGAAACTATTGTTTCTGTAGTAGGTCTTATTGGTGTGTTCCTTATCAATAGTTTTTTATAATCAAATAATATTTTTATGTCAGCCGATGAGAATTTTGCAGCATTAGGTCTTAACCTTCCTCCGGCACCTAAACCATTGGGTGTTTATAAACCATTATTAATTGATGGGAAACATTGTTATGTATCAGGACATGGCACAGTTCAAGATGATGGAACTTTGATTGTTGGAAGAGTAGGAGATCATTTTACACAAGAAGAAGCGAAACTAGCAGCACAACAAGTTGGCTTGGCCATTCTTTCTACACTAAAAACAAATTTAGGTTCACTAAATAAAATCAAACGTGTTATCAAAGTGCTAGGCATGGTAAACTGTGTACCTGAATTTGAAAAACACCCATTTGTTATAAATGGTTGCAGTGAACTCTTTGCAAAAGTTTGGGGAGAAGATAATGGCATTGGCGTTAGAAGTGCTGTTGGTATGGGATCCTTACCAGGTAATATCCCAGTGGAAATTGAAGCCCTTTTTGAATTACATGATGAAGCTTAACTCTAAAAAATATTTTACATGGAATGGTACGAAATAAAAAATATTGATGCTGTGGATAGTCCTGCTTTATTGGTTTACCCTGATAGAGCAAAAGAGAATATTCGATTTTTGATTGAAATGGCGGGTAGCACTGAAGCATTACGTCCACACGTAAAGACCAATAAAATGAGCGAGGCTTGTCAACTTTTGATAGATGCCGGCATACACAAATTTAAATGTGCTACCATTGCAGAGGCGGAAATGCTTGGAAATATTGAGGCCGCAGATGTAATACTTGCTCATCAACCAACAGGTCCTAAAATTCAACGCTTAATTGCGTTGACCAAGAAATTTCCAAAAACACATTATGCAACACTTATAGACAATATTGGTACAGCCACAAAATTATCGGAGGCATTTTTAGAAGCGGGTCTGCACTTAAAAGTATATATCGATTTAAATATTGGAATGAATCGATCAGGGATCAAAGCTGAGCATGCATTTGAACTTTATAAAGCATGTGCGCTATTAAAAGGTGTTAGTATCATCGGACTTCATGGATATGATGGGCATATTAGAGATACCGATTTTGCAGAAAGAAAACGCAAGTCTGATGAGGGCTTTGCAAAAGTGGAACAATTACAAAAAGATATTTTAAGCTTTGATGGAAAAACAATGAAAGTTGTTGTGGGAGGATCTCCGAGTTTTCCAACACATACAGATAGGAAAGGAGTTGAATATAGTCCCGGTACTTTTATATTTTGGGATTGGACCTATAAGCATATTGTACCCGATGAGCCATTTGATTATGCTGCATTAGTAATTACTAGAATCAATTCAATCATTGATGAAAAAACATTTTGTTGCGACCTCGGACATAAAGCAGTTGCTGCAGAAAATCCTTTACCACGCGTGCATTTTTTAAACGCGCCAAATGCAGTTCCGAAAGCACAGAGTGAAGAGCATTTAAGTGTTACTGTAGAAGATACCAGCATCTACAAAGTTGGGGATGTTTTATATGGTGTGCCTGTTCATATTTGTCCTACAGTGGCTTTATACGCAGAAGCTAATATTGTGGAAAATCAGGAAGTGCATCAGCAATGGAAAGTTATTGCGCGTGATAGAAAGATCACTATTTAAATCTACAAGATGCTAATTGTTGATGCCCACCTTGACCTGAGTATGAACGCGATGGAATGGAATCGCGATCTGCGACTTCCTGTTGCTACTTTACGTGAACGTGAAAAAGGGATGAACGATAAGCCAGACAGAGCAAACGGAACTGTTGCATTTCCAGAACTACGAAAAGGAAATATTGGATTAGTTGTAGCCACACAAATCGCACGCTATGTTACTCCAGAATCAAAATTAAAAGGATGGAATTCTCCAGAACAAGCCTGGGCTCAAACGCAAGCCCAGCTTAGCTGGTATAAAACAATGGAAGAAGTAGGGGAACTAGTACAAATTACCAATCAAAAAGGGCTAATACATCATTTAGATAAGTGGAATTCAAACAAACCTATCGGATATATATTGAGTTTAGAAGGTGCCGACTCTTTAGTAAATATTGATTACTTGCACCGTGCGTATGAGTATGGCTTACGCGCAGTTGGTCCTGGGCATTACGGACCAGGACGTTACGCAAATGGAACAGATGCAAGTGGTTCTTTAAATGAAATGGGCAGAAGTTTATTAAAAGAAATGGAGTCTTTACAAATAATCTTAGATGCTACGCATTTATGTGATGATGCTTTTTGGGATGCCATGGAAATTTATCATGGAGCGGTTTGGGCAAGTCATAATAATTGCAGAGCACTAGTTGATCACAACCGTCAATTCAGCGATGAAATGATCAAAGCGCTGATTCAAAAAGATGCAGTGATAGGTGGTGCATTAGACGCATGGATGATGGTTCCGAATTGGGAAAGAGGTGTTTCGGATCCTACACTTATGAATTGTAGCCTGGAAAAAATGATTGATCATATGGATCATATTTGTCAGATCGCGGGTAACGCAAATCATGTAGGTATCGGAACCGATCTTGATGGAGCCTATGGAAAAGAGCAATGCCCTTTTGATATTGAAACCATTGCAGATTTACAAAGCGTTCCTGCTTTATTATCCAAAAGGGGGTATACACAAATTGAGATTGAAAAAATCTTGCATGGCAACTGGCTCAGAATTCTCAAAAGAGCTTTGCCCGAGTAAGTAGATTATCGTAATTCTTTCAATACAGTCCTGCTTTTGGTAACATTTAATTGGTGCTTGACTCCCACTTTTAATGCAAAGTTTGCAGTATCATGACTAACCGGAAAGTCAAAACAGATGGGATATTTGTATTCTTTTAAATGATCATGCAGGGTTTCATATACCGTCATCCCAAATTCCACAGTAGTATCTTTCATATCAGTAAATCCACCAATTATTAAGCCCGCTAAACCATCTAAAAAGCCTGCTCTTTTTAATTGTAAAAACATTCGGTCGATATGATAAATATATTCACCTAAATCTTCAATAAATAGAATTTTATTTTTTGTTTGAAAGGCTGTTTTTGTTCCAATCAAGTGAACAATCAATGAAAGATTCCCCCCTATTAATTCTCCAGAGGCCTTACCAAATTGATTAAAGGCATGCGGTAAGCAACTATAATTTGCTAATTGACCCTTGAT
>CANBQT010000090.1 GCA_947371755.1 Chitinophagaceae bacterium
GATGTTGGTGATACAAAATTTGTAGGCAATTTAAAAGGATGGTTCAGTTTAGTATTTAAAAGAAATAAAAGAATAAAAATTCTGAATAAGAACGGATTTGACGCAGCTAATATTTCAATTTCTCTATATACTGATAATAATGAGACAGAAAAATTAGAGGATTTGCAAGCACAAACCTACAATATTGAAAATAATAAAGTAGTTACTACGAAACTTTCATTAAAAGAAGTATTTGATGAGCGTGTTAGGAAAAGTCTTTTAAAAAAGAAATTCACTATGCCATCAGTTAAAGAAGGTTCAATAATTGATATTTCATACACTATAAAATCCGATTTTTTATTTAATCTTCAACCATGGGAATTTCAAAATCAATACCCTTGCTTGTGGAGTGAATATAACCTTGGACTGCCAGAAATTTTTAATTACACCTTACATAAACAAGGAAATTTAGTATTTGACGTCAACCAAGTTACTGATGGCTCTGAAATATTCGCAGTTCGGTCAAGTACAGGTGTCACAAATAATGATGATTTAAAAGTAAATACACCCATACAGCATAGAAAGTGGGTTATAAAAAATTCAACTGGATTGAAAGAAGAAGTTTATGTTTCATCAGTAGATAATTATTGTAAGAAATTAGAATTTCAACTTTCTGAATATCGATTTCCACAACAACCTGTTGAGCAAATTATGGAGTCATGGCCAAAAGTTGCAAAAAAATTAATGGAACGTGAAGATTTTGGGTTAGCAATTTCTAAAAGTAATGATTGGCTAAATGAACATTTAAAATTAATTATTAAAGAACAAGCTAAAACAGAAGAAAAAGTAAAATTGATTTATGAGTATCTACGTGAAAACTTTTCAATCACAAGCAACTATGGCATAACTATTAATGACAACAATAGTCTAAAGGAGGTCTTCAAAAAGAAAAATGGTACAACCGCAGAAATAAACTTATTATTAATTGCGATGCTGAAACATGAAAATATTGATTGTGAACCTGTATTAGTTAGTTTAAGAAACAGAGGGAAAATAACAACATCATATCCTTTGATCGATCGCTTCAACTATTTGATTTGTGAAGTCCCTTTAAAAGACAAGGTTTTATATTTAGACGCATCTGTACCCATGCTTGGTTTTAATAAACTACAACAATCGTGTTATAATGGAAATGCATGGTCGATTACAACAGAAATACAGAAGCCAATAAATTTTTTAGCTGATTCTTTAAAAGAAATAAGTAATACTACAGTTTTCCTTTCGAATGATGATCATGGGTTGTTATCTGGAACATTTAGTAAAACTCTGGGGGATAATGCTTCTTTGAAATTTCGTGAAAAAATGAGTGGATCTAGCATCAGTTCTTTAATATCGGAAATATCAAAAGACTTGATCGGTGATATTAAAATTGATAATGTTATTGTGGATTCATTAAAATTTTATGATGCACCAATTTGCATTCGATATACTTTGAAATTACAAACAGAATCAGATTTAATTTATTTAAATCCAATGTTTGGAGAATCAATTATCAAAAACCCTTTTGCTTCAGCAAAAAGGAATTATCCAATTGAAATGCCTTTTGTAAAAAAAGATCAGTATCTACTAAATATGGAAATCCCCAAAGGATATGAAGTAGAAGAACTTCCTAAATCTGAGAAATTTAAATTAAATAATGATGATGGATATTTTGAATATCTAGTAGAAAATAAAGCTGGGAGAATTCAGATTAGATCTAGGGTGTTTTTTAATAAAGCAAATTTTCCAGTTGAAAATTATGAGTCATTGAGGGAATTCTATGCAATCATCATAAAAAAACAAGGAGAACAAATTGTATTAAAAAAAGCTAAGTAAGGATCGATGAAAAATATAATTGGAAATTCTTTTTCTGATTGCCTCTTAATTATAAACTAAAAATTATAATATGGTGCCGCCCTAGATACTTTAACAAAAAATGCTCATTTGACAAATCGCATGGATGAAGAACGAGAGGAATCCTTTATTCAAATACAATATCTTTTTTTTGGAATTAAAACAATTTAATATATTCGATGATGTTCACAAGTTGAGATTGATATCCCACAAATCAATCTGATTCGTTCACATATTGTACCGCAATCCTTATTGCTTTTTTTTATATTTAAAGATCACTCATTAAATTCTCTTTATGCGATTGTTTGCCCCGATTGTACTATGTCTTTTTGTATCTACTGTAACATTCTCACAAGAAAAATTAAACATCAAATTCGGAAAAATTACAGCAGCTGATTTTGAAGTAACCTCTCCTTTAATTGATTCCAATACAAATGCGATTGTGTTAGCTGATATTGGCAATACCGAGTTTGATGGAAATTTTAGAGATTGGTTTACCTTGTTATTTACCCGACATAAAAGAATCAAAATATTAAACAATAAGGGTTTTGATGCTGCTTCTATGTCAATCTTACTCTATTCTCAAAACGAAAAGGTTGAAAAACTAACAGAAATAAAGGCGCTAACCTATAATCTTGAAAATAATAATATCGTAACTACTAAATTATCATCAAAAGACATTTTTGAAGAAAAGGGAAAAGGGAACTATGTTATAAAAAAATTGACGTTTCCAGGTGTAAAAGTAGGATCGATTATAGATTTAGAATATACCATTACTTCAGGTTTTTTATTCAATCTTCAACCCTGGGAATTTCAGGGAGAATACCCATGTTTGTGGAGTGAATACAATGTTGCCTTGCCTGATTTCTTCAATTATGTTATATTAAGTCAGGGATATTTGCCATTTGATATTAATACCTCAAAAATTGGATACAATAATTTTAATGCCCAGAATGCTACTTCTGTAAATAACAATTTTATTACTACTGAGATATCCAATAAAAAGTGGATTATTAAAAATATACCACCATTAAAAGAAGAGAATTTTACATCCACAATTGAAAATCATATTTCAAAAATTGAGTTTCAATTATCTGAATATCGTTTTCCTAGTCGGGCAGTTCAACCCGTATTGGAATCATGGTCTAAAGTGGCAGAGAAGATGATGGAGAGCCCAGAATTTGGAATTGCATTTACCAAGAGTAACGATTGGTTATCCGACGATCTTAAAAAAATCACTCAAGGTTCAAAAAATCAGGAAGATGCCACCAAAAAAATCTATGAATTCATTAGAGATAATTTTACCTCAACCAGTAATTATGGTTTGTACCTGAGTGACAATACCAATTTAAAAGATATTTTCAAACGCAAAAGCGGAAAATCCTGCGAGATCAATTTATTATTACTCGCCATGCTACACCATGAAAAAATTACCAGTACTCCTGTGCTTTTGAGTTTGAGAAATAGAGGGAAGGTACACACTATATATCCTTTAATGGATCGTTTCAATTACTTAGTGGTAGAAGTAATAGTTGACGGAAAAACTTACTATTTAGACGCATCCAAACCAATGTTAGGTTTTAATCAATTAGCACCAGACTGTTACAATGGTGTGGCCTGGTCATTGACAAAAGATGCTCAGAACCAAGTTAATTTTTATGCAGATTCATTAAAAGAAAATAATTTCACAACCGTTTTATTCTCAGTTGAAAAGCCAGGAGAGCTTTTAGGAACCAGTTATAATACACTTGGTAATAATGCTTCCCTTAGTTTTCGGCAGAATATGAAAAATACAAATATCACAACACTCACGAATGAAATTTCAAAATCATTAATTGGGGATATCAAGGTTTCAAATTTGATTATTGATTCATTAAATCAATACGACAACCCGGTTTCTGTTAAATATGATCTTAAAATGAATGTTGAATCAGACATCCTGTATATCAGTCCGATGTTTGGAGAAGCCATCACAAAAAATCCATTTACTTCTACTAAAAGAAACTATCCAATTGAAATGCCCTATTTGAAAAATGATAGCTACACGTTAAATATGGCCATACCAGAAGGATATGAAGTAGAAGAAATGCCTAAATCTGTACGTTTTAAATTAAATGACGATGAAGGAATGTTCGAGTACTTGATTGCTAATAGAGATGGTAGATTGCAGTTACGTTCTCATATCGTTTTAAACAAAGCTAATTTCGACATGGAAGACTATGAAGCATTGAGAGAGTTCTATGCATTCATCATCAAGAAACAAGGCGAACAGATTGTATTAAAAAAGACTAAGTAAGGATCTATGAAAAAAGCATGTTGGGTTATCCTGTTTTTGATTGCCTCTCAATTACAAGCTCAAAATTATAATGTGGCGCTGATCCCCGATTCTTTAACTAAAAATGCGCATATGGTAAAGCGCATGGAAGAATTACACGTGACCATTAAGTCCTTAAACAAAGTGGTTGTTACCAATAAATATGCCATTACCATCCTGGATGAGCAAGGAGAGGAAGCATCTGGATACATCAATGCATATAGCAGCATGAGGGATCTCAGCAGCATTGAAGGAAATCTATATGATGCAAGTGGAAAAAAATTAAAGTCAGTCAAGAAAAAAGACATCACAGATGCCCCTTCTTCAGATGGATTTAGTTTAATGCTAGACAACCGGTACAAACGTCATAATTTTTATTATAAACAATATCCTTATACCATTGAATATTCTGATGAGTTAGAAATCAACAATTCTTATTTTCTTCCTGTCTGGATGCCCATTGAAGGAGAAAATTATTCTGTTCAACAAAGTAAATTTATTGTAGAGACCTCACCAGAATATGAATTGAGAATTAAACAACTCAATTTTAATACAGCACCTCAGATAACTAAAGCAAAAACTACACAATACAGCTGGGAATTAAAAAATGGAATGGCCATCGAACACGAGCCCTTAGAACCGCCGTTCAAAGAAATAGTGCCCATCATTTATTTAGGTGCTACAGATTTTTCTTTGGGTAATCATATGGGCAATATGCGCACCTGGTTAGGCCTGGGTAAGTTGAACATCGATCTGAATAAAGGGCGTGATGAATTACCCGAGAATGTAAAGCAAGACGTACACAAATTAATCGAGGGCTTAAATAATCAGGAAGAAAAAGTAAAGAAGCTATATCAATACCTGCAGAGCAATACCCGATACATCAGTGTACAATTGGGCATAGGTGGCTGGCAGCCCTTTGATGCGAAATATGTGGCTGCTAATAAATATGGCGATTGCAAGGCATTGTCCAATTTTATGGTCAGTATTTTAAAAGAAGCTGGTATCAAAGCACATTATGTAGTAGCAACTGCTGGTGATGGCGAAAAGGGATTGAGTGAGGATTTTCCCGTCCCTTCCTATTTTAATCACGTGATCACTTGCGTACCTAATGGAAAAGATTCGATCTGGTTAGAGTGTACCAGTCAAACTGAGCCTGCTGGATATATGGGATCTTTTACAGGAAATCGAAAAGTATTATTGATTGGGGATGATGGTGGTCATGTGGTACAAACACCCACATACACCGCAAAAGAAAATTTACAAAATCGCAAAACAGTTGCTGTTGTAAAAGCAGACGGTTCAATGACAGCAGAAGTGTATACTCACTCAACCGGCGAACAACAGGAATTACAGCATCGCTTAATTCATGATTATACCAAGGAAGGACGTGAGAAATATTTAAATACTGCTTTAAATCTCGCTACTTATGAAGTAGACCAATCCAAATATACAGAAGCGCCTGGCCGTATTCCTGCCATTGAAGAATATTTGCATATTCAGTCACCCAGTTATGCTACACTTACCGGTAAGCGTTTATTTATTTCACCGAACTTTGTGAATCAATCGAGAACCAGGCTTAGTGCCGATAGTGTAAGAAAATATCCGATTAGTTTTTTAAGTGCATTTCAGGATATTGATACTATTCAAATTGAAGTACCAGAAAATTATCAGTTCGAATCTGTTCCAAAACCTGTTAGTATACACAATCAGTTTGGTGATTTTGACATGAGCTTTAAAGTAACCAATAATCGGGTGGAAGTAATTCGCACACAAACCAGAAACATTTCACAATTCCCTGCAGCTGATTATGCAGATCTAGTAACCTACTTTGATAAAATTTATAAAGCCGATCACAGCAATATTGTATTTGTGAAAAAAACTGATTGATATTATACTGCTAATAAAGTATTTCCAATTGCATCTCGTAGAATAGTATCAACTTTCTGTGTATCAGCATAATTGCTCCAATTATTAACCACATCATTTACCTGGTTAATAATTTGTTTAGCTTTTTTGATATTCATATTAGTAGCCACTGCTTCAAGATCTGCTCTGGAAATATGTTCACGTTTTCCATTAACAGTTAAACAATGCATGCTTACCCATGTACTTTGGGGGCGATACGCATGACAAACATCGTAAGCAGGTGATAATTTCCAAATTCCATCTTGTTGCATGGTAAAAGCAAAATTCTTGGTATGATCATCACAATTCCTAGCCAAAACATTAAACACCATTCTTCTATATAATTGTTCTTGCTGAGGATAAGGCAGTTGTAAAACACGCATTAATTGAAACAGTTGTTCATAACTATACATTCCCACATCATTAAAATCAAAATGCATTAGGGCACAAAAAGTTTGAACGTGCAATTTTTCTTTTTCATCTGGTCGATCAAATCTGCGGGTCATAAAATGTGCGCGACCATTCTCTTCCAACAACCTGCTTTCCATCATTTCAATGCCACAATCTGTGGCCATCTGATAATATGCCATTTCAACCCTGCCGTAGCCATTACTCGCGCCAAATTGTGTATCCTGCACACCATCGAACTTAATGAGCCAATGCTGAAATCCCGGTATGGCGGTAGTTTGCCCACTTCTTACTTCTTTGGTTAAGGGATTAAAAGCGATGATTGCTTTTGCTCTTGCACCCCCTGCGCTAGTACCAATTTTTAAAATATCTGTCAGTACTCTCTCTTCATCCGCAGATAAATTGGTAGAAAAATTATGTCTATCAGATAATATATTTTCCGTTACCTGAACCAGGTTGCTTATAATAAGCTGTGTACTCGATGCGGTAACTTTGGGTTGTACCGGGGAAAATTCTAATGCACCCATTCCTCTCTTACCTATAAAGCAAAGCATTTCTACCGGATTCAAACTTCCAGCGGGTCTTCCATTTCTTGCAAGCCAAGCATTTATCAAAGCATTCCCATATTTATCCGGTAACACATCTGCTAAAAGTCCCGGCATGCCCTTAAACGTTTGACTATTCCTCAATTCGGGAAATACAAATATTTTTCCCTTTGCCTGCTGTATCGGCATTTTAAGGGGCGATAAATTCCAGTTAGATTGTAAAAAAGAATGTTCAAATTCAAATGCAGCTTCTGCTCGATCGGTATCATACGCAATAGCCCCCACCTTCTTATTCCAAATCTTCACATCAGCTATTGAAATCATTGGGTTAATCTTTTAGGTGTTTATTTTGAAGTATCCATTTTTTGATTACTAGAAGCTCTTTGTCTTTTTTTCCTCTGGATTTTTGCTAATAAGAGTGGGCTAATCGATTCTGCTATTTCGAAATTTTTAAAAACAGATAGTTGATCAAGTGCCCGAACAATTTGTACAAAAGTAAGTAGACCGCCGCCCCCGCCACTTTCCATCTGAATCAGTGTAGAGCGATTAATCCCAGCAGCTTCTGCCAAATCCTGTTGAGTCTTATTCTGACGCAACCTAGTTTCCTTCAGCCAGTTCCCCATTTGCTCTAAAATAACCTTATCGCTTTTAGCATTTATGTTAGCAATATCCATCTTTAATGAAGTTTTATACTACTAATGTAGTAATTTTTCAACAATTATAAAATTAATATTTGTTGGATTATTACATCATTATATCATAATTAATGAATTAATGTTGTAAATTTTCAACATTAATTTGTATTTGAAATATAATTAGTCTCTAAAATTGTTTTACCCATATCTATTGCATTTTTCAAATCCTTGTACAATCTTGTGCTAAGAAGATGCTGTTTAACCATCCCCAATGCAGCAAATAATGGCCATTTGAATTGCCATAATAAAAAGGTAATTACCTGGTTTTTAAAATTGTTTCGAAACAAGTTCAGAGTTTTCATCCTTTGTTTAACTCAAAGATTTAAATAATAAAGGACGATGGTAGCCAACGACACTACCACGGCATACGCAATCTGTGTAGTACTATTCAGTACCTGCGTCTTGCAGTAATAGCAAGTTAAAAACCGCTGAACATGCATTCTTAGGTGTGAGAAAAGAATGCTCAGGCAGAAATTATATACCATGAAAACAAAAATATTTTCATTCACAGCCGTTCTTTTATTTATGTGCTTTATTATTTATTCTTGTAGAAAGTCAAATAACGAAACTATTCTGCAAGAATCCATTCCCGAAAAGGGAACATTATTGAGTTATTATAAAACCTTTGACCCGCAAATTTTAAAATCGGGGGATGAGTCAAAAATTAAA
>CANBQT010000091.1 GCA_947371755.1 Chitinophagaceae bacterium
CACTCCATCATTTGCATTACCAGAAGCATCAGTTGCATTACCACTAAATGTGTAGTAAGCTAATAAACCTTGCTTAATGGTTTCTGAAGTAACAGCTGTAGAAACACCTAAACTAGTATTATTGGTATTACCATTATTGGTAGCAGCAGTAGAAGAAGTCGCATCAATTTGCTTTTGGCAAGAAGTAAAAGTCAAACCAATTATTGCTGCAAATAAGATCCTTTTCATACATGGTTATTTATATGTAAAAGAACCCATTAAAACCAGCCTGAAGAATACTAACCTTTTGGTATTTATTGACTATTTAGATACTATTCATGACGAATAAATGATATTTATAGTCTAAGGATGTTATAAATGGACAAAAAACAATGATTGAAGTCTATATTTTATAAAGACTATATTATTGATAGATTTATGTTGGATTTAACTGCCTTTTAGAATAATTCATCACTTATTTCGTGAAGAACGTCAAACAAACGATCTAAATCTGATTGATCATTAAATCCCTGGATGGAATATCTTAAATAAGAATTTCCTTCATGATTTAATATTGGAATTTGGATGCGATATTGATTATACAAAAGATCATATAGTTGTTCAGGATGCTTAATATGAATAGGGATACAAAATAATTGTGCAATAAAATCATCTGAGATGGCAGTAAGTGGTTCTGTATTCATTAATTCGCAAAACCGTACAGCATTCAATTGAGTGATTTTTTTGCAATCATTGCTTACTTTTTGCCAGTCATTTGCTTCCATGAACTCAATTGCAGCAGGTATCGTTAAAAAAGAGGAATAGTCTCTGGTACCCTGAAATTGATGATTATCTAAAAAAATAGAATGTGAAGGTTTCAAACTTTTATATCCCCAACTGATGATTAATGGATCAAATAAATGTTGCAGACTATTTCGAACATAAAGAAAGGAGGAGCCCTTTGGTGTTAACATCCATTTATGACAGGCACCTGTATAAATATCTGCACCTAACTTTTCAAGGTCGATAGGCAATTGCCCCGGAGCATGCGCACCATCTACATATATCAAAATTCCTAACTGATTAGCCATTGCACAAATTTCCTCTACTGGCAATCTGATACTCGTAGAACTAGTGATATGGCTAATAAAGATCAATTTGGTTTGCTTGGTAATACCCTTTAAAAACTGTTCCAGGAAATCCTCTTTACTCAAAAGAGGAAACTTAATTTCCATTTTTTTATAAGTGGCACCGTTTTGCTCGCAATAATATTTCCAGGTTTTATCGCAAGGTCCATACTCTAAATTCGAGGTTAATACTTCATCCCCAACAGTAATATTAAAACTTTTGGCAATCAAATTAACTGCATAGGAAGGGCTTGTTACATACACCACATCATCTGCCGAACAATTTAAATAAGTCCCTAATGATTGTCTCGATTTCTTTAAATAAGCTGGCCCTAATTCATTGATGAATAGCGTAGGTTCCTCTTCTAATTCTCTTTGAAAATTTTGATAGACATCAAAAATAGGTTTAGGACAAGCCCCAAAAGCACCAAAATTCAAGTAGGTTACGTCTTTCTTTAAGAGAAATTGATCTTTTAAATGATTCAAGCCCATACAATATTTTATTTTAAGAAATCTCCTTTAACCTTGATACCGGATTCATCATCCACCACTTTTTTCATTAATTTTTTTAATCCTTTAGGTAATTGTTCTGATTCTTCAAACGAAAGTGGGTGAACAATCTCATGAAATTCATCTTCATCATCATAATAACCAATATATAAATCAAAGACTCCATTTAAATGCAAACGGATGGAGATTTCGAGATCTTCTTCATATTGATGCATACTGATAATCGCCCACTGATCATCATCCAAAAAATCAAAATGAATTTCAATGGATTCCTGAGTTAACACATGTCCTAAAAATTGATCAATAAGTTTTGCTGTATGATTGGTTACCAGGTCTTGATAGTTCATAGGTCGATTTTCGACAAATAAACAACATTTAAATGAGCTTTGTTAAATGTGACTAAGGTTACTTTTAAAGGAACTTATAACGTGTAAATTTGTATGTATGAAAAATATCCTATCCAATTGGAATTTTATGCGTGCCTTTAGATTGATACTAGGAGTAATTATTATAGTACAGGGATTTGAAGCAAAAGAATGGATGTATGCACTTGCTGGCATAGTACTAACGGGAATGGCCCTTGCAAATATTGGTTGTTGTGGAGTAGGGGGATGTCAGGTTCCAAATAGAAAAGAGGATATTACAACAGTTAATAAAGAAATAACCTATGAAGAAATTCATTCATAATCAAAGGCTTTATTTAATAGGCGCTTTTGTCGGATCAATAAGCGGATTTTTATATTGGAAGTTGATAGGTTGCAGCACAGGTACTTGTATGATTACCTCTTCCCCGATAAGAAGTACCCTTTATTTTGCTTTGATGGGCGCTTTATTTTTTGGAATATTTAAAAAAGAAAATCATGCAGAACAATAGCAGCTTTCAGGAATTAATCAACAGTAATACACCTGTATTAGTTGATTTTTCAGCAGAATGGTGTGGCCCTTGCAAAATGATGGCGCCTATTTTAAAAGATGTAAAAGCAGAAATGAGTGAAGCTGTTAAAATCATTAAAATTGATGTAGATAAAAGTCCACAGGCTGCAAGTGTATATCAAATACAAGGAGTACCTACACTTATTCTGTTTCAAAACGGACAGATTCTTTGGAGAAAATCTGGTGTAACCGGAGCAAAAGAACTGATAAAAATCATTGGCGAAAAGGCAAAATAAAACCCGGATGAACCGGGCTTAATTTTTTAGAATCTTTCTAATTTCGAGAAGAAGAAATCTCCTTCAATCTGTGCATTTTCATCACTATCACTTCCATGAACTGCATTTTCTCCAATTGAAGCTGCATATAATTTACGGATTGTACCCTCTGCAGCTTGTGCAGGGTTAGTTGCTCCGATCAATTCTCTGAAATCTGCCACTGCATTTTCTTTTTCTAAAATAGCAGCAACGATAGGACCACTAATCATGAAATCAACTAATTCCTGAAAAAATGGGCGTGCTCTATGAATATCATAGAATAAACCAGCTTGTTCTTCAGAAAGTTGAATCCATTTCATTGCTTTCACTTTAAATCCAGCTTTAATGATTTGGTCTAAAATTGCACCAGTATACCCCTTAGAGGTAGCATCTGGTTTAATCATTGTAAATGTTCTATTGCTCATAAATTAAAATTTCGGCTGCAAACCTACACATTTATTGCTGTTTTAAGGGAGGAAATGCTTTGTTTTTGTTATTTCTATTAAATTGATTTGATAGAATAACACGGATAACGCAATTTTGCCGCCAATTATATGCAAAGCATCACATTATTCTATCCTCAACTAAACACACCCAGCAAGGCAGTTATCACTATGCATCAAAAGCCAGATGGCGATGCAATGGGATCTGCACTCGGGTTATATCATTTTTTAGTAGCATTAGGTCATCAAGTGCAGGTTATATCTCCCACTAATTGGGCTGATTTTCTTGATTGGATGCCAGGAGTGGATAAAGTAATGGACTTTGAGAAGAATCGTGAAAAAGCGAAAAAGATTCTTGAGGAGACAGATTGGTTATTCTGTTTGGATTTCAATGTATTGCATAGGACAAAAAACCTAGAAAAATACCTTGCTGAAGCAAAATGCACCAAAATACTAATTGATCATCACGAGCAACCGCAGGAAGAAGCTTTTGATTTTGGCATTAGCGATACTCGCAAAAGCTCTACTTGTGAAATGGTCTATGACTTTATTGTTGGATCAGGACATGGTTCATTATTGAATATAGATATGGCTGAAAGCATCTATACTGGATTAATGACCGACACTGGTTCTTTCAGATTTCCAGCAACCAGCGCATCTGTTCATCGAGCGGTAGCACATTTGAAAGATCTCGGATTAAAACACACTAAAGTACATGAGCATTTATATGACAATTTCCTGGAAAACAGATTGCGTTTCATAGGTTTTGCATTAACAAATCGGATGGAAGTACTCTATGAGTATAATACGGCATTGATGTATATACAACATGCCGATTTGCATCGGTATGATATCAGAACGGGGGATACAGAGGGCCTGGTTAATTATTTGCTTACTATACAGGGCATCAAATTTGGCGCATTAGTGATTGATAGGGACGAAGAAAGAAAATGGAGTTTTAGAAGTAAAGGTAATTTTGATGTTAATACCTTTGCTCGTACCCATTTTGAAGGTGGGGGACATGCAAATGCATCTGGTGGCAGAAGCAGTGAAAGTTTGGATGCTACAGTTAATAAATTTAAACAAGTTTTAAAAGAATATAAAAATCAACTAAAATAAAAAATGAAAAACACCATCAAGCTTTTACTAGCGATTGTATTGTTTGCAAGCTGTAATCAATATGAAAAAACACCATCAGGCCTTGCTTACAAAATCACTAAGGGTAATGGCAAAGACAAATTGAAAAATGGTGATGCAATTAAATTAAATATCGAGTATAAACTGGCTTCAAAAGATTCAATTTTGAGCAGTTCTTATGGACATATCCCTGTTTATTTTGTATTGGATACTGCACACTTAGGTAAATATAATTTTACTGAATTATTGACCACTTCTTCAATTGGAGATAAAATTGAATTCAGATTGAGTGTTGATACCTTGAAAAAATTAGGAATGATTGAGTACAATAACATTTTCCATAAAGGTGAATTCATCAATGGTAAAGTTGATATCATTTCTTCATTTAAAGGGCAGCCTGATATGATGGAAGATTATACCAAGGAATCTGTGGCAGAAAAGAATAAAGAGATGGAAGTTCTTTCAGCATATGCTAAAAAGAATAACATCAAAACAGTCACAACTCCTGCAGGTGTACTGGTTGAAGTTCAAAATGAAGGAGCTGGCCCTAAAGCAGATTCTGGAATGATTGCAGTTGTTTTATACAGAGGTACTTTTGTGGATGGTAAAGCAGCATTTGATTCAAATATGCTCAATGGCAAACCTACCTCAGCAATGCCTTTCAAAGTTCCAATTGGAGCGAATGCTGTAATTAAAGGTTGGGATGAAGGTTTACGTTTATTTGGAAAAGGAGGAAAAGGACGTTTATTAATTCCTTCTATGTTGGGCTATGGTCCTCAAGGTTCAGCTCCAGTAATTCCAGCCTATGCCAATTTGATTTTTGATGTTGAAATTACTGATGTTACAGTAGCTCCACCACCAGCACCAAAACAAGAAATGCCAATTTTACAAGGACAGCCTCAGGCGAATCCTCATAAAAATTAAGGTTACAATACAAGTTAAAGCCGTCTCAAATAATGAGACGGCTTTTTTATTTTCAAAAGGTTATTTCAAACTGTTTGGAAGAAAAATCAAAAGGTGATGGTAGATTTGAAAGGCACTCATTCTATTCTGCGTTGATTAAACCAACCAAATGTATGGCTTCCATTGCCTCTTTTACATCGTGTACTCGAAGTATATTGGCGCCATGCATCAATCCAAAAGTATTTAATACGGTTGTGCCATTTAATGCAGTTTCAGGTGTGCCTCCAAGTGATTTGTAAATACTTGATTTACGGGAAACCCCTAATAATATAGGCTTCCCTAATATTTTTAATTGCGACAGATCTTTTATTAATTCAAAATTCGCTTTCAATGTTTTGCCAAATCCAAATCCTGGATCAATGATCACATCTTTAATCCCGGCTGATTTACAGACATCTATCCGTTCAATAAAAAAATCAATGATTGATTTCATCGTTTGATTTTCAGCCATTGGACGATGAAGATCAGTTACATCTCCACCATGGTGCATGCAGATATAAGGTGTTTTTAACAAGGCAACCGTATCCAACATGTTTTCATCTGTTAACCCAGCACTTACATCATTTACTATTACAGCACCTGCTTTTACAGCTATTCTTGCAACTGCCGCAGAGTAGGTATCAATTGAAATGATCGCTTCTGGAAAATGTTTTACTACTGCTTCAATAACTGGAACCACCCTATCTATTTCTGATTCTGGTCCAATTTTATCACTACCTGGTCTGGTGCTTTGTCCACCAATATCTAAAATACTAGCCCCATTTTCTAGCATTTCACCCGCTTTTTGAATAGCTTCTGCTATATTTTCCACACGACTACCACTATGAAAGCTGTCGGGCGTAGCATTAATGATTCCCATTACCACAGGTTGTTCCCATTTTATTAATCTTCCATTACAGTTAAGTGTGAACATAGAGAGTATTCATTTATCTTGCATTCATTCAAAGATATTATATAGCTTTTATCGAGAGGAATAAAATGGAAACGAATATTCAATACGACCAGGCAATTACGCAATGCCGAGACATATTTATCAAAAAAACAAAAGATTATGGTACTGCTTGGCGAGTATTAAGAACCATTTCTGTGGTAGATCAAATTTTCATCAAAGCACTACGGATTAGAACGATTCAGGATAAGAAAACCCAAAAAGTAGAGGATGGTATTCCTTCAGAATTCAAGGGAATTGTAAATTATGCAGTAATTGGTTTAATACAATTAGCACTTGATCATCCAGCTGTGGAAGAAGTTCCTGTAGAACAAGTGGAGGCTATGTATCAGCAATATGTTGATTTTGCAAAAACAACAATGCTGGATAAAAATCATGACTATGGCGAAGCATGGCGTGATATGAGTCAGGAAAGCTTTGCAGATTTGATATTGGTGAAATTACTTAGAATCAAACAGATACTTCACAATGATGGAAAAACATTGATCAGTGAAGGAATTGATGCTAATTATGTAGATATTTTAAATTACTCCATTTTTGCCCTGATACTGATTGAAGAAGGAAAACATTAAAAAGTTACCATGAAAAAATTATTGTGGGTAGTAAGATGGATCATTGGTTTACTATTTATTTTTTCTGGTTTGGTAAAAGCCAATGACCCATTAGGATTAAGTTATAAAATCCAGGAATTTTTTGAAGTTTGGGGTTGGCACGCCTTACACGATTATACGCTCATATTCGCATTTATACTCAATGTTTTTGAAATCGTAGCTGGGGTAGCAGTGATAGTAGGATGGCAAATCAAATTAGTGAATTGGATGCTGTTACTCCTTATAATTGCCTTTACATTTTTAACGGGATATGCTCTTTTTTCAGGAAAGATAAAAACCTGTGGATGCTTCGGGGATTGTATTCCTTTGAGTTCTGCTCAATCTTTTATGAAGGATATTTTCCTTTTTATATTAATTCTGATTTTGATGGCGCTTAGTGATAAATACCATCGTTCTGAATTTAAAATAACATCCATAATTATTTTGATAATCAGTTTAATAGGATCTATTGGAATGCAATTTTATGTATTAAAGAACCTACCATTAGTAGACTGCCTTCCATTCAAAAAGGGTAATAATATCCAACAACAAATGCAAATGCCAACAGGTGCAATAGCAGATAGTTTTGCACTTCATTTTATTTATCAAAAGAATGGGAAAGAGTTAAGTTTTGACCAAGCCCATTTTCCGGACGATTTTGATTCAACTTACATCTATGTCAATCGAAAAGATGAACTAGTTAAAAAAGGGAATGGTTTAAAAGCAGCAATTGCTGATTTTTCTTTAAGAACATTATCAGATACCGATACCACTACATTATTATTTGATACGCCAAAATTCATCATGATGATGGCGAAGGACTTTGATGATTATGCTAGCTGGGAGGGAACTGTAAATAAAATAATCAATCAGGCGGCACAAGACAAAATAACCATTGTGCTTGTAACAGCGGATGCTAAAACCGCAAATGAAAAGATTCAGAATATCCCAATTCTTAAATGTGATGCCACAGTGATGAAAACTGCTGCCAGAGTAACACCTACCATTTTCTTAATGGAA
>CANBQT010000092.1 GCA_947371755.1 Chitinophagaceae bacterium
AGTTGGACAATGCGTCAATTTAAAGATTTGAATGATGGGATGAAATATCCTAGTAGAAATGATAGGAGGCATGACCTTTCAATTGTAGCGAATTATGAAATAAGTAAAAAATGGAAATTAGGATCTGTTTTTGTTTATGGAACCGGTGCCGCAATATCAGTTCCGGAAAGATTTTATTTTGTGTCGGGTAATCTAACTCAGGAATTTAGTAAGATCAATGCCTATCGGATGGCTGCCTATCATCGTTTAGATTTTGCTGCAACGTATACACCAACTCATAAAGTAAATTCTAAATATACCAGTAACTGGGTGTTTAGTGTATACAATATTTATAGCCGCATGAATCCATATTTCATTTATTATGATCAAACAGGTTCTGCAGCAACTGGAGATTTGAAAGTAACCGCCAAGCAGGTTTCATTATTTCCAATTATTCCTTCTATCACCTGGAATTGTAAATTCTAAGTCTATTCTTTGGGTTTGAATTCTATGATTACTTTGGCATTTTTTTCTTCTGTTGAAGTTAAGAAGATTTCATACCTTTTTTTGCCTGCCGTGATTACCATCAATGCGGTATTTGGAGGAATCTCCCCCATATTTTCTGCAACCATGATAAATTCATGTCGTGGATCTTCTTTCGACATTTTTATCTTAAGAGTAATAGGAGTATAACTCAAACCTCCATTTTTTACAACCTGCTTATTATTATGGAATAAAGAAATGGAATCATGATCTATTGTGCCATTGTCGTAAAGGTCGAGTTGTATAAAACTTTCATCTGTTTGAATAGTTCTTACCAGATTATTTTCTCGCTCAATTAAAACCTTGGGAATGGAGGTCGTTTTTTTTACCGTCAATTCTTTCGGCTTAATTGGAATAGTGTCCGTGTTTTTAGGTTCTAAATTTATGGTCGAATTGTTTGAATTGATTGGTGTTGAGGGGCTAGTTAGAGTTATAAGATTATTTTCAGCCCCAGGCTTTGTTTTTGGAGTAGTTATACTCTTGGGACTTGTTTTGGCTGGGGTTAGTTTAGAATTTGTTGTAGTTTTTGGCTGTACAATCTCAGGGTTATTTTGCTTTGCGATGCCGCTAGTTGGTGCTATAGGTTTTAATGATTTGGATGTGTTGCTAGTGTCGGAAGGCTTCTTTTTTAATAAAAAATCCTCTGGTTTAAAATCAGATTTGGTAACCCTTTCAAGGTAAACTTTGCCGGAACCACAATCGCCTTTGTCTTTCAAATTCACAGAAATAAAACTTCCCTGTAGCACTTCTAATTTTCCCATCTTGGAATAATCCAGATAACAAGTCATTAAACAAGGCTGACTTTTGTCACCAATCTCTAATTCAATCAGGCCAGTTTCTTTAATGATCAAGGTTTTGGAAGCGGGGGTGTAAATCCCTTGCATATTTGCCTTCCCGTAAAAAATAGTACTCTTATAAGAATAGGTTACGCCTTTTACCGATTTATCTGTTTTTTCATCGATCTGAACTTCATATTTATACATTTCCTCCCTAACTCCTTCCCGATAAAGGCCATTCGCAGAACTAAAATACCCTCTCCAAATCCCCGTGATATTCTGGGATTCGGCGCTAAGTGAAAACAATAAAAGAGTGAATAGGGTAAAAATCAATCTCATTTTACAAATCTACAATGTCAACTTACTAAAGTATCGTTAAAGGTTTTGGTTTTATAAATTTGCATGAGTTCTGAAGTCTGACTTCAATTTTGTACTTTTGCAACTCGAATTCAATAAAGATTTGATATTAACTACATGATACAGATTCGTTTTCCGGATGGCGCAGTAAGAGAATACCAAGAAGGTAGTTCTTCCATGGATATCGCCAAATCAATTAGTGAAGGGCTAGCCAGAAAAGTATTGGCTGCTAAAGTTAATGGGCAGGTTTGGGATGCCACACGTGCAATAACGGATGATGCCACCTTGCAATTAATTACATGGGATGATGCGGAAGGGAAGAACACCTTCTGGCATTCTTCTGCACACTTGATGGCAGAAGCTGTAGAGGCTTTATATCCTGGTGTGAAATTTTGGGTCGGACCTGCTTTAGACCGTGGATTCTATTATGATATGGATTTAGGTGGTCGTCAGATGACGGATGAAGACCTTGTTCAGATTGAAAAGAAAATGAACGAACTGGCTAAACAGAACAATCCCTATTTCCGTAAAGGGATTTCTAAACAAGATGCGATTCAGTATTTTGAAGAAAAGGGTGATGAATACAAATTGGATTTGTTATCTGGATTGAATGATGGAGATATTAGTTTTTATACGCAAGGTGCATTCACTGATTTATGCAGAGGCCCCCATATTCCTGCAACTGGAGCCATCAAAGCCATCAAGTTAACCAGCATATCTGGCGCTTATTGGAAAGGTGATGAGAAGAATAAAATGCTGACCCGTGTGTATGGTGTTACGTTCCCGAATAAGCAAGAATTAGATGCTTATTTGTTGATGTTGGAGGAAGCTAAGAAAAGAGACCACCGTAAATTGGGTAAAGAGCTTAGCATTTATACCATGGATGATGAAATCGGTCAGGGCCTGGTTTTGTGGATGCCTAATGGTACCATCATCATTGAAGAATTAGAAAAACTAGCAAAAGAAACGGAAGAAATAGCAGATTATAAGCGTGTAGTAACCCCACATATCGCCAAGGAAAATTTATACATCACCAGTGGTCACTTACCTTATTATCAGGATAGTATGTATCCACCAATGGAATTGGATGGCACTAAATACTATTTGAAGGCAATGAACTGCCCACATCACCATAAAATCTTTTCAGCAGAATTACGTAGCTATAAAGATTTGCCATTGCGTTTAGCAGAGTACGGTACATGTTATCGGTATGAGCAAAGTGGTGAATTATTTGGATTGATGCGTGTGCGTTGTTTGCACATGAATGATGCGCATATCTATTGTTCAAAAGAAGATTTTGCCCAGGAATTCCGTGCAGTAAATGAAATGTATTTAAAGTATTTCAAGATTTTTGGAATTGATAAATATGTGATGCGCCTGAGTTTGCATGATCCTGCCAAATTGGGAAAGAAATATATTGACGAACCTGAACTTTGGTTAGAGACAGAAGAAATGGTTCGTAAAGTTTTGATTGAATCAGGTACACCATTTGTGGAAGTTCCAGATGAGGGAGCTTTTTACGGACCGAAAATTGATGTTCAGATCTGGAGTGCCATTGGTCGTGAATTTACTTTGGCAACCAATCAGGTTGACTTTGCACAAGGGCGTCGGTTTAAATTAGAGTTTACGAATAAAGACAATTCACCTGAAACGCCATTGATTATACATAGGGCACCTCTAGGAACACATGAGCGTTTTATTGGGTTTTTATTAGAGCACTATGCTGGAAAATTTCCAGTTTGGTTGGCTCCTTTGCAGGTGAAAATTTTGCCTATCAGCGATAAGTTTATTGATTATGCCAAGGAAGTGAAAGCTAAGCTGCGCAAGGCTGGCGTAAGGGTTGAAATCGATGATAGGAGTGAAAAGATTGGTAAGAAAATTCGCGATACAGAATTGATGCGTGTTCCTTATATGCTGGTTATTGGGGAGAAAGAAGTGGCAGAAAATCAGCTTTCGGTTCGTAGACAAGGTAAGGGGGATACAGGTAGTCAGACCGTCGATGCATTTATTGATTTAGTGGTTGATGAAATAGAAAATCGTAAATCAGTAGAATAGTCAGCTTTATTGCTATCTTTACAATGAAATAAATTATTAAATAAACAAGTTTTAATGGCATTACCACCAAGAGGGGGAGGAAGATTTAACCCAAGGTTTAACAGGCAGCCTGAGCCTGAACATCGTATCAACGAAAGAATAAGAGCCTTACAGGTTCGTTTAGTAGGCGACAATGTTACAGTTGGCGTTGTGGCTACATCTGAAGCTTTAAAAATTGCCCAAGAACAGGAATTAGACCTGGTGGAGATCTCTCCAACCGCAGATCCTCCTGTTTGTAAGGTAATCGATTATAAAAAATTCCTTTACGAGAAGAAGAAGAAGGAAAAGGAAATGAAAGCCAATTCCAAGCAAAGCGAAGTGAAAGAAATTCGTTTTACGCCAGGAACGGATGAGCATGATTTCAATTTCAAAGCAAAACACGCAGAGAATTTCTTGAAGGATGGCAATAAAGTAAAAGCATATGTTCAATTCAAAGGACGTGCAATTATGTTCCAGGATCGCGGTCAATTATTATTATTGAAATTCGCAGAAAGACTTGCCGAAGCAGGAACTTTAGAAAGTATGCCAAAGCTGGAAGGAAAAAGAATGTTTGCCATCTTTACACCGAAAACAGGAAAAAAGAAAGGATAAAAGGTATTTTTGTTTTAGGAAACAGCGATGCAAATCGCTGTTTTTTAGTTTATGATTACAAATTCAAAATTCGAAAATTAAAATTCAAAATAATAAAATAAATTGAATTTCAATCTGTTACAGAGTATACTTGCTTTATTTTTGAGGTTCAAGTCGAATTTATTTATCAAAAATTACTTGCATAGTAATTTTTACTTTTGAATTTTGACTTTTCACTTATTCTTCATAACTTTGCCGTCCGAAAAAAATCGGATATTTCCCATATGGCTCAACAAGTTCCCGACCTGTGTCGAGACGCCAGCAGGGTGTAATCTTAATTGATTATTTAACATGCCAAAGGTAAAAACCAACAGCAGCGCTAAGAAGCGTTTTAAGTTGACTGGTACTGGAGAGATCACTTTCCAAAAAGCTTTCAAACGTCACATATTGACTAAGAAGTCTAAAAAACGTAAAAGAGCCATGCGTCAAAAAGGTGTTGTAGATACTACAAACAAAGCATCTGTTCTTCGTTTATTACGTTTAAGAGGGTAGTTTTCTACCATTTCAGTTACCAATCATTTTAAAAATCGGTTCTGGTAAACTTTACCAGGACTTCTAAAACACTACACTATGCCACGTTCAAAAAATGCAGTAGCATCTAGGGCTAGAAGAAAAAAGATTCTTGATCAAGCTAAAGGATTTTATGGTAAACGTAAAAACGTTTATACCGTAGCCAAAAATATCGTTGAAAAAGGTTTGACTTACAGTTATGTAGGTCGTAAATTAAAAAAGCGTGAATACCGTCAATTATGGATTGCACGTATCAATGCAGCTGTTAGAGAAGAAGGTTTGACTTATAGCCAATTCATTAACAAGCTGAATACAAAGGGAATTGAACTGAATCGTAAGGTTCTTGCTGACTTAGCAATGAATGAGCCAGAGAGCTTTAAAGCACTGGTAAATCAGGTAAAATAGTTTTCAATTTGAAAGCAGAAACCGGAAGTAAATCACTTCCGGTTTTTTTTATGTAAAGAACCGAGTAAACTGTTACTTTTGCGGTGCAAAAAATTGTTTTGCTCACAGTCTAATAGAAATTCGGATAATGAATAACACCTACACTTCGCTTGTGAATCAAACTTTCCATTTTCCTCAGGAAGGATTTGATCAAAATGATGATGGGTATTTAGAGTTTAATGGTCTTGACCTGATCTCTCTGATTAATAAACACGGCACTCCTTTAAAGTTGACGTATCTGCCCAAGATCGGCATGCAGATTAATAAGGCAAAGGGATTGTTTGAAAAGGCGTTTAAAAAACATAAATACGATGGGCAGTACTTTTATTGCTATTGTACCAAGAGTTCACACTTCTCTTTCATTGTTGAAGAAGCTTTGAAACATGGTATTCATCTTGAAACATCTTATGCCTATGATATCGATATTATCAATCGATTATATGCGCGAAGAAAGATCAACAAAGATGTATATATCATTTGCAACGGGTACAAGCAAAAAATGTATACCTCTAGAATCGCAAAACTGATCAATAACGGATTTAAAAATGTGATCCCTATACTGGATAATAAGGAAGAATTATTGTCTTATAAAAAATCAGTGAAGAAACCATTTCGTTTAGGTATTCGAGTAGCTGCAGAAGAAGAACCTAATTTTCCCTTCTATACATCAAGACTAGGTATTCGAGCCAAAGACATATTGGAGTTTTATGTAGATGAGATTGAAGGCAATGAAGATAAATTTCAATTGAAAATGCTTCATATCTTCTTAAACAAAGGTGTGAAAGATGATATTTATTATTGGTCTGAGCTGAACAAGATCATCAACTTATATTGTCAGTTAAAAAAGATCTGTCCGGAATTAGACTCTATCAATATTGGCGGCGGATTCCCTATTAAACATTCTCTTGGTTTTGAATACGATTATCAGTTCATGATCAATGAGATTGTTGGTAATATAAAGAAAGCTTGTAATAAAGCAAAAGTTCCGATGCCAAATATCTATACCGAATTTGGAAGCTTTACGGTAGGAGAGAGTATGGCGCATATTTATAGTGTTTTAGGGCAAAAGATTCAGAATGATCGTGAGTGTTGGTACATGATTGACTCTTCTTTCATCACCACCTTACCTGATACCTGGGGAATAGGGGAGAAATTCCTCATGTTGCCAATTAATAAATGGGATAATGAATACCATCGGGTAGTACTGGGCGGTATTACTTGTGATAGTCATGATTACTACGATTCAGAAGAACATATCAATGAAGTGTTTCTTCCTAAATTAGCATCGCCTAATAAGAAGGAAGAAGAATCTAATAAAGAACCATTATATGTTGGATTCTTCCATACTGGTGCCTATCAGGATTCCATTAGTGGGTATGGTGGGATTAAGCATTGCATGGTGCCTTCTCCTAAACATGTGATTGTTGAATATGATAATAATGGGAAATTAGTAGACTGGGTTTATGCTAAAGAACAAACTTCAGCAAGTATGTTGAAAATCTTAGGTTATGTAAGATAAAAATCAAATTTACAATAATGAAATCCGTTCGAAAGAGCGGATTTTTTTTGCTCAGAATCCACTAAATTAGAATGATTAAATATGTTGCTATGAGAAAATTTATATCTATCCTGATTTTGTTTTTATCGTTTGTAACCAAAGGTAATTCACAAACAGCTTCAGACTCAGTAACTGCTACTGTAAAACAGATGTTTCTGGCTATGAAAAATAGTGATGGCAATCAATTACAAAATTGTTTCGCCGATAGTGCCATCCTGCAAACAATTGTAAACAATAAAGAAGGGAAAGCAATTGTAAAAAATGAAGCAGTTGCTGATTTTATAAATCAGATCAATAAAATTGGTAAAGGAGATGCAGATGAAAGAATTAGCATTGACTTTATGAAAATCGATGGTGATTTAGCAATAGTATGGACGCCTTATCAATTTTACTATAAAGGGAAATTCAGTCATTGTGGCGTCAATAGTTTTCATCTTATTAGGACTGTCAATGGCTGGAAAGTTCAATATCTGATAGATACAAGAAGAAAGACTGGTTGTGTTAGTTAATTTATTGGTCGTGTAACTCTGACATGCATTTCTTTAATTCAGATAAATAATTGCCATAAAGCTTTTTTAAGTACCATTTGGTAAAATGGAACATACCATACGCACCTAAACTGATAAAAACAAGAAAGCTGATAATAAATACAGTGAACTGTGTTCCATTTAATTTTGAACCAAAATTATATCCACTGCTGTATGCGTTCATCGTTGCATCTGAGTGTCCATCAGAATAACCTAAATAACCTGCAAAGACAAGACATATAGGAATTAATGCCATAGTAAATTGAAGATATCTTTTTACGAATTCTTCGATAAGTTGAATATATGATTCAAGATTTTTCTTGATGGATTGATCAGTGGTTTTTATTTTATTTGTTCGAAGTAATAAGTAAATTAAAAAGAATAAAAACAGATACATTAAAACACTAAATACACCAAAGTATATTCTCATAGAGCGCATGCTTGCATCAAATGCGGCAAATACGAAACCGA
>CANBQT010000093.1 GCA_947371755.1 Chitinophagaceae bacterium
AGAGAAAGGGAAATTAAGAATTGGAAAAGCAGAAAAAAAATTGAATTACTAATATCATCAGGGAAATAGAGCACTCCGACCACAGTCGGAGGGGTCCGCGGTTCGAACCCGTCCCGTTAAGCGGGACAAGTAGTGCTCCCACAAAATAACCCCAGGATTTTTCTTGGGGTTATTTTTTTAGCATTCTAGAATATCTAGATTATTTAGATTATGTCATTACCACAGTATATCTGCGCATAGTTGACTTATCTAAACACTTTCTTGTATTCATATAATTTATCTCCTCACGTAAGACATTTAATGTAACTATTTTGCCATCATCAGACACTTGACAGGCATCTAATTGATTACCTGTTAAATTTTCAAACGTTACCAGTGTTGCTTTGCTGTTATCAAAATTTGACAGAAAAGCGCAGTGTTCTTGTTGATCTGAATCGTTGGGATCCTTTTTTTTATACAAAATTGGATTCCAAACAGGGACTGTTTTTTTGTTTAAAAAGCGAAGGGTTAAATACTTATAAATCACTTCAGAAGTTGTGGCAAAAAAATTATCTTTTATGTTGTGAAACAAATCACGATGCCAATTAACTGAATAGATACAATTGGCCAAGGAATCCCTATCTGATTCATTTTTCCAGATAACTTTCGCTTCGAGTATTGTGTTCTGAGTATTTTTTTGCCTCTTTTTCTTTATTATTTCAATTAATAGTGTAATTGTTTGGGAAGGTAAATAAAGGGTAATTTCTTTTTTATCTCCATTGTTTTCATTGTGGGTAGAATTTATAGGAATGCAAAAGCTTATATAATCCTCAGAAATTTTTAGTGTTTTTCCATGTACACATCCTTCATACAATATTGGAAGAGGTATATCAAAATGAAAATAAGTATTTGAGCTTTGTACATTTTTTAAAACCTTTTGTATAAAGAACAAATGCTTTACGATGGTATACAGTACCCAAAATCCTGCTATGAAAACTAAATCGATACTATAACCATTTTTAATAGTAGTATGAATGTTAATGAAATGGGAGTTATATAAAAGATTGTTATTGGCTGCTGATGAGGCATAAGTCTTTTTTGTAAATAATAATTGACAATAATCTTTCACAAAAAGAAAAATGGGGCCAGGTTGATAATTATTTTCCAATTTTATCAACGCAAATACTATAGAGAAAATACTGAGTATTAAAACACTTATTTGTGGCATCATAAAACGCCAGTTAACCTCGGATTTAATTTTTTTGGATGAACTGATCCAAGCAATTTTCTTACCGAATAATCCGGCAGTTGAAATAATATGTATGGGCCATCTGATGATTGCAAAAATTTCATTGGCCCAGAAATTTGAAAATCCACAGCCAATTTCTTGTAGCATTAAATAACTCACGAATGGAAATCCCAGTACGATTAAAATATTAAAAACCGAAATTTCGAAAGGTGGGATTCCAAATATCAGAGTAATAGCGGGTATGAGAAATAGTAGCAGTGTTTGCCATCCTTCGAGATAAATTAATCCTAAGCTCAGATAGGAAATTCTTTGTTTGAAACTAAGACCTTTACAGGTTAATATCTTTTCATGTTTTAATGCATGAATATTTCCATGAGCCCAACGATGTCTTGTTTTATAATATTCTGTGAGGTCTGCAGCTGCAACTCCATAAGCAATAGATTCGTTGAGGTAAATAGTTTGATATCCTGCTTTATGAATTTTCAACGAAGTATGAATATCTTCTGTTACAGTGGTGGTAGGAAAGCCATCAATTGTGTCTAAAACCGAACGTCTATACACAACGCCAGTGCCTACGCAACTGCTGCTATTAGAGCTGTCTTGGCATGGCTGGGAAACATGGTAAAAAAAAGATTGATCGTGCCAGATTTTTTGATGAAAAGACATGTATTGAAAACCATCTGTATTGTAATAATCCTGAGGGGTTTGCACCATGCCAACTTTTGGATCATCAAAGAAACCTAAGGTAACATCTAGAGCATGAGGTAATGCTATATGGTCTGCATCGAACACCATTATAAATTCCGCTGAACTGCTTTGTAAGGCATGGTTAAGATTACCGGCTTTTGCGTGAAGATTACTTGGCCTTGTGATGTAATGAACCCCCATCTGCTGGGTTAAATGGAAGATATCGTCTCTTTTGCCATCATCTAAAACCCATAATTGGTGAGGGTAATCTATATTTTGAGCTGCACAAATGGTTCTTTTAATAATATCGAAAGGCTCTTGATAGGTAGGTATAAAAATATCTGCTTTTAAATTTTCTTTAGTCTTTTTGGGTTCCTGATGGTTATAATTCCATGAATTGAAAATAATCGTTAAGGATAAAATAAATCCAATGGTTTCTGCAATAAAATATAGTGTAGATAAGAATAATGAATGCTCTGCAAAAATTGTTGACCTCCATCCCAGATAAATCAAATAGATCAGCAAATAGCTAATTGTTACTATTCTTCTCCAAATTTTAAATTGATTAAAACGATCGAATATTTGATAAGAGAAGGTGTTGGGATTCATGTGTTTACCGGATTACTAAAGACTATATTAACAAGGTTAACTAAAAAAGACCCTGACTTCTATTGAAATCAGAGTCTTTTTAATTTGGACAAATGAATGATGTTTAAAAAATTTTTCCATTTTTTGTAACACCATGAAGTGCAGCTAATTGTCCGTTTAAATTAACATTAGCATTAGCAGCACCCGGTTGAATTTTACCATTTTTAGTTACTCCAAATGAACCTACAGGTGTTGCTAATTGTGATTCAATATTTAACCAAAGATTGTTAAAAACTAGATTTCCTTTTAATGGTACGATTCTCATTTGTTGATGGTATTGAATATTTGCATATTCAATACCACTAATAGAATCGTTTAACGGATAATAATTTGCTTTTAAATCTAAAGCTATTTTTTTCTCTACAACATGATCATACTTTTCACTTGCCATTAGCGGAAGCTTTTGTAAAATCAATATAAGCATTAGTAGGATAGGGGCTATTTTATACATACTATTTTGATTAACATTTTATATTGAAACTTAATAATAGTAATCCATTTGAATACGGTCATTTGCTGAAAGAGCATAAGCGCCATTATTCGATGCAGTATAGGTTAATGTAGTTCCACTCACACTATAAGCTGTATTACTAATACGGATTCCATTCACATACATTTTTACTTTACTGTTGGTAGAAGGAGTTTGTGTTAAAGTAAAACTTGTTTGTGAGGCAGTTGCAGAGAATTCGTCAGTAACCTCACGAACTGTAGCAGTTGATCCGGTATCCCCTTTAGCACCTGTTGCTCCTGTATCTCCTGTTGCTCCTGTTGCTCCTGTATCTCCTGTTGCTCCTGTTGCACCTGTTGCACCTGTTTCCCCTTTTACTCCCTGTTGAGCTATATAATCAGTCATTTGGGTTAGCGTTACATATGATGTATTATCAAAAGAACCATCAGCTTTTATGAATTGAGAGGAACTACCATTTGCTGGCGCATATGGTGTTGAATCATAAGAACCATCAGCTTTTATGAATTGAGAGGAATTACCAGCTGCTGCTGCATAATGAGTATTATCAAATGTACCATTGCCTTTTATGAATTGAGAGGAAGTACCATTTTTTTCTGCATATTGTGTATTATCAAAAGAACCATCAGCTTTTATGAATTGAGCGGAACTACCATTTGCTGCTGCATACTGTGTATTATCAAAAGAACCATCAGCTTTTATGAATTGATAGGAACTACCATTTGCTGGCGCATATGGTGTTGAATCATAAGAACCATCAGCTTTTATGAATTGAGAGGAATTACCAGCTGCTGCTGCATAATGAGTATTGTCAAATGTACCATTGCCTTTTATGAATTGAGAGGAAGTACCATTTTTTTCTGCATATTGTGTATTATCAAAAGAACCATCAGCTTTTATGAATTGAGAGGAAGTACCATTTGCTGCTGCATATGATGTATTATCAAAAGAACCATCAGCTTTTATGAATTGAGAGGAACTACCAGTTGCTGGCGCATATGGTGTTGAATCATAAGAACCATCAGCTTTTATGAATTGAGAGGAATTACCAGCTGCTGCTGCATAATGAGTATTATCAATTGTACCATTCCTTTTTAAAAAACCATTTGATCCTAAACCTGGAATTGCGAAACCAGATGCTTTAATAATCCCACTGAAAGTAGCAGAATTTGCACTAAAATTGCCACTTGCATCCCTTGAAACAATCGTACCTGGAGAGTTGGCATCAGTAGCATCAGTGGCAATAGTTACCTCAGCTTTTCCATCAAAATAAGTTCCAGTTAAGTGAGTTGCATCTATTGTTAAAGGATAGACAACGCCTGAATCACCTGGTTGACCGTCGTTACCTGGATCACCTTTCGGACCTTGATCTCCCTTTTCTCCCGTATCTCCTTTAGCACCTGTTTCACCTGTTGCACCTGTAGCTCCCGTATCTCCTTTATCACCAGTTGCACCGGTTTCTCCTTTATCTCCTTTATCACCCTTATCTCCAATATCACCTTTATCTCCTTTATCTCCTTTATCTCCAGTAGCACCAATATCTCCTTTATCACCTTTATCACCAGTTGCACCGTTATCTCCTTTATCACCCTTATCTCCAATATCACCGTTATCTCCTTTATCTCCAGTAGCACCAGTAGCACCAATATCTCCTTTATCACCTTTATCTCCAGTTGCACCGGTTTCTCCTTTATCTCCTTTATCACCCTTATCTCCTTTATCTCCAGTAGCACCAATATCTCCTTTATCACCCTTTTCTCCAATATCTCCTTTATCACCAGTTGCACCGGTTTCTCCTTTATCTCCTGCAGCACCAGTATCTCCTTTCACTCCCTGAATACCAGGTATAGGACTTGCCCATATTGCTTTTCCAGCGCCATCTGTTGTTAAAACAAATCCTGCAGTACCATCTGAGTTGGGATAAGTCATGGCACCAGTAGTAATTTTACCGGCAATGATAGTATTACCACTCTTCAGGATGGTTAATGCATTGCTTCTTCTGGCATCATCCAGTCCATTACCTATAGTAAATAAACGATCTGTTGAATCAAAACCACTTGGTGCAACAGGAGTATATTTTGTATTATAAATTCCCAGTGCTATTTCACCATAAGAATCAGCTTTTACATTATTACCTATTGCCACAGATGAAAGTGCACTTGCTTTACTATCTAATCCCATAGAAATGGATTGTTTTCCGCTGGCAGTATCTTTATTGCCTGTTGCAAATGACTGATCTGCACTTGCTATGTTTTGAAAACCCATAGCAACTGCTGCATTCCCGGTAGCTACTGATTGTGTTCCAGCAGCTAATGACTGTTGCCCGCTTGCTTTTGTTTTATAACCAAAAGCAGCAGAGGCTGTTCCGGTAGCAGTATCTGTAAGTCCTGATGCAAAAGATTGTGGACCATCTGCTAATGATTGATATCCCATCGAAATAGATTGAGATCCACTTGCAGTTGTATTTAAACCCATAGCAGTGGAAGTTTGCCCACTAGCCAAAGTACCCTGACCAAATGCAGTTGTTTGAGAGTTACTTGCAGTTGTATTTAAACCCATAGCAGTAGAAACTTGCCCACTAGCAGTAGTTCCTTGTCCCATTGCAGTAGATGTAGAACCACTTGCAGTAGTACTCAAACCCATAGCAGTAGAAATAGATCCACTTGCCAGGGTGCTTTGTCCCATTGCAATGGCTTGCGAGTTATTAGCAGTTGTATTTAAACCCATTGCAATGGCATGGGATCCACTAGCGGTTGTTCCTTGGCCAAATGCAGTTGATTGACTTCCACTGGCTGTGTTACCTAACCCAAATGCAGTTGATTGACTTCCACTAGCAGTAACTTGTTGCCCCATGGCAACTGCAGCAAAGTTGGTGGCATTGGTTTGATAACCTAAAGCAACAGCTGATCCGTTTGAAGCAATGGTTTGATGCCCCATAGCCACAGAAGCATATCCACTAGCTTTTGCACCATATCCCATAGCCAATGCATGGGAATTGGAAGCATTCGAATATTGTCCAAGCGCTACAGAAGCGAAGGCAGATGCAGTATCTGCATGACCAGCTACAAAACCATAGTTGCCACTGACTAATGTATTTTCACCAAAAGCTGTAGAGTATTTACCAATTTTGGTACTGTCGTCCCACTGAGTATCAGACATGCCACCTGCTCTAACGGCTGCTTTTCTAGGCATCCACATGAATCTTATGCCAGCACCTAAGGTAGAAGGGGTGCCTTCTCCAATTTTACCCGTTGCTATTAGTCCATCACTACTAGTAAATATTTTTCTCCCGCCTATTAATTGTTCTTGTGTAGTTAAAATACCAGCATTGGTAGAATCTGCCGGTGATAAATGCAAGCTATCAGTAATGGTTGCACCAAATTTAGTAGATGTTGTATTAACCGTACCTACAAATACTAATGCGGATGAACCAGTTGCACCAGTATTACCAGTTGCTCCGGTTTCTCCTTTATCTCCAGTTGCACCAGTAGCTCCTGTATCTCCTTTATCACCCTTATCTCCTTTGTTTCCAGTTGCACCATTACTTCCATTGGTTCCATTTGTTCCGTTGGTACCATTATTTCCTGTTGCACCAGTGGCACCTTTATCTCCGGTTGCTCCCTTTGCACCTGTTACGCCATTACTTCCATTGGTACCATTTGTTCCGTTGGTACCTGTTGCACCTTTTGTACCAGCAACGCCTGTTGGACCTGTTGCACCAGTAGCACCTGTTGCACCCTTAGCCCCAACTGAAGCCTGAGGTATATTTAATGCACCTGAGGTACTGTTGAATGTAGCGGCACCAGATGTACCATTGGTGGTTAAGGTAATCGTATTTTGTTTACCACTTAAACCCGGAACTGTTCCAGCAGACAATGCATAAGGAACACTCCAGAATTGTTGGGTACCCATATTATAATAGGTAGGTGTCCAGGAATTGGTGGCATTAGCCGGTTTAATGGCAATTTGCAGATTTAAAAAATACGGTCCGTTCGACCAATTGATAGTACTAAAACTACCCGTTTGAGATATACCTTGCCCAATGGTGATGGTAAAAATACCATCCACAGTAGTGGTTAAATTGGTAAATGATTCATTATACACAACAGTTCCTGTAGCGGAACTTTTGATAATGGCATCTTTGACATAAATTATAGAATTCATGGCAATATTACCATTGGCATCCGTAGCAATACCCTGGAAACTAATGCCCGATGGAGCTCCAGTTTGAGCCATCGATGCAACATTCCACAAAATACCTACTAGCATCATGGCTAATACTTGTACTAACTTTTTCATAATTAATCTACTTTTAAAATTTTAACTGTCCTTACAAACACAGCTGAAGGAATAAGCACTTTTATAAAATAAGGTCCGTTCGCTAAATTGGATAGGCTGATCTGATAGCCACTATTCAAATCAAATAGGCTTGAATGATAAACTTTCAATAATCTTCCCGATAAATCATACAATTCTAATTGCGCTTTCTGGTTACTCTTTTTTAAAGGAGTACTAACAGCAGTTTGAAGTATTACATGCGAGATAGATGGATTGGGATAAGCAAATACTTCAATCACTGGTAGATCTACGAAGAGTAGTTCACAGTTCATTGTAAAGGGATTCACTTTTGTACGATGTTGTAGCGTACTTACACCATTGGAAATAGTGAAACAAGAACTGTCATTGATTACAACAGGACCAGTAAATACAGTTTGTTTTAAACCCATCCCTCCGATACTCCCTATATGAAAGGCCCCTCGGATTTGTGAATTAGCCTGATAT
>CANBQT010000094.1 GCA_947371755.1 Chitinophagaceae bacterium
TTCATTTCCATATTATTCTTGAAGTTATAAGGGTTTGTGTGCTTATATAATCTGCCTTCTCTGCAACGTGGACATTTATTACTAAATATGCTGATCAAATACTGGGGGAAAGAATTCTTAGAAGCCATCTTTATCTATTTCGGAGTGCAATTTACTCTTTTAAAAATTAGCAATGGTCATTATACCCGCAACCCGTTTTGGTAAATGCGGCAATTATTCCAATAATAATGATTACTGAACCGAAAGCACCTGGCAACCAATCGTTAAATTTAAAAGCAATGATGATAAAGCTCAATCCGAATAAAGATCGAATCAGCAAAGCCCAATCCATTTTAAATTGCCAGCCTTTCATTATCTGAGTTTAGATTGCAAAGAATGCCATCCACCGCCATTTACAGCTTCAATACCGGCATTTTGCAACATAGTTGTGGCCATACTACTTCTTCCACCACTCGCGCAACAGGCAATCACTGGTTTGTTTTTCTTTTTCACATCATTGATCTTCTGTTGCAAAATTTGCAATGGAATATTCTGCGATTGTGGGATATGACCCGACTTAAATTCATCAGGTGTACGCACATCGATGATCACTGCACCATTATGCACCATTTCTTTAAAATCTACGGCTGGTCCGCCTCCGAATAAATTACTTAAGAATCCCATAGTTTTTTGTTTTGACAAAAGTAAAAGCTTTAACTAGGAGATTTGGTGACTAGAGTTACATTAAAAAGTAAAAAGTAAAAAGTAAAAAGTAAAAAGTAAAAAGTAAAAAGTAAAAAGTAAAAAGTAAAAAGTAAAAAGAAGAGTGATATGGAAAGCATTAAATATCTTAAAATACCCCTCCTGGCGCTTGCGCATAGGAGGGGAAAGTCGAGCGGCTTAGCGATGACAGGGGAGGTTCACTTTTTATTTATAAACATGCATGTTTCTCCTAAAGACAACCACCCCGCCGTATTCAGCGTTCGCTGAATCGGCTGCCCCTCCTATTCGCAAGCGAACAGGAGGGGTGATACTTCTGGTACTTTTATCTTTCTTTTTTCTTTTTAATTTTTCATTTTTACTCTTAAATCAATTCAATCGCATTTCTATGAAGTATCACCATATTCCTTTGTTCCATTTTCTTTAATAAGCGAGAGATTACTTCGCGAGAAGAGTTTAATTCTTCTGCAATTTGCTGGTGGGATAATGCAATGGTGTTACTGTTATTGATTTTTGCATGACGCTTCAAATAGAATTCCAAACGTTCATCCATGTTTCTAAAAGCTACCTGATCGATCAGGGTAAGTAATTCATCAAAGCGATTACGGTATGTGCTTAATACAAAATGATACCATGATTTATAATCTAACATCCATTTATCAATCATGCCTAAAGGAACCATGAGTACTGTTGTTTCTTCTACTGTTTTCGCCATGATCTGACTTGCTTCTGATTTGGCTGCACAAATGATAGAAAGTGCACATGCTTCTCCTGGTTGTAAATAATACATTAAAAATTCACCACCATCTTCGTTTTCTCGAAAGATTTTAATGGATCCTTCCAGCACCAACATGGTACTCTTAATAAATTGTCCCGTACGCATCAATATTTCACCTGAGGGAATTGTTTTAACCACACCATTGGCTATAATTTCTTCCAGTAATGCAGGTTCAAGCTGAGAAAATAATGTGGCTATGTTTTCCATAAATTATTGAATGATTTTTTCCATTTGCATGCTTCGGGATCCCTTCACTAAAAGGTATGTATTTTCAAATACTTGTTGTTGAAACCAAGTCTTCGCTTCTTCTGATGTATTGAAATAAATAAATGGATGATTGATTCTTCCAAAATCTCCACCAACTACCACAACTGCATCCCAATGATAAGATTGAATCAATGATACAATCCCTTCATGTTCGTGTAAACTTTCTGGACCTAATTCCATCATGCCTCCTAACATCAATATTTTTTTATCAACCTGCATTTTTGCAAAATTCTCAATAGCTGCTTTCATGCTGGTAGGGTTGGCATTATATGCATCTAGTATGATATGATTCGTTCCTAGTTGCATTAATTGTGAACGACTATTCGTAGGTTGATAACTTTCCAGTGCAGCAACAATTTTTTCTTGCGGCACTTTGAAATAAGCACCCACAGCTATAGCACATAATACATTGGGTAAATTATAATCACCAACCAGGGAAGTGTGTATAGAAATTGGATCTATGCCTTTTGTAATTTTTACAGAAAGATAGGATTCGCTGTTTTCAATATTTCCAACTACATCTCCATTAGTTGTGCTGTATTCAATTCGCGAAGTAATTCCCTGACTCATTTCATTCAGGTAATCGTAATCATTGAAAAGGAAAGTCATTCCTTTGTGCGCTCTTAAATAATCATATAGTTCTCCTTTCCCTTTTCGTACGCCAGCTTCGCCACCAAATCCTTCCAAATGTGCTTTGCCACAATTCGCGATAATACCATGAGTGGGCTCTGTGTAACTACAATAACTTTCTATTTCTTTTTGATGATTTGCACCCATTTCAATCACAGCCAGTTCTGTATCAGGTTTGATTTTTAAAATGGTGAGAGGAACACCAATATGGTTATTTAAATTTCCTTCAGTAGTAGCTGTTTTATATTGAGTTGACAAAACCGCAGATACTAATTCTTTGGTAGTTGTTTTTCCATTGCTACCTGTAATCGCAATAAATGGTATGGTAAAAGTTTCGCGATGAAAACGAGCCAATTCTTGTAAAGTGGTTAATACATCTTCTACAAAAATCAAACGGCCGGTGATATCTTCTAATGCCTCATCTACTACTGCATAGGCAGCCCCTTTTTCCAATGCTTGTTTTGCAAATAAATTGCCGTTGAAATTTGGTCCCTTTAACGCAAAGAACAGATCTCCTTTTTGTACTTTTCGGGTATCGGTTTGAATAGAAGGGAATTCTAAATATATTTTGTAGAGGTCTGCTAATTGCACAGGCGAAAGTTTATGCGTAAAAATAAAGTATTCACATGAAAGAAAAGATAAGAGCGAGAAGTAAGGAGTGAGGAGTAAGGAGTGAGGAGTGAAGGTTTTAAACGCAAAGCGTTTAAAACAAAAAGCACCCCTCCTGCCGCTAGCGGATAGGAGGGGAAAGTCGAGCGGCTGAGCGATGACAGGGGAGGTTGCTCTTCAAGACCAACATGCTTGATTCTCTTAAACACAACCACCCCGCCGTATGCCGCCTTCGCGGCATCGGCTGCCCCTCCTATCCCGAGAATCGGGACAGGAGGGGTGCTTTGGCGATTTACCTTTCACTTCTCACTTCTCACTAATACTTCTCCAATAAAAAAAGCCACTCTAAATCGAGTGGCTTCTTTTTACGCTATTAGTTACCTTTTCCTTTAACGCTTATTTCTTCTGGCTGGAAAGAATGTACCTGTCTGATTTTTAGTACTTAAACCTTCAGCAGATCCGTAATGGCTCATCGCACAACGGAAACCTAATGATCTAGTACTTTGATCTTCTTCAAGGTATCTACGAGTGCCCGGACTTAACCAATAAGCCCTGTCATCCCAACTTCCACCTTTAAAAACTCTTGATTTATCTGAAATCAATGATGTAATGCCGTAGCCATAAGTTACTCCACTGGTGCTATCACCATCATCGTAATTCATCGCATTTGCATGATGATAATTTCTTCTGCTTTTTAAAGAAGAATCAGTTTCAGCAATCATTTTTATACGACCCTTATCATCTCTTAAATTTCCTTCACCACCACTCTTATCCACTTGTTTGAAAACGTTACCACGATAGATATTGAAATCTTCTCCATCAGTGCTTGTTAATGGACGATACACATCGGCAACCCACTCACTCACGTTACCACTCATATTATAGATGCCAAATCCATTTGGCATGAAAGAGGTAACTTCCGCAGGGATTGCTGCGTTATCGTTCAATCCACCTGCAACTCCCATATTATCTCCAGAGCCACGTTTAAAGTTGGCTAGGAAAGCTCCTTGGAATGCGCTTTTTGTAGTGTAACGAACGTTATCAAAACCTTGGTTTTTCCAAGAATAAATTTGTTTATTGGCAACCACTTCTTCTCCACGGCTCTTACTGCTTTTCTTACGTTGTGGATTTTCCATCATATAACCATAAGCTGCATATTCCCACTCCGCTTCTGTTGGTAAGCGATAATCAGGATGCGTCATGCCATCTTCAATCTTAACGGTTGTTCTTGGTCTACCCTGAGCATCTTTTAAAGGATTCTTTTTAGATGTAACTTCTTTGCCAGGTACCGCTTGGTACTCGCCCAATAAATAAGCCTTGGTATTGAAGTTATCCTGACCAGCACCATTTAATTCTTTTTTGATCTGCGTGCGCTTGTCAAGGAATCCCTTGTTAATCAAGCTAAGCTCATTCACACGGTCAGTACGCCAGATACAGAAATCGGAAGCTTGTTTCCAAGACACACCCACCACTGGGTAATAATTATAGGAAGGGTGACGGAAGTAATATTCTACATATGGTTCGTTGAAAGCTAATTCGCTTCTCCATACCAAACTGTCTGGAAGCGCTTGCTCTACAACTGAATCCATGCCAGCGCCACCGAATACGTTACCTAACCAATAGAGGTATTCACGATAGTGTACGTTTGCTACTTCAGTTTTATCGATAAAAAAGGAAGCCACAGTAACACGGCGGGGACTATTATTCCAATCGCCCATTACGTCTTCCTGAGTAGCGCCCATCGCAAAAGTACCACCTTGTACAAATACCAATCCGGGAGCTGCTTTAATATCTTTTGGTTTAGCAACATAGAAATTACCCTGATTTTTATCATTGTAATTCCATCCTGTAGCCGTAGATTTCTCTGATTTTTTGCCTAAAGAACTGCAAGAGGCAAATGAACTCACAACGGCCAAAAGCAAAACCAAATTCTTGGTTGTTTTCAATAACTGCATTATAAAAAATTGAGTTTGAAGTAGAGTTTTATCAGATCTTGCTTATTTACGTCTATGCGAATATAGAAGATTTCTATTTATGATGTATGAATCAAGTAGATAGCTTCTGTTATCGAAAACCTAATTTTCTGCTAAAATCTGTGATATAACTGTTCAAATGGGTTAAATATTGCCCTTTTGAAGGATTTTTTAAGTGCGCAAAACGACTGGCTCTTGTGCAAAATAGAGCTTGAAAATTAAAGTGAACCTTCTGCCACTTGCTGATATTTCTCTTTTGGGCACCCCTCCTGCCGCTTGCGATAGGAGGGGAAAGTCGAGCGGCTGAGCGATGACTGGGGTGGTTACTCTTCAAGACTAACATCCATCGTTTTCATGATCAGCAACCTCCCCGCCGTATGCCGTAGTCACGGCATCGGCTGCCCCTCCTATGCGCAAGCGCCAGGAGGGGTGCTTTTGAAAGTATAATGCGCAAGCGCCAAGAGGGGTGCTTTTGAAAGTATAATGCGCAAGCGCCAGGAGGGGTGCTTTTGGATGAATAAGAGATTATATTTGTCTTATTGAAACATACCTTCCTCATATTATCCCTTTTATTGGTTCTTCAAGGCAATGCGCAACGGGTATATGCGGATCATTCGATGCTGGCAACGGGAAACTGGGTTAAACTGGGGGTTACTCAGGAAGGAATCTATAAAATTGATGCCAATTCGCTGGCAGGGATGGGTCTCGTAAATGGTTCTATCAGTTCATCAGCCATCCGGCTTTTTGGAAATGGGGGAGCCATGTTGCCCGAATCGAATGCAGTTCCAAGACCCGACGATCTTCTCGAAAACGCCATAGAAGTGGTAGATGGAGGCGATGGTGTGTTTAATAATAACGATTACCTGATTTTTTATGCTCCTGGTCCACAACAATGGTTAAAAGACAACTCCATCAAACGGTTTAACCACCAGAAAAACTTATATAGTGATACAGCTTTTTATTTTATTTCGATAGGCGGGAATGGCAAAAGAATTGCAACCTTTCCTGCACTGATTGGTACTCCTAATAGAACAGTTCAGACCTATCAAGAACATCAGTTCTATGAAATCGATAACTATAATTTGTTGAATAGTGGCAAGCAATGGTATGGAGAATCTTTTAGTAATAATGGGTTAGGCAGCTTAAATAAAACGATCACCCTCAATTGGCCTGCTACTGCACTAGGCGCTGCAACTTATTTTCGATCAAATGTAGCAGGGAGAACGATTGCCGGGAATAGTAGTTTTAAAATACTTATAGCAGGTCAGTCAATTCCTGATATCAATATCCCATCTGTGTCTGGTTATTTCTTAGATGCCTATGCCCAAGATGCTGGTGCTGTGAATGATATAGGATTCCCTATCAACTTAGCTGCAAGTACCTCAACCCGATCTCTTGCCATACAATATAATTTTCAGCCCGGGAATTCAGATGCACAGGGTTGGTTAAATTGGTTGGAAATACAGGGTGATTGTGCTTTACAAATGGATGGGACCAAGCCTTTGTTTTTTCGAAATTGGGGTCATGCGAACCCACCCCTGCCCCTCCCAGGAGGGGATGTGATTGATCTTTATCAAATTGCAAATGCAACCATCAATACAACTGTATGGGATCTAACCATTCCACAAATACCTACACAAATTTCAACAAGTTTGATGTCAGGTGCAACAATTCAGTTTCAAAATCTTGCCGATAGTTTACATGAATATGTAGCTTTCGACAGAACTAATTTGTCTACCCCCATTGTGCTTGGCAAAATTGCGAATCAGGATTTACATCATATTGGCACTGGGGCAGATTTTTTAATTATAACGCATCCATCCTTATTATCGGAAGCAAAGAGGTTAGCCAGTTTTCACGAACAGCAAGATGGCTATCAAACTGTAATAGCACAAACCTCACAAATTTACCAGGAGTTTGCCAGTGGCAACGCAGACCCAACTGCTATCCGTGACTATGTAAAAATGTACCTGGACCAAGCGATAAAATCAGGCAGTAAAAAACCACGATTTTTATTATTATTTGGTGATGGTTCTTTCGATCCTAAGAATCGTTTAGCTGGCAATACAAATCTTGTTCCGGTTTATGAAACAGTAAATAGCTTAGAACCTTTGGTGAGCCATGTTTCAGACGATTTTTTCGGATTATTAGATGATGGGGATGATATTAATTTAGTGTCTCCTGCAGGGTTATTGGATATTGGGATTGGACGTATCCCAGCACATAATGTGGACGAAGCAAAAATAATGGTAGATAAAATCATTCATTATGCTGATACGGCAAGCCTGGGTGCATGGCGAACGAAATCAGTTTTTATTGCAGACGATAAGGATGGAAACCTGCATTTAAACGATGCAGAATCGATGGTTCAAACAGTATCAAATGTGAACCCATCCATTCATTCAGATAAAATTTTTCTCGACGCATTTCCTTTAGTGAGTGGTAATGGTGGAGCAAGATATCCAACGGTGAACGATGCCATTGTAAATGAGGTATTCAATGGAAATTTAATAGTGAATTATACAGGTCACGGCAGCTATCAAAGATTAGCGGAAGAATCAGTACTAACTGCAACGGAACTTGCAAGGTTCATTAACCCCAATAAGCTTCCTCTTTTTATCACAGCCAGTTGCGATTTTGCTCCTTATGACGATCCGTCTAAAAATTCTTTAGGTAATAG
>CANBQT010000095.1 GCA_947371755.1 Chitinophagaceae bacterium
GTTAACCATGAAATAATCAGAAGTTCTGCCTTCGCTATTATTATCCTTAAGAGTAAGTGCAGGTATATTTGTATTAGTGTTTTGTGGTGTCCAAGCATTTAAGACTCCTGGTCCTACATTTTCTCTACTCTTCATTAAATTATTAAACAAAGTATAAACGTCGAATCCAGTTCTACCACTAACTCCAGATCCAAAAATCGATAAATCGAATTTTTTATAATTTAAATCAATTCTCATCCCGTATTCAAGTGAAGGAAGAGTAGTTCCAATCCAAGTTCTGTCTAAGTCATTTATGACGCCGTCATTATTAATATCTTCATAACGGATTCTTCCTGGACCTGCACCAATTTGCTTTGGTGCTGCATCTACTTCTGATTGTGATTGGAATAGACCATTAGCCTTATAACCAAATATGTCAAATTGAGAATGTCCAATGATTGTGCTTACAAGGTTACCTGCATAGGCTGGACGAACATTTTCTGGTAAGTCTGTAATCTTATCTCTAAAATGAGAGAAATTTAAAGTGACATTATAATTAAAATCGCCCTTTTTTTGAGCATGATATCCAATTATGAATTCCCAACCCTTATTAGATTTAGAAGCACCATTAACTGCTTTTGATTGACCTTCACCTAAAGCAGATGCAACAGGGGGTGTAATCAAAATACCAGTAGTTTGTCTAGTAAAATAGTCAAACGATCCAGAAATTTTATTATTTAAAATTGAGAAATCTAATCCAGTGTTAATTTCATCTGTTGTTTCCCACTTCAAACCAGAATTAGCTGCTTGTGTTTGAACAAAACCTGAAGGAAGTGTTCCAGTATTAGCACCTGATAAAGAATATGCAGTGCCTATATTCATATATTGTTCCCAAAACCCGCCAACTAATTGAGCCATGGTTGTTCCATATCTTGTATCAAACAAGCCGAATCGTGCCAAATCACCAATTTGCTGATTTCCAACTCTACCTACCCCTGCTCTAAATTTCAGTTCAGAGAATAATGTATTTTGCTTCATAAAATTTTCTTTATCAATTCTCCAACCTATTGAAGCTGCAGGGAAAAAACCATATCTGTTATCTTCTCCAAATCGAGAGGAACCATCTCTACGTACTGTAACAGCTAACAAATATTTATCAGAGTAACTATAATCTACACGAGCGAATTGTGAAAACAATCTGTTACCGGTTGATCCTCCTGTAACATTGGTATTACCGGTACCGGCATTCAAAGTGAAATAATCTTCTGTTTGAAGGGCATATCCTTCTTTCTTCGTGGTTTGATAATCAAGATCCGTTTTGATATATTCAGTGCCAACTAAAAACTTAAATCGATTAACATCATTTAAATTATAATTATATCTCAAGGTATTTGAGAAAGTAGTACTTAAATAATGGTTTTGATCATAAAACAAACTATTCGTTGTTCTACTCAATGCCCCTTCAGTAAAAGTTGGGGTGATTACCTTATTTAAAAAATTAGAATTATCAGCTCCAAAATTTGATTTAAAAAACAGATTCTTAATAGGCTGAATTTCTATGTAAACATTACCAAATGTATTTAAGCGATTTGCATTATTCCATTTCGCCAAATCTTGCATATGTAATGGATTATTTCGATCAGAATAGCCAGCGCCTAATTCACCTGCATAAGTTTTACCATCAATTTGATAAACAGGAATGGTTGGTGCAAGTGTGACAGCTAAAAAAGTTGTAGCAGCACCACCTAAATCTCGAGCTGTTAGCGTCTCGTTTGAATTCGCTATTCTAAGATTTACACCGAAAACAGCTTTATCATTAAAAGATCTAGTAACGGCGCTAATGCCCCCACTTAAACGCTCATATCCTGTGAACCTCAACATACCCGTATTTTTAATATGGTTGAAGTTTATTTCAAGTGAAGAATTTTTATTTCCAACTGATGCAGTTAAACTATTATTTGTTACCACCCCTGTTTTATACATAACATCTTGCCAGTCAGTATTACCTGCAGGTGTATTTTGATCACCTCCAACAAAAGGCTGCAACGTAACATTATTCAATTTTGGGTTACTATAACTATTATTCCAATCAAATTTGTAAATTTCTCCATAACCAGCAGCAGGGTCCTGACCATCATTAACAGAGGCCTGCCATAATGCTTTACCTCTATCAATTGAATTCAACATTTTGAAACGCATTGATTTTTCTGACTGTGTAGAAGTACTATTATTAAATTGAAAATCTACTTTCCCGTTTGTATTTCCTCCATTTTTAGTAGTTACTATAATTACACCATTTGATGCGCGAGCACCATAAATGGATTCTGCAGAAGCATCTTTTAAGACCTGTACATTTGCAATGCTAGCAGGGTTTAAATTTTGAAACACTTCGGGTCTTGTTGTAGGAATACCGTCAATAACATATAGAGGGTCATTATTTCCTAATGTATTTGCACCTCTAATTAAAATCCTTGAATTGGTACCATTTGGAGAACCATCTTTTTCTATGTATAAACCAGCGACTCTTCCTTGCAATGCTTGCATAGTATTACCAGAAGTATTGTTTTTAACAGGTGTTAAATCTACTACTGCAATTGCACCTGTCAAATCTTGCTTACGTTGAGATGTATAACCAACAACAACAACTTGATCAAGATCTTTCCCAGCAAAGAGAACCACATCAATTTGGCTCTTCCCTTCAATAGAAATAGTTTTAGATTCATAACCGACATAACTAACAACAATAGCTTTAATTTTTTCTGAAGCTGAAATGCTGAATTTACCCTCAGCATTAGTTGATGTTCCAGTCTTTAAACCTTGAAGTAAAATACTGGCACCAATTAATGGCTGATTGGTGTTAGCGTCTTTGACAGTTCCGGTAACCTGCCTTTGAGCACTTGCATACTGCAATGATATAATCATCACAATTAAAAAGAGTACGTGTTTTTTCATAACATGTTTTTTTTGTTTTTTAAAATCCATAGCAATCGAAAATTTTTAAATTATTTAATCAATCTTTTTTCAATTTCTTCAAGAGAAACACCTTTTGTTTCTGGCATTTTCATAAATACCCATATTAATTGCAAACACATCATAAAGGCAAAAAATGAGAAAATTGGCCAGGGATTATCTTTGAATATTCCCTTTTCGTTATCTAGAAAGTATGGTGTAACTAAAGTGATGATTGCAGCGAATACCCAATGTACACTTGCTCCAAAGGATTGACCAGTTGCTCTGATTTTGTTGGGAAAGATTTCAGAAATAAAAACCCAGATAACTGCACCTTGACCAATTGCATGAGAAGCAATAAAGACCAATAAAAAAAACATTAGCAAAAATGGTGAGGCATGAGCTGCAAAGCAGTAAGAAACTGCAGAAAGACTTAAAATATAGCCCAATGAACCTATAATCATTAATTTTTTTCTGCCAATTCTGTCAATAAAATATAATCCAAAAAATGTGAAGATTAAATTGGTTCCTCCAATTGCAATTGAATTCAAAAGCGATTCTTTTGCACCTAATCCTATTTTAGAAAGTATTTCAGGTGCGTAATAAAGAATAAAATTGATTCCTGATAGTTGATTGAAAAAAGCAATCAAGAATGCTAACCAGATGATGGATTTATATTTTGCAGAAAAGAACGACATTTTTTCACCTTGCAAAGCTTCATGAGAATTTGCTTGAATGATGATTTCAATTTCTTTTTCTACTTCTGTAATTCCAATTAACGATAAGATCTCGCCTGCTTTCTTTAAGTCATTTTTCTTTGTAATCAACCAACGTGGACTTTCGGGCAATCTTGTTACCATGATGGTATAGATTAAAGCAGGTATTGCCAGTACTCCTAACATCCATCTCCAATCATTAATTCCTCCAAATCCTTGTAAAAAATAGTTTGAAAGGAATGCAAAAAGAATTCCAAATACAATATTGAATTGGTATAAGGCACCTAATCGGCCCCTTGAAATTGGAGTAGAAATTTCAGAAATATACGTTGGGGCAACCACAGAAGAAACACCAATCCCAATGCCTCCAACAAACCTGAAAAAAGAGAAAGTATAAGGGTCTTGGGCAAGAGCTGAACCTATGGATGAAAGTGCAAAGAAAATGCCAATCCAAAATAAAACAGATTTCCTACCATATTTTTCAATTGGAATCCCGCCAAATAAAGATCCGAATAGAGTACCCCATAATGCCATAGACATGATAAAAAAGCCATGGAAAATGGGACTGGTATGCCATAAATTCTTAATGGGCAGGTTTGCTCCAGAGATAACTACGGTATCAAAACCAAATATAAAACCCGCTAAAGCAGCAACTATTGACCATTGTAAAAGGCGTCTTTTCTTCATATAACATCAGCTTTCGGTCTTACAAACATATTTCTACTCTGATGCCAAATTCTTAACAATTATATCATTGATGTTAAATTTTAGTTTTATATCAAATATTTTACATTATATTGATTTACAAATAATTATGATTTAAAAAATTATAAATTTAAATAGGTCATCTTAATTTTTGTTACATTTTTTATAGTTTTTATAACAATTAAAATGAAAGAATAATTAATTAAATTATCTGATTCTCTTAAAATTTTTAAATTAGGGTCATGAAATATTGCTATGCCAAGCTATTTGCACTAATGCTTATCATTTGCTTGATTAGTTCCTGCAATACAGAAAAGAAAGAGAAAAAATATATTATAGGATTTTCTCAATGTACAGGACTGGATGGCTGGCGCAAAACCATGCTGTCAGAAATGAAAAGAGAACTTACGTTTCATAATAATGTAGAGTTTCTCTTTCAAAATGCCGATGGGAACAGTGACACACAAATCAAACAAATTAAATATTTAATCACCCAAAATATTGATTTACTAATTGTTTCTCCCAACGAAGTGAAACCTCTTTCGTCAATCATACAGGATGTTTACGCTAAAAATATTCCGGTAGTAGTAGTTGATAGAAGGACTGATTCAAAAAAATATACCGCTTTCATTGGAGCATCTAATTATGAAGTTGGCCAAAATGCCGGAAGATATGCCGCCAGTATTTTAAACGGGAAGGGCGAAATCATGGAAGTAACAGGTTTGCCAGACGCATCACCTGTAATAGATAGGCATAATGGTTTTATGGAAATTATATCAAAATATCCTAACCTTAAATATGTACAAAGAATTGATGATAATGCAAAACCTTATCTTAAAAAACAAGAGGAAGCCCTAATCGCCCACCCAAATATTAATCTCATTTATGCACAAAATGATTTTATGGCCTATGACTCTTACCTTATTTGCAAAAAACTGGGAAGGGAGAAGAAGATTAAAATTATTGGAATAGATGGATTACCCATAAAAGGTGCAGGACTTGATATGATCGAGAATAAATATATCTCCGCATCTATTTTATATCCAACTGGTGGACAGGAAGCAATAAATACGGCCATTAATATACTAGAGAACAAACCATTTAATGTTGAAACCCAATTAGCAACTACTGTGATTGATTCTACGAACGTAAGAATCATGAAATCACAAAGTTTAAAAGTACTGCAACAACAAAAAGACATAGAGGAAAGACAGAAAAAAATCAATGAACAGATAATAATTACTAAAAATCAATCAACATTGATTTGGTTCATTACTACGGCACTTATTGTGGTTGTGATTTTTGGTGCTATTTTATTTTATTCTTTAAACTTAAATAAAAAGATTAGGCGTACTCTAATAATTCAGAACTTAGAAATATCTGAACAAAAGAATCAGCTTATTGAAATTTCAGCGAAAGCTGAAAGTGCACATCAGGCGAAATTGAGTTTTTTCACAAATATCTCTCATGAATTTCGAACACCTCTGACTCTAATACTTTCTCCAATAGACGAATTGATTGAAAACCCTAAAATTCAACATTCTACCAAATTAACACTTCAATTGATTCAGAAGAACGTTTTGCGTTTATACCGACTAGTTAATCAATTAATGGATTTTAGGAAGATTGAATTCAATAAAATGCAATTGAGGGCTTCACAAGTTGATTTAATTGGATTCGTAAATGAAATCACTTCCTCCTATAATGTATTAGCTAAAAACAAACATATCAATCTGAATTTCTTTACTTCAGAAAAAACACTAAATGTTTGGTTTGATGTTACGATGATTGACAAAGTTATTTTCAACCTATTGTCAAATGCCTTTAAGTTTACAAAAGAAAATGGCTATATACATGTAACCATCAGCAAGAATAATCAATATGCCATCATCAAAGTGGAAGATAATGGAGTTGGTATGTCACAAGACCTGATTGAGCATGCATTCGATCCGTTTTTCCAGGGTGAATATGAAAATTATAAAGGAACTGGATTAGGCCTTGCGCTTTCGAAAGAATTAATAGAAATACACCAAGGAAGTATTGATGTGAAAAGTGAAAAATGGAAAGGAACAAGTTTTGAAGTAAAATTACCATTAGGTAATAGTCATTTAAAACCGGAAGAAATGGTGAATTCCATTGACTCTGGATCTCTGATAAATGAAGATGCAAAAATATATACCACTGAACTTTTTGATAGGCTTCAAGACACATCTGAAGATATTGAAATTGTAAAAAATAAAAAATATTGCATCCTCATAATAGAAGATAATTATGATTTGAGAAATTATCTAAAATCTAGATTGCTAACAAATTATGACATACTTGATGCTGAAGATGCAAATGTAGCCTTACAATTAACTTTTGATAACATTCCTGATCTTATCATTAGCGATGTAGTAATCCCAGGAAAAACAGGACTTGAAATAACTTCTATATTGAAATCTGACGTCAGAACAGCACATATACCCATTATGCTATTGACTTCAAGAAATGATGAAAACCACAAATTAGAAGGTTTAAAAAATAAGGCAGATGCTTATATCACAAAACCCTTCAATTTTCAAATATTAGAGCAAACAGTTGCAACACTTCTTGACAATAGGGAGAAAATTAAGGACCATTATTCCACAGAAATTTTGACAGAAACAAAATCACAAACATCAAAAAAAACAGATCGTAAATTCATCAGTGAGTTTGCTGCAATAGTTGAAGAAAACATTGCAAATGACCAATTTGGCATTGAAGATATCTGCTCAAAACTTGGGATATCACGAATTCAATTATATCGAAAAGTAAAGGCAATTCTGGATACCAATGTAAATGAATATATAACAAACACTAGACTTAAAAAAGCAAAATATTATCTTCAACATGAAGATATATCTATTTCAGAGGTGGCATTTAAAACAGGATTTTCCTCTGCAACTTATTTTTCTACCACTTTTAAAAATAGTTTTGATATGACCCCAAAAGAGTTTAAATCAAAGAAGACTACTTAAATTATTGCAAATAATAATTTTAAATAATAAGTTTCAAATCATCCTTCAAATATTTCAAACTCAAGCCCATTTCGGCTACGAAAAAGCCTCTCAATCAATAGACTGCCCCCAAAAAGTTAGACACTTAATGGGGGCATTTTTATGAATAAACGAATCAAGTATAATTACAGGGTTAGACTTCAATGCGTTGAAGCAGTGGTTAAAAATAATATCCCAGCAAGAGTAGTTGCTGCAGAAAAAGGAATAT
>CANBQT010000096.1 GCA_947371755.1 Chitinophagaceae bacterium
CCAGATCTCATCCTTAGGTTTACCACTTGAAAGATAATCCTTGATGATTTCATGTTTTTCAAAATCACTAAATGATCCACTTGATTTTAAAATGGTTGTTTTATGCATTTTACACTGGTTTTAGTGTAAACCCATTTCAGGACAAGTCAAACATTCTCGTAAATGCTTTCACCCACCCCATGATTCTGCTAACGCAAAATCATTTCCCCTCCCAGGAGGGGATGTTTTGTGTATCTCCTCCTGGGAAGGGCGGCGAACGCAGTGAGTGCAGGTGTGGGTAAAAACAGCTAATAAAAAAGCCGCTGAAATTTCAGCGGCTTTTTTATTGATACTATTCGTTTTCTGGTTTAGGTGCTGGCGGGTTTTGTGGTGCCGGAGGATTTTGATTTCCTTGCGGCGGACGTGGCCCTTGAGGTCTTTGTTGTTGTGGTCCACGATTTTGGTTTTGTTGTGGCCCGCGATTTTGATTTCCTGGTCCTTGTTGAGGTCCACGATTTTGTTGAGGTCCTCGGTTCTGATTTTGTTGTGGACCACGATTTTGATTTCCCTGACCACCTTGCTGCGGTCCGCGGTTTTGTTGTTGTGGCCCTCTTTGTTGTTGCTGCGGTCCGCGGTTTTGATTTCCCTGACCTTGTTGAGGCCCACGTGAATCGTTTCTTCTATCGTTACCTCTTTCCTGATCTCTTCTGCGTTTATCGTTTCTTTCTAAGCTCTTTAAACTAATTTGACCTACTACATCAACAAATGCCGGCTCTACATCTTTTGGTTTACCGCTTACTACTTCAACAGCTTGTAATTCATCAACCCTTGTACCAGCCTGGTTCAAACGTTTAATTTCTTTTACACGCTGAATAGTAAGAGGATAATGTTTGTTATTATTTGGTAAGATATACCACATCAAATTTTTGAAAATATCTTTCTTGATCAGTTGCGCAGTACCCATGATAGTATCCAAAGTATCTGCATAATCCGGGAATTGTTGCAGCGCATCTAAATAGGTATCAAGTTCAAAATTTAAACAGCATTTCAAGCGTCCACACTGACCACTTAATTTGGTTTGATTGATCGATAAATTTTGATATCGTGCAGCTGTAGTGTTAACACTTTTAAAATCATTCAACCAGGTACTGCAACATAATTCACGACCACAACTTCCAATGCCTCCCACTTTTGCGGCTTCCTGACGGATACCGATCTGACGCATTTCAACTTTTAATTTGAAATCGCCGGCAAATAATTTGATCATTTCGCGGAAGTCAACCCTATCATCGGCTGTATAAAAGAAAGTGCCCTTTTTGCCGTCTGCCTGAATCTCTATCTCAGATAGCTTCATCTGTAAATTCAGGTCGCGTGCAATGGCTCTGCTACGAGCCAGAATATTCATTTCGCGACTCTTACTAATATGAAAAGTTTCGATATCTCTATCAGTACTGCGACGTAAGATCTTTTTAATTTCTGCACTGGATTCGTCCACTCCTTTCTTCTTCATTTGGATGCGCACCAATTCGCCGGTACAACTTACTTCGCCTACATCATAACCCCCTACACCTTCTACTGTAACATAATCGCCTTTATCAAAATATTGCTGAGTTGTATTTCGGTAAAATTCTTTGCGGCTTCCTTGTTTGAAAGTTACTTCCACAATCTTGCAAGTACTTTCAGGATCGCTGAATGGTAGGTTCAATAACCAATCGTGCACATTTAATCGATTACAGCCACCTGTGCTGCAACCACCGTTGCTTTTACACCCATTAGGTGTACCTGTTCCACATGATCCACATCCCATATTCTAAATAATAATAGAGTTAATAATAAAACGAGCAGAAATTTTGAGAGGACTATAGAACTATTACCCCATCATACGCCTGCCATTATATAACGATGGAAGTTCCTGTAATCAGTATGCGTATAACTAAAAAGGGTAAAAAACCGTCATTCTTTGCAATCGTCCACACAAATTCCTATCTCACAGGTCTCAAGGCCGCCACACCTGAAAACCCTAACTCATCAAAATTAAGGTTTTGTTCTGAATGATGTGATAGAGTTTAATGGTCAGTGCCTGAAATAGCATTTTAGCATTGGCATTGCGCTCGATATAATAGGAAGAACGATCTAATTCTTCGATAATGGACTGTTGCTGACTCACTGAAGCGATCTTATTCAGCCTCACTGCAAAGTCTTTTTCCTTTTCTGGAAGCTGTGCAAAGTCTGGTCCTAGCACCTTTATCCGGATACTTTGACCCAATAAATGGTTGAAATAACGTAGAAACTGTTTTTGCTTTTCTCTTCCCAGTTTGGCCACTTCTTCTACAAATTTAACTTGAGCAACTGGGCCACCCTTGAGTGTGGCATTGAGCCACTCACGTAGGAGACTCTGCCAATCTTCATCTGCATTTTGTAATAGTTGTAAAGCTTCTCTATAATTCCCACTACTGATGGCTGCAATTTGAGCGGCGGTTTCAGCACTCGCTTTGGCTCTCAGGATCAATGCCTGTTCAATTTCCTGATCTTCTAGAGCTGGAATCTTAACGAGTTGACACCGACTTAAAATCGTGGGTAGGATCTGTTCTTCGTTTTCGGCAACTAATATGAATAGCGTATTAACTGGCGGCTCTTCTATAAGCTTAAGAAGGATGTTTCCTTCTTTTTTCAAATATTCGGGCATCCATAAAACCAATACTTTATAATTACTCTCAAAACTTTTAAGACTTAATTTATGGATGATCTCTTTGCATTCTTCGGAGGTAATATTTCCCTGTTTATTTTCTGCACCAATAAACTGAAGCCAATCATAACTATTGCCGTAAGGATATAATTTGATGAACTCCCGCCATTCATTGATATAATCTGCACTAACAGGTTTGTCGCCCGGTTTTTTTGGAATAACAGGATAGGTAAAATGTAAGTCGGGATGTACCAATTGTTCCGCCCTTTGAAAGGGGGGTTCGGATGCAATATTATCAGGACTAATAAAAGCAGGCTTTGGTTCTAAAGCCGTCATGCCACCAAAAAGGTCTTCCACAACGGGAGCGGGGGTGGGTAGGCTTACCACATATTGTGCAAAGGCCAGTGCTAAAGGCAAAGCGCCACTTCCTTCTTTACCCAGAAATAGCAACGCATGACTAAGCCTATTCTGTTCCACCATTTCAGAAAGGTGTTGCTTAACGTTTTGCTGGCCTATAACATCATTGAATAACATGAAACTCGCTCGCTTTTGCTGATCTGGAATGATTGAAACTGGTACAAAATAAAAGAAGCTGTCCGGTTCGGACAACTTCTTTTATACAGTGGGGTATGTTTTGAAAATTTATTTCAGGTATTTAGTGATCTCTTCGCTGTCTGGAGTTACTTTACTAGGGAAATAAGCAATCATTTTACCATTCTCATCTAATAAGAATTTATTGAAGTTCCAGGCAATGGTAGCATCCAAAACACCATTTTCAGCTTTACTGGTCAACCATTTGTAAATAGGTGCGGTATCGTCACCCTTTACGCTGATCTTGCTGGCAAGAGGGAATGTAACACCATAGTTCTTTTTGCAGAATTCAACGATTTCACCATCAGTGCCCGGCTCCTGAGCACCAAAATTGTTAGCAGGGAAGCCAACAATCACCAATTTGTCCTTGTACTTGTCAGCCACTTTTTGCAAAGCTTCGTATTGAGGGGTATAGCCACATTTAGAAGCGGTATTTACTACTAAAATCTTTTTACCCTTGAATTTGGAGAAATCAATGGTTCCGCCATCAATCGACTTTACTTTGAAGCTATGAATACTAGGGTTACCAGTTTTTAGAGTAAAAGCGCTCAAACAAGCAATGATTGCAATACTTAGGAAATATTTCATGATTTAGGTTTTAGTGATTTTGATACAAGTAACGACTAAACAAAGAAATGGTTGCTTAAATTTTGATAAATGGCTTTCGAAACTGGTAAATAATGGCATATCAAATGGTATAGGCAGCTGTGGCCACACTGATTTTTACCCCCTTTTCAGCCTCTAAAACCGAACCGAGGGCTTCCAGACTGGCACCTGTGGTGGTTACATCGTCTACCAGGAGTAGGTGTTTTTGATAGATTTGGGCTCGTTCTTTTAACTCGAAAATACCCTCCATATTTTCCCATCTATGAATTCGGTCTTGTAATGTTTGACTATTTGAAAATACTTTTCTGATGATCACATTTTCTGCAATTGGTTTATTCCAAACTGATTGTATGCCTTTGCAAAGAATGGTGGCTTGATTATATCCTCTAGCTTTTTGTTTTTTTGGATGCAAGGGCATTGGAATGAGAAGGTCGATTGAATCAAATCTTTCTGACAATTGTAATTGATAGCCCATCATTCTTCCTAAATAATATCCCACTGAAATATTCTGTTTGTATTTTAATTCAGATAATAAATATTGGAGTAGTGAATCTTTTGTAAAGTAAAATGTGGAACCGGCAGCTTGAAAATTTAAACGCCCATAAAAAGATTTTTCTACGGGGTTGTTTGGTAAAGAAAAAAAATTAGTGAAGGGTAATTCTTGTTGACAGTGAAAACAAAGTATTGTATCACGATGCTTCAGATCGCATCCACATGCCACACAAAAATGAGGAAAGAGTAGTCTGGAAAAATCTTGAAATATATTTTCAAATCTGAATAGCATTTCCTAAAATAAAATGCTGTTCACAATATTGCAAGAAACTAAAATAATTGTTGGTATACTTCGTCAACTTTTGACAAAGCAATTACCTGAATCTGATAATTTGTAGGATTGAAACTTTTTTTATTGTATTTCGAAACGATAATTTTTTCAAACCCTAATTTTTCTGCTTCAGCGATGCGTTGTTCGATTCGATTTACGGCTCTGATTTCTCCATTTAATCCAACTTCGCCTGCAAAACAAATATGATTGGGTAAAGGAACATCTTCATAAGAAGAGAGTAAGGCACAGATCACTGCAAGGTCTATTGAAGGGTCTTCTACTTTAATCCCTCCAGCAATATTTACGAATACATCTTTCGTGCCGAATTGAAATCCCCCTCTTTTTTCAAGTACGGCTAATAAAAGCTGTAATCTTCTCAGATCAAAACCTGTAACAGTTCTTTGCGGAGTACCATATACGCTTTGTGTAACAAGGGCCTGAACCTCTATTAGCAAGGGTCTCAGCCCTTCGAGAGTTGCAGCAATGGCGCTGCCACTCAGTTGTTCTTCCCTTTGTGCGATTAAAATTTCGGAAGGATTTGAAACAATGCGCATGCCTTCACCCGTCATTTCATAGATTCCTAATTCGGAAGTGCTTCCGAATCTATTTTTTTGTGTTCTTAAGATGCGATAAGCATAGTGACGATCACCTTCAAATTGTAAAACGGTATCAACCAAATGTTCTAAAACTTTTGGTCCAGCTATTGCTCCATCTTTGGTGATATGACCAATTAAAAAAACAGGAGTTCCTGTTTCTTTTGCGAAGCGTTGAAATTCTCCTGCGCATTCTCTGATTTGAGAAACCGATCCTGCAGAGGAATCTATCAGGTTTGATTGTAAGGTTTGCACGGAGTCTACAATCACCAATTGTGGTTTCAGTTTTTTTATTTCCTGAAAAATAGTTTGTGTAGAAGTTTCAGTGAGCAGATAAAAGTTTTCATTGGATGCGTTTAAGCGATCTGCGCGCATTTTTATTTGTTGTTCACTTTCTTCACCTGAGATATATAAAACAGTTAATTGTTTCATCAATAAACCAATCTGAAGAAACAAAGTACTTTTTCCAATTCCTGGTTCACCGGCAACCAGAACAATACTTCCTGGAACGATGCCTCCACCTAATACACGATTTAACTCAGAGTCGTTTGTATTAATTCTTCTTTCTTCTTTTGTAACTATTTCGTTAAGTGCAATTGTTTTCGCCAATCTTTTTTCTGAATGATAGCCATTCCAATTTTCTTCTTTTTCAGAACCTTTGTCAATGATTTCTTCTATGAAAGTATTCCACTCAGAACATGCAGGACATTTACCAATCCATTTTGCAGATTCATATCCGCAATTATTGCAAAAAAATGCTTTTTTAATCTTACTCATTGGTATAAAGATAGGTCGACAAAAACTTAAAAAAAGGAAAGAAGGGAGATAATTGAATGAAGCATTATAAAGAAATTTTAGGGGCTTTTGGGAATGTAAAAGGGTCAACATTTCTGCTGACCCTCCTTACTTACTAACCCATTAAATTCTTCCACTAAATTACAATAATGGGGCAGATGGCAAAATAAATTTTTGGTTTTTGTGGAAAAAAAATTGACTTCTGAAAATCCGAAATTTTGAGAAACATTGAAATCTCCATCTAAATTTACTATATAAAAAATATGATATGTGATATATTATTTTAAAATTCAGAAAAAATTTAGAAAAAAATTATAAAACTAATAAATAATAAAAAAATATAATAAAATAAAAATAGCGCCTAAATAAATCTGTTTCTTACTCACAAATAGAAAAATATTATAATTAGTTATATATGAACAATTAGCCCTGTTCATTAGACAAATACTTAAACAGTATTAGATTTATTTCTGTTATGAGCAATAAAAACATTAAAAAACCATTAAAAAGGAAAATAAGCTCAGGTTGATGAGCAGCTTTTTCGTTACTTGGGCGGTCAAAAGAATTGACAAAAGGTTAACAAACCCAAAAAAAACAACATGAGAAAAAAAATGCTAATGAGCATTTGTGCTTTCTTGATGACCATTTTGGTCGGATTTGCACAAAGCTCCACAGTGACCGGTAAGGTTGTTGATGACAAGGGATCTCCTGTAAATGGAGCATCCGTTGTAGAAAAAGGAACAAGAAACGGTACTAGTGCCGGTGCTGATGGTTCGTTTTCTATTAAAGTGAAAACCGGCGCTAGCTTGGTTATCTCAGCTTTAGGTTTTGAAAATAAAACTATAGCTGCTTCTTCTTCTAACTTGCAAGTACAATTAACCACTGATGTGAAAGCATTAAGTGAGGTGGTTGTAACAGGTTCTGGAGTTGCAACTTCTAAAAAGAAACTAGGTATTGCCGTTGAGTCTATCAAAGGTGATAAATTACCAGTTACACCTGCAGCAGGAATTGACCAAGCTTTGATCGGTAAGATCCCAGGAGCTCAGATCTCTTCTGTATCAGGTAACCCAGGTGACCAAGTAAACATCGTATTAAGAGGTATTAACACCGTACAAGGTGGTACTCGTCCTTTGATCTTGTTAGATGGAGCTGAAATTCCATTTGCTAACCTTTCTACTTTAGATATGACTCAAGTTGAGCGTGTTGAGGTGGTACAAGGTGCGGCTTCTTCAAGTATCTATGGTGCACAAGGTGCGAACGGAGTAATTCA
>CANBQT010000097.1 GCA_947371755.1 Chitinophagaceae bacterium
CCTGGTTTTACGACGGATGTCTTTAATAAAGTTCTCTGTGGTTTGTTTGTTCTTAGGCTCCATGTCATTTTGTTTAGTGATTAATGAATGATGGAAACACTAACTTAAAAATAATTATATTTAGTCTACTTTATGCTGACGATTTACAAAGTAGTATACAAAGGAGCAAAACTGCTAATTATTGATGGTGATTTTTTGAAATAATAAAGTTAAGATTCTGGGTATTTGTGTTTTGTCATGATTATCGAACCATTCATCCAATACACGAAGTTCAAAACCATGTTTGTCGGCAGCTTGAATAAATTCTGAGATATGATGTGTGTAACAGGTTACTACTTGTTCGCCCGAATCTGTGTTATATCTAGCTTTTGAACCCGTATATTGTTTAAAGGGGTGAAGTTCTCCAATATAGATAAAAGCTTTATCTTTTGTAATAAGTTGGGCTTTTTGGAAAACGGCTTCTACATCCTGAATATGTTCAAGTACAAGACTATAAGTTATAAGATCAAATTTTTCATTGGTAAAATTCCATGGTTTGTTGATATCAGCTATGATGAATTTTACATGAGGCGACTTAATTTTATCTGCAGCTTTAGCAATCATAGCTTCCGAAAAATCCGCAGCAGTAATTTCCTTAGCCTTGCCTTCTAGCCAAACAGTATTTTTTCCCGTACCACAACCAAATTCTAAAACAGTATTAAAATCTATAGAAGATAAAATTGACTTTAATGCAATAGCTTCTAGATCTCTAGTTTTATTTTCATTTGTATCATACTGATTCGACCATTCCTGGTAAGCATCTTTTACATTCATAGAAATGTATGATTAGCTAAATAAATTTGAAATTGAAAATATGATTTTATTTGTAAGTATGTATGATCAGATACTAGAAATAGTTGCTGATATAAGCCCAGATTCGATCTGCAATCAGTCGCATACATTTATCATTGGGATGTCCTGCCAAACCTTTGTTCTTAGAAACTGATGATAAATCAGTAATAGAGATCAATGGATATTGTTTTGACAATGCATAATTTCGAATATCATTATTTACAAGTGTGTGATCCCAGAACCCATCAACGATTAGTTTCACAGCTTTGTTAGAGGGATCTAAATATTGTAATAACTTATCATAATTACTAATGAATTGATGATAGTTAGGATCAGCTGCTGCATTCACATTTTCACCGATCTTCATCACAATCAGGTCGGCATTTCTAAAAGTATCAACAGTGCTTAGAGGGAAAGAAACAGCATTAGCCTCGAAATCAGCAATATTCTTATACTTAACAATGATGCGGTTGTCTTTTAACTGAAGATTACGGATAAGAATATGTACAAAATCGTTGTCCTGAACACTTGCATCCAATCCCCAGTTGCCAAGCCACCCAATATTAGGATCTGGAGGATACATGACGATGCTGTTACCCAATATAATCACTGTTCGAATCTTTCCGATCATAGCAGTGTCTATTGGCTTTGGATAAATTATTTCTGCCTTTTTACAACTAATGTTTAGTATTAGAAAGGAGAGTATTGTTATATAAGAATAAAGTTTCAGCATTCAAATTTTAAAATTCAATCATCACTTTTCTTTCAAAGATTTAAATGTATCAATGTTCAAATGCATAATGCCCCATACATAACCATCTAAATCCTCCATACTTCTCAGGAACATAAAACCTTCGTTTAAGGCTGCAACCGGTTCTGTTCCACCAGCCTGCAACCCTTTTTCTATTATTTCATTTACACTTTGGATATTTTCTACTGGTAAAGTATGAGAGACTGTCTGAAACTGTGTAGAAACGGCAAATGGTTTTTTCAAATAGGCGCTTGCCATTTTTTTAGATTGAAGCATAACATATATGGCATCTGACCACATCACACATTTTTGGTCATCATCTGTAAAAAGGGAGTTCAAAGTAAATCCCAGTTCAAGATAAAATTGCAGGGATTTTTCTACATCATTAACTGTGAGGTTAATAAAAACTTGCTTCAAATAATTAATTTTTTATTATTTCAAGTTAACTAAAAACTGTTTATCAAAAAAAAATAACTTCTTAATTAATATGCTTTCTTATTAAAATGAAACGACAAATTTTCATCCTTATTGAAAACTGAGGTTCTAGAAAAATTTCATTTTTTCTTTGCTAAAAATCAAACAACATTCACTTTTATGAAATTGAGAAAGAGGCATATTAATTTAGTATGGCATCCCAAAGTTTATAACGAATTTCAAGTGATTTCTTTGCCATATCGCAGGCTTCATTCCACTTATTTTGATCATCACCGCATAGTTCCTCCACCATGTTAATAGCTAGATGACTATGGTGACCTCCATCTACTTCAATGTGTCGTTCAATGTAATACTTAAAAGTTGAAACCTTTTCAGGATATTCACTGCATATCTCTTCCAGAAGTTTAAGAAACATTGAGGGGATCAGATCCTCTCTGCCAAATGTAAATACAGCTGCTTTAACGTGAACTGGAGCATTTAATGCAATTTGAAATGTAAAATTTAAAAAAGATTTTACATTTTCAGGAATATTACTGTTTTCAATCGATTGAAATATTTCCTCTCCCGGTTTGACATTTTTTAAAAAGGAATCTAGCAGGCCTGTATTTGCCCCCATTTGTTTCATTGCTTTGAGGTACAATTCAAAATGACTGATTCTGTTACCGTTCTCGTCTACATCACATTCCTCCCCTAAAACAATTTCATTGATAAGATATCTAGTATCGGCAGAGCCTATAGGAGTCCAAGGAATGGATACAGAAGTTAAGGATAGTTGCAAAGATTTGAGTAGACTCATAAAATCCCAAACTGCAAAGACATGTATTTCCGAAAAATGACGGAGACCTTCTAAATCTTTTATTTTTGAATAAACAGGATGAGACAATAATAGATCTCTTTGATTTTGTATTTCCTTCTTTAGTTCTAATACTTTAGGGCTCATAAAAGCTTAAAACACATTAGTTTTTAAATTGTTTATTTGCCAACAGTAAAATTGAGAAAGGATTGACTTATCAAAGTGTTAACCGATTCATTTATTTTTGAGATTTATCACTTTATTATTCTTGCAGTTTTTGTCCACTTAATTGATGGAAAATTATTAGTAATTTGAGCGTTTGATGGATTTCTGACTTTACTTAATTTCCCATCAGTAAACAGTTTTTCAGAAATAGTTGTCCAGGATGGAAATTCATTCTCTTCTTGAACCCAATGGTGGTATGATGCTTCATTACACCATTTTGGAAGATGTTGCATTGCACGGCGATGGGCTGAAGAACCCCTAAATCCTTTCATGGAAGATTCATCTTCCCAAATGGTAATAGTCCAGAACGTTAGTTTCTTATCAATTAATTCCATCCCCTTTAACAGGCCTTCTGATTTTTTTATTTCTTTTACTGAAGCCTCATTTGCTCTCATAAAAGGAATTAAATAGAATAAAGATTTTACACGAAGTCTGGTCACAGAAATGAAAGGCATAATTTTAAATTATTATTTAAAAATAATTTGAAAGGGTATATGCACATATCTATTTTACTGCAATGCCAGAAGTTCCAGAAGGAATGTTGAATCGATCCTCTGTTTTTTCCAGCCCTCCCATTGAGTTGATTTTAAATAAACGAATACTTTGATCGTCGTAATTGAGTACATAGGCAAACATAGAATCATCTGAAATGGCTATATCAATTGGTTTTATTCCAGTCATAGCTGTTATGCCACTTGGATGCATGATTGAAAAAGATGATAATGAATTGATATTGTAGCCAGTAACAGTATTGCTAGCGGCATTGAGAATATAAACATACTTACCATTAGGAGTAGTAGCAGCCCAGCAAGCCGCAACCTGATTGGTCAGGAATGGACCTCCAATAGAAGTAATACCTGTGGTTGTTATATTATATGCACTCATGGCACCTTGTCCTGCTTCACTTACATAAATATTACCTTGCTGTCCTACTGCAAAACCATAAGGCCTTGGGGAGTTACTGTTGATAGAAAACTTTTCTCCCAGAGACCCATCATCATTTAATTTAAACGCAATAATCTTATTGGTTGATTTAAGTGTGATAGCCAGCATTTTCCCATCTGGTAAAAACGAAATCTGTGCTGGATTGGTTGCAGTTGTATCTAATGTAGCAACAGCTTTTTCAATAGGTGTGAGGAAACCGGAATTTGATAAATTGTAACCAGCAATTTTTCCGTTATCATTTGCATTTAAAACATAAACGAGATTGTTGAAGCAAGTGATGCTTACAGGCTTATTGCCATTAGAAGAAATAGTAGATATAAGCTGTAAACCTTCATTATTAATTTTAAAAGCAGAAATGGTATTGCTTGCTGCATTAACGGCAAGAATCCATTTTCTGTCATTACTTATGGAAATAGGTCTTTGACTAGATAGAGGTAAACCTGTTCCCTTTCCCCCAGTTGATGTTTTGGAAAGATAAGTTAATGAACCATCAATACCATTTCTACTGTAAGTCAACACAGCATTCGAGTCGGTATCGTTTGTTAATACATAAAGGAATTGATCTTCTAATGTTTGGATACATGCATCCTTTCTACAGGAAAGTAATCCTGTAATTACAAGAGAAAAACATATTGCAATTAATAAAACCTTTTTCATTTCTTTTGATAAAGTTATCTGTCAATAATAATTTGTTTGAATACCAATGATCTCTGAAATGAGTTCATTTTATTCCATTTTTAGTCTGCGAAAATATAAAAAGAAGTAATACAAATAGAGGCAACCATACATACTCACTGATAGACAAAAAAGCCATCATTGCTGATGGACGTCTTGTTGGGCTCCCTTTTAAACAGGAACTGCAAATTTTCTTCCCTGATAGAATACATAACTTTCAGAAAAGTAATGGTATAAGCTTCTTGCAAGTTTGCAGGAGGTAGTTCTTTAGGTAGCGTATTCTTTACCCCAATTGTGTAATGAAATAATACTTGGAAGTAGTTTTTGGCCTTTATCAGTTAGTGTATATTCAACAGTAGGAGGTATGGTTGCAAATACTTCTCTTTTAATGATTCCATTGTGTTCCATATTTTTCAATTCCTTTACTAGCATCCTTGTGTTAATTCCTTCTACACTTCTTTCTAATTCCTTGAAACGTAATTTGCCTTTAGATAAAATATAAATGATAGGCATGGCCCACTTTCCACCGATAATTTCTAAAACATCCTTTAAAGAACAAGTATTTTCAGAAATCTTGATTTTATTTTCTGACATAAGTTGCTGATTTTTAATTATACTTTACAATAGGTTACTACTGTACATTAGTGTAACTACTTTCAAAAGTAAAGTATTGGTTTTATATTTGCAATCAAAAAATTAAAATCTTAAAATGAAATTGTTAGAAAAAACAAAATTGGGTAATCTAAGCCTAAAGAATAAAATGGTAATGGCTCCAATGACCCGCTCAAGGGCATCGTTAAATGGAGTTGTTGGTGATTCAACAATTCTATATTATACTCAAAGAGCCAGTGCGGGTTTAATTGTAAGTGAGGCAATTAACATTTCTGAACAAGCAATAGGAAGCCCACTAACGCCTGGCATTTTTTCAAATGAACAAATAGATGCGTGGAAAAATGTTACAAAAGCAGTTCACGAAAACGGAGGACTAATATATGCTCAATTATGGCATACAGGTCGAGTTGGACATTCATTAGTAAAGAATGGGAAGTTGCCTGTTGCTCCTTCACCATTATCAATACAAGGGCAACAGCATTTCACAATGGAAGGGCAAAAAGATTATGAAACCCCCAAAGAATTAACTATTGAAGAAATAAAAGTTATTATTCAAGATTTTAAACAAGCATCCATAAATTCAATTGAAGCAGGATTTGATGGGGTAGAATTGCATAGTGCATTTGGATATTTACCTAACCAGTTTTTAGCAGATAGTTCAAATCAACGTAATGACCTATATGGTGGTACAATAGAAAATCGTAATCGTTTTGTTTTAGAAATAATTGAAGAAATGATTGATGCAGTTGGTAAAAATAGAGTGGCTATTCGACTATCACCAACAAGTACTTATAATAATATAATACATAATGATGTTATTGGTCAATTTACCCGCCTAATTACCGAATTGAATAAACTACCATTATCATATATCCATTTGATGAATGTTCCTTTTCCTGCTGATAAATTTCCACAATACCCAACAAATAACATTGAAACATTTGGACATATTTCTACACATCCAATTATAGCAAATTGTGGATATACAAAGGAAACAGGCGAAGAAGAATTGGAAAAAGGAATTGCAGATCTTATTTCTTACGGGTCATTATTTTTGGCAAACCCCGACTTACCAAAAAGATTTGAATTGAATTCTGAACTGAATCAACCAGATAGAGCAACAATGTATGGTGGACAAGACAAAGGGTATATAGACTATCCATTTTTGTCCTAATTCATATTTTAACTATTAAATAAAAAATAAAATGAATAGAATTCAAGCAATTTTAACCTTAGATATGGATAATATCCCATCTAATTTTCAGGAAATTCTTATAGAAGAAAAGAAAGTAGTTGAGCAATGGAAATCAAAAGGCATTTTAGAGCACCTCTATTTAAGAGAGTTAAAAAATGGTGCTGTTTTAATTTTTAAAAATGTAACCGAAGATGAGGCAAAGGATTTGATGACAGAACTGCCTTTATATCAATTGAAAAAAAGTGTTGAATATTTGAATTTGATTCAGCAGTTTTAATTACTCTATTAGATCTTAAATATTGGGATTTATACTTGAGTAAAGTTTTTGGATGCTCGCTAAACAAGCTTTCAATGTTCAATACTTTACTTTTTTTTAATTAGATAAAGAAAAGGGTCATACTTTCAAAGTATGACCCTTTTAACTTTTTATCTGCTCCCCTTATAAACAGAAACTGCAAATTTTCTTCCCTGATAGAATACATAACTTTCAGGAAATTAATAAGTTAGACTTAATTTATACATTTGACAAAGTTGATTATTTGTAAATTCGTTAATAAATATGTTTTTCTATATGTAAAGTTAACTTTACATATAGAAAAA
>CANBQT010000098.1 GCA_947371755.1 Chitinophagaceae bacterium
ATTGATCTGATTGAGTCGATTATCGTATAAAGCCTTTAAAACAAAACTTGAAGCTACTTCCTTGGTTCCTAATTGTCGATTAATAATTCTATTCAGTCTTCTTGTAACTGAGTCTAAAACTGTAATATTCCAATAGCGGTCGAAATAAATGCCCGCACCTACAAAAACGTTTTTTGCAACAGATTTTAAAACCGTTTGATGCAGTTTCATGCCATAGAATGCAATCTGATGACCTTTATTAGGATCTGTTCTTCCTCCTAACCCGTAAATATTGGAAGGGTAATCAATATATCTATTATCAGAAATGAAATTGTACTTATTGTTTTTAGTCCAGATATTGAACGTTAACGGAACTAAAATCTGGTCATACTCTGTATAAGTAACACTGGTAGAAATGCTTGATAACTTTTGATCGGAAGCCGTATCATTATAGTAAGCCAGATTCGCACTTAGGATTCCTGCAAAACCAGTTTGTAAAGAATATCCAGCAGCAGGAATAAAACTAAATTGTTTCTTAACCTTATTTTCTAAAGAATCACTTGGATGTAAAATCTTATGCTTGCCTTTTTTATTGGTTCCCTTTAGCAAATCAGCAAAATCCTTTTCGGGTACTAATTGACGAGCGCTAGATAAATAATTCTTAGTTGAATCAATTTGTGCAAACAAATAGCCCGTTATCAATAAACTTATTAGTAATAATAAAGGGTTTTTAAAATGCATTTATATAATTTAAACTAAAAAATAAATCATGAGTGAATTACATATCACTCAAAATCTTTTTATAACTGGTAACTATTCCTTTAATCAAAGAAGAGCTAAAACCCTGGTGTTCCATTTCATTCAAGCCTGCGATGGTACAACCTTTTGGAGTAGTTACTTTATCAATCTCTTGTTCTGGGTGTGTATTTTTTTGAAGTAACAATTCAGCTGCACCTTTTACAGTTTGTGCGGCAATTAAAGATGCCACTTTTGCACTAAAACCAATTTCAATACCCCCCTGAATATTTGCTCTGATATAACGCATGGCATAAGCTGTACCGCAAGCTCCTAAAACTGTAGCTGCATCCATTAATTTTTCTTCGATCAAAACTGATTTGCCTAATTGCTCAAACAAATCAGATACAAATAAAGTTTGTTCCTGTGAGGCGTTCACAGAGCAGATGCACGTCATACTTTCTTGAATGGCAATAGCTGTATTGGGCATTGCTCTGAAAATAGGAAAATCAGTTCCTACAATTTCTTGAATATCTTTCACCCAAACGCCTGTAACTACACTGATCAATTGATGTTTAGACGCATTCAAAGCTGGTTGAATTTGTGCAAGCACTTCTTTCACTTGAAAAGGTTTGATTGCCAAAATAATCCAACCGGAGTTTTTTACAGCTTCTATATTATCATTACTAATATTAACACCTCTTTCGGCTAAAGGCTTGAGCGTATCAATGTTTCTTTTAGTAACAATTAAATCCTGAGGTAATACAAATCCACTATTAATCAGTCCTTCTGCAATGGCAGAACCTAAGTTACCTCCCCCGATAATTGCGATTTTTTTATTCATGGTATAAAGTATTAAAAATAAGTAGATCAAAAAAAATGAGCACTTATTCTTACATGTATTTCAATGTCTTTAAATAATTACGTACATAATCATCCACTCCTTCTTCCAGTGTATAGAAATGATTCAAATATCCGGCCTTTTGTAATTTCTGCATATTTGCTTCTGTAAAATATTGATAGGTATCTCTGAGGTCTTCTGGCATATCAATAAATTCAATATTGGGTTCCAGGTCAAGTCCTCTAAAACTAGCAGCAGCCAGATCATAGAAAGATCTTGCTGTACCTGTACCTAAATTATAAAGCCCATTATTGGCAGTTTCCCATCTCCCATGTAACATAGCAGTTGCCATCCATTCAATTACTTTAAGTAAATCTTTTACATACACAAAATCGCGCAGTTGTTGTCCATCTTTAAAATCTGCACGATGACTTTTAAATAATTTAACAACACCATTTTTCTTGATCTGATTAAAAGCATGCCAGATCACACTTGCCATTCTTCCTTTATGATATTCATTAGGACCATACACATTAAAGAATTTAAGACCCGTCCAATTCTTAGGGGCATCACTTTGTTTCAAAGCCCATTTATCGAATTCATTTTTACTAACTCCGTATGGATTCAATGGTTGTAAATGATCTACCACCTGATGGTCGTCGTTGTATCCCAATTCGCCAGCACCATAGGTTGCAGCTGATGAAGCATAGATCAAAGGAATCTGATGTTGTACTGAATAATTCCAGATCGATTTTGAATATTCAACATTTAATTCCTCATGGATACTGTAGTTAAATTCTGTGGTATCCGTTCTAGCGCCTAAATGTATGATCAGATCGATCTTTGGTTTATGAATTTCGAGCCATTCAAAAAAAGAATGGCGCTCCAATATTTCTACATAATTTTTTCCTTCCCAATTTTTCCTTTTTGATTCAAATCCAAAATCATCCACTAACAAAAGTTGATCGAACCCACTATCATTTAATGATTGCACCATGCAGGAACCAATGAATCCGGCGGCACCTGTAACTACGATGGTTGCTGATTGCTCCATTTAGTTTAAAAGTTTTTCAATGGCAGTATCATATTTATTTTTCCAATCACTGATATTTCCCCATGTAATTCCGTTCACGTTAATCTCTCCTGCACTAACTGTACCAAGTTCGGCAATTGTGATTCCCGCAGTTTTTGCGTGTTGCAAAACTGAGGCAAGTTTTTCTTTGGTAACAGATACCACTACTCTACTTTGTGCTTCCCCGAACCAGAAAGCATCCTTTCTTATTTTTTCTGAAGCAGTTATATTAAAACCGAGATCATTTGTGAATCCTGATTCTAACAAAGTGATCGCTAATCCTCCTTCACTAATATCATGAGCACTTTGAATGAGCTTTTCTTTTATGATGGCAGCAACTAATGCCTGAACGCTGAATTCTTGATCCAGATCAAAGTCCGGAGCAGGGGAATATTCCACTGATTTTAATTTGTGTAAGTATTCTGAAGAGTTGATGTCATTTTTCTGATCACCTATTAACAAAATAATATCTCCCTCTTGTTTGAAATTTAGCGTCATTCTATTTTCAAAATCATCTAGAATTCCAACCATACCAATGGTGGGTGTTGGGTAAACCGGACCATCTGGATTTTGATTATAAAAACTTACGTTACCACCTGTAACTGGTGTATTGAATTTCTTACAAGCATCACCCATTCCGGTAACTGCTTTTACAAATTGATAATACACTTCAGGATCGTAAGGATTTCCAAAGTTTAAGCAGTTAGTAACTCCAATAGGTTCACCACCGCTGCAAACAATATTTCTTGCAGCTTCAGCAACGGCAATCATGCCGCCGATGTATGGATTTGCAAATACATATTTACTGTTACAATCAACAGTAATTGCCAAAGCTTTACCAGTACCCTTTGCTAAAACTACAGAAGCATCACTAGGTGCGTTGGTAGATGTATTACCCGCGCCAACCATGCTATCGTATTGCGTATATATCCAACGCTTGGATGCGATATTGGGTATTTGAATCAATTGCTCCGCCACTGCTTTGATATCAGTTGTATCAGCAATGCTATTCGGATCGAATGCTTTGATCTTTTCAAAATATTTAGGTTCAGTATATTCTCTGGTATATTGTGGTGCGCCTCCGCCAAGAACTAATTCATACGCTGGAATTTCTGCTTCCAATTCACCGTGCATATAAAATTTCAATAAACCATCGCCGGTTACTTCTCCAATTTTACTACAGCTTAAATCCCATTTATCAAACACAGCTAAAACGGAAGCTTCTTTGCCTTTTTCTACCACAATCAACATTCTTTCTTGGCTCTCACTTAATAAAAGCTCCCAAGCTTTCATGTTTTGCTGACGGGTAGGAACTTTATCCAGATCAATCCTCATACCTACACCACCCTTTGCGCTCATTTCTGCAGTAGAACAAATAATTCCTGCTGCACCCATATCCTGCATTCCAATTATCGCATTGGTATCAATTACTTCTAGACAAGCTTCCAATAATTTCTTTTCCTGAAAAGGATCACCTACTTGAACAGCTGGTAATTCTTCTGTACTCTCTGCCGTAATTTCTGCAGAAGCAAAACTTGCCCCGCCAATTCCATCTTTACCAGTAGCACTACCTACAAAAAATACAGGATTACCAATTCCGGCAGCTGTAGCACTGATCATTTTATTCGATTGCATGATACCTACACTCATGGCATTTACAAGTGGATTAGTATGATAACAATCCTCAAAATATACTTCACCACCTACTGTAGGTACTCCAAAACAGTTTCCGTAATGCCCAATACCGTGTACCACACCAGCCAATAATCGTTTTGTTTTATTGTCTTCAATATTTCCAAAACGCAAACTATTCAAAGATGCAATGGGTCTGGCGCCCATCGTAAATATATCACGCTGTATACCACCCACTCCTGTTGCCGCTCCCTGAAAAGGTTCAATGGCACTAGGGTGATTATGGCTTTCAATTTTAAACACCACTCCAAACCCATTACCCATATCCATCAGGCCTGCATTCTCTTCACCAGCAGCCACTAGCATTCTACCTCCGTCACGAGGAAGGGTTTTCAGCCACTTGATACTATTTTTATAACTACAGTGCTCACTCCACATGCCACTAAAAGCACATAGCTCAGTAAAATTGGGTGTGCGACCTAATTTTTGTTTTATCAGTTCAAATTCTTCTTCTGTTAATCTTAATTGCTTAGCTGTTGCAAGGGTAATTTCCATTATTGTTACTTGGTCTTTAAATAAGGTGTAAATGTACAAAAGTGTTACTTAAGCAAGATGCTGAATTTCAAACAAGATTACAATCAATTCTCGAATGGCACATGGTTGGTAAGACAATACTGGGGTTTTATAGAAAGATTTAAATCAAATTATGTTTTTATTTAATTTATGTTTTACTAATTAATTTTGTTTTTTAATGATTTTATTTTAAATAATTATCTAATTATTATTAAGTTTGCAACGCCTTTTTGGTAATTACTATCAAATAAGTTAATATATTTTATTTTTTAATGTTTAAATAAGTAGAAATGTCAGTTTCAAAATTGGAGTACATCTGGCTGGACGGTTACAAACCAACTCAATCTTTAAGAAGCAAAACAAAAATCGAAAAGAATTTTTCTGGCAAATTAGAAGATTGTGATATGTGGTCATTTGATGGTTCATCAACAGAGCAAGCTCCCGGTGGTTCAAGTGATTGCTTGTTAAAGCCTGTTTTTATTGTAAAAGACCCTCTTCGTAAGAATGCCTTTTTAGTAATGTGTGAAGTTTTGAATTCTGACGGCACAGCACATGTGAGTAATGGTCGCGCTACCATTGAAGATGATGATAATGATTTCTGGTTTGGTTTCGAGCAAGAATACTTTTTATGGAATCCTAAAACCAATAAACCATTAGGTTTCCCAGAAGGCGGCTACCCTGGCCCACAAGGTCCTTATTATTGTTCAGTTGGGGCAAACAATGCATATGGCAGAAATATTGTGGAGGAACATTTGGATGCATGTATAGATGCTGGTCTAAATATTGAAGGAATTAATGCAGAAGTTGCTGCTGGACAATGGGAATTTCAAATCTTTTCAAAAGGAGCCAAAGAGGCAGGTGATCAAATCTGGATTGCACGCTATTTATTAGAAAGAATTGGAGAAGCATATGGTATATCCATCAATTGGCATTGCAAACCTTTAGGAACATTGGATTGGAATGGCTCTGGCATGCACGCAAATTTCTCTAACACTACGCTAAGAACATGCGGCAATAAAGAAACATATGAAACTATTTGCGAATCTTTCCGTCCTTTTGTGAAAGAACATATTGAGGTTTATGGTGCAGATAACCACTTACGCTTAACTGGTAAGCATGAAACAGCAAGTATCCATGACTTTTCATTTGGCGTATCAGATAGAGGAGCATCGATAAGAATCCCTATTGGAGCAGTTGAAAAAGGTTGGAAAGGATGGTTAGAGGATCGCCGTCCAAATTCTGCTGCAGATCCATATAAGGTAGCTGCAAGAATCATTAAGACTGTAAAAACAGCCAAAGTATAATTTTTTATAATATATTTAAATGATAACTGTTTCCCCATCTTTTCACAAGGATGGGGAAATTTTTTTCAAATACATTTTTAATTTGATGCTATCTTTAATCATCTATTAACTTAAAAATCTCTTTATGTCATTACGATTTGAAGCTATTAACAAGGTAGCAAATGAAAGAAGTACGAGTTTAAATGCAACTTCTTCAAAAATAACTTCCATTTTTGGAGAGAATGTATTTACTATTAAAACTGCTAGAGAGTATTTAAGTGATGATGCTTATAAAAGTCTTGTAACTAGTATCAAAGGTGGCAAAAAAATTGATCGTGCAAATGCAGGTAGCATTGCCAATGGGATGCGTGCTTGGGCTGAGGCAAAAGGTGTTACACACTTTACACACTGGTTTCAACCATTAACTGGTACTACTGCTGAAAAACATGATAGTTTCTTTACTTTAAAAAGTGATGGAACAGCTATTGAAGAATTTGATGGCGCCGCTTTAATTCAGCAAGAACCAGATGCATCTTCTTTTCCTAATGGAGGAATTCGTGCAACTTTTGAAGCACGTGGTTATACAGCTTGGGATCCTTCTTCTCCAGCATTTATTATTGAGATAGGTCATGGCAAAACTTTATGTATTCCTACCATCTTTGTTTCTTATACTGGTGAATCATTAGACTATAAAGCTCCATTGTTAAAAGCCTTGGAAGCATTGAATAAATCAGCTGTTGAAGTAGCTAACTATTTCGATAAGAACGTTACAAAAATTACTGCAACATTAGGTTGGGAGCAAGAGTATTTTGTAATTGACGAAGGTTTAGCAAATTGCCGTCCCGACTTAGTTCAAGCTGGT
>CANBQT010000099.1 GCA_947371755.1 Chitinophagaceae bacterium
TGAAATGATACCAGTGATTTTGCTACCTTTTTTGTTGGTTTCTATTGCTTAAAGGCCATAAAAAAACCCACAAAATCAATGTTTTATGGGCTAATTCACTTTAAATGTAGCGAGATGGAGATTTGAACTCCAGACCTCAGGGTTATGAATCCTGTGCTCTAACCAACTGAGCTACCTCGCCGGATGAATACAACTTTCGTATTCGGGGTGCAAATATAGGGGTTTCCGTAAAATGACAAAATTAGTATGCCAATAACTTGCTGATTCGATCAGCAACTTTTAACGCTGTGGGGAGCATCGCTGCCTCTAAAGCCACATTAATAGGCACTGCTGGAAGGTTCTTGGCGCCCATCACTTCTACCCGGGCATCCAGAAAATGGTAACAATTATTAGAAATACGAAGCGATAATGCTTCGGCAAAACTATTATTCTGTTGCTCCTCAGTTAATACCAGCACTTTTCCGTGCTTTCTGGTACAATCGTAAATCATTTCCTCATCCAAAGGATACAAAGTTCTCAGGTCTAATACTTCCACATGCCCAGGATGCATTTCCGCGGCCGCCTTGGCCCAATGCACACCCATTCCATAAGTAATGATACAAACTGTCTCACCCTGCTTTATCAGAGCTGAATCGGCATGTAAAGCCACATTTGCCTTGCCTAATGGAAGAATATAATCTTTGGCAGGTTCTACACTCCTTGCATCATCCGTTCCAGGTACTTTACTCCAATACAATCCCTTGTGTTCTAACATCACTACCGGATTGGGATCGTGAAAAGCTGCTTTCATCAAACCCTTCATATCAGCTGCATTGGAAGGATAGACTATTTTAATACCCTTGATGCTCAATAAGGTACTTTCAATACTGCCACTATGATATGGTCCACCACCACCATAGGCACCCACTGGCACACGCAATAATACCTGTACCGGAAACTTACCATTGGAGAGATAACAACTTTTAGACACTTCCGATACCAACTGATTCAGTCCCGGATAAATATAATCGGCAAACTGAACTTCCACAATGGGCTTTAACCCCAATGCAGACATGCCTACGGTTGACCCAACAATATATGCTTCCTGGATCGCGGTATTAAATACCCGATGATCGCCATATTTCTGCGCCAGATTTGCCGCTTCTCTAAATACTCCACCCAACCGATTGCCCACATCCTGTCCGTATAAAATAGCTTCGGGATGTTCATCCATGATTTCTTCAATCGCATGCACGGCTGCATCTACCATCATCACCTTCTCGCCCTTCTTTGGATCCCTGATCCCCCTTTCATCTTTTATAATAGATGGAGCAAAGACATGATCTTCTACTGATCTAATGTCTGGTTCTGCTGCTGCCTGTGCCTTATTAAAATCCAACACCACTTTATCAGAACTCTCTGCTTCCAAAGTGTTGATCTCACCTTCTGTAATACCCATGCTACCTAAAAGCATACGCATTTTTGGAATAGGATCGTATAAACCATGCTTTAATAAGTCTTCTCTACTTCTATAAAACTCTTTTCTAACACCACTGGTATGATGTCCTAATAAAGGAACTTTTGCATGCACCAACACCGGTCTTCTTTCAGTTCTTGCATAACTGATGGCCTGGTTCATGGTTTCATAACTACGAATAAAATCACTGCCATCACACTGCATTCTTTTCAATCCCTTAAAGCCTGCAGCATATTCATAGGCATTGGTTGCAGAAATCTCATGGGATTGTGCACTGATGCTCCATTGATTATCCTGAATTAAGTAAACAACTGGCAATTGTTTTAATGCTGCAAATTGTAAAGCTTCACTGATCTCTCCTTCCGTCATAGCACCATCGCCCATAGAACAAAGTACTATCGGCAATTGATCGTTTGTTGCTCTTCTTAAATGCGTATTGTTATGGTGTTCTAGAAATTGTAACCCCTGAGCTAAACCAGTGGTAGGTATCGCTTGCATGCCAGTGGCACTGCTTTGGTGTACAATAGATGGACGATTTTTATCCCTGCTACTCGGATGACAATAATAGGAACGCCCTCCTGAAAATGGGTCTTCTTTTTTTGCTAGTAATTGCAGCATCATTTCATACGGACTAAAGCCTAATGAAAGCATCATACAATCATCCCTGTAATAAGGACTCACCCAATCGCAATTCTGCAACTGCAAACCAGTTGCAACTTGTATAGCTTCATGACCACGAGAAGTGCTGTGCACATACTTACAAACCTGACGGTTGGTGTCGTATGTGTCAGACATAGCTTTGGCCGTAACCATCAGCTTGTATGCACTTGTTAATATATTCGTGGTCAACATTTTTGTTACTCGAACTATTTAATGGTTAGTTCAAACATTTTTTCATTTTCCAGATATCCTTCTAGCAAATCACCCGTTACACATTCTCCCACACCAGAAGGCGTTCCTGTATAAATCAGGTCGCCGATATTGAGAGAGAAATACTGGGATATGTTGGCAATGATTTTATTGAACGAAAAGATCATGTGAGTTGAATCGCCCGACTGAACAGTTGTTCCGTTTTGCAAAAGCGTAAAATGAATAGGGTTTTTAAGGATGGTGGGATTCAATTCCTGCCATTTACCTAATACAGCACTATTATCCCAGGCTTTGGCTTTTTCCCAGGGAAGACCTTTCTTTTTCAGTTCGGCTTGAATATCTCTTGCAGTAAAATCTATACCCACGCTAATTGCGTCGTAGTATTTTTCTGCCTGATGTTCCTGAATGTATTTTCCGTTTTTGGAGATGCGTAGCACTAACTCTACTTCGTAGTGTAATTCGTTGGAGAACTCTGGGTAATAAAACGGCGTATTAGCTTGAAGCAATGCAGATTTAGGCTTCATGAATATCACCGGCTCTTCGGGTATTTCGTTGCCTAATTCTTTCGCGTGCTCCGCATAATTACGCCCTACACAGAAAATTTTCATAGCTCGTGCGTTTAAATAGTAACTAAATAATCGAGGTTGAACCCATTAAAGTTTGGGTTCAGGGTACGGCGGATTACTTAAATTATATTTGCTCTAGCTATAACTGTAAATAGTACTATTTTATTATGTGAATATTAAATTATTTACCTGGCTCATAGTCTTTTCAAGCCCGATAGAAGCGAAGAGTTCAATGATCTCTACGCATTTAGCAACCTTCTGATTTACAATGCCCTGTTCAGGTGCTTGCCATTTCCCTAACACAAAATCAACCTGGCGGCCTTTAGGGAAATTATTACCAATACCGAATCTGAGTTTGGGATACTGATCGGTACCGAGAGTGAGTTGTATGTCTTTGAGTCCATTATGACCTGCATCTGTTCCATTACCCCTTAAACGAATTTTTTCTAAGGGCAGTGCCAGATCATCTACAATGGTAAGTGTATTGGCAATTTCAATTTTCTCTTTATCCATCCAATATTTAAAAGCCTTCCCACTCAAATTCATATAAGTAGTAGGTTTGATGCAGATGAAGATCTTGCCTTTCCATTTTACTTCAGCCACATCTGCCAGCCGATCGTTCTTAAAAAATCCACCCTGCTTCAATACGAATTCAGATACCACATCAAACCCAATATTGTGTCGGGTATGACGGTATTCTTCACCAATATTTCCTAATCCTACTATTAAAAATTTATTCATACGATGCTCCAAAATTAGTTGCTTGGAGATGAAGTACAAAATGATTGATCTTCATTATCCACAAATAAAAACGTCCCGAACAATCGGGACGTTTTTGATATGTTTCCAGGAAAGAATTATTTCTTCTTTTCTGCAGTTGCTTCTTCTTGCTTTAACTGACGAGTCATTACAACAGATGCAATAGGAATACGTGGTGAGTTCATGATCTCAAAATTTGGATCTTTCACATCTTCCACACGAATGTTACCATTCAATTCCAGATTAGTAATATCTACTTCAATCGTCTCTTTCAAAAACTTAGGTAAAGTTTTTACTTTCAAAGATTTGATTTTGATCACTAATTTACCACCGCCTTTCACACCTACTGAAGTTCCAACGAATTTCAATGGTAATGTTGCGATTACTTTTTTGTCGTCAACTAGTTCCAACAAATCTACGTGGATTAAAGTATCAGTTACTTTATCAAATTGTAGATCTTTTAAAATGCAACGGTAAGTTTTACCGTCTACATTAACATCAGCTAATTGGAATTCACCAGTGTACACTAAAGGCTTGAAAGCCTTTGCAGAAGCGTAAAAATTTACCTCCTGAGCACCCCCGTAAATTACACCTGGCACGTTCTCCTGAGAGCGAATCTGGCGGGCGGCTTTTTTGCCATGTTCGGTCCTCAGTTGTCCTTCGATTGTAATTGTTTTCATTTGTTTCTGTTTATTGTTTTTTTAATTGCCAAATGGAATTCGCCAAAATTCATTGCTGTTGTTACCAACATTTGAAAGGGCTCATTTCATTTTTCTATTATTTTTTGGACGGCGAAGGTAAGAAAAATCAATGGAAATAGGTCATTCAGCGGAACTAATTCTAAAATAAAAAGCCCTTTTTAGCAGGGTTCTGCTAAAAAGGGCTTTTTCATAGGATAAATATTTAACTCTTTTCTCTTCCTCTCAATTGAGAATGGATGAAAAGGCTGGTAATACTCTTATTTTCATAGGCGTTTCTGATAGCGATAGCAAAAAGATCTGCTACTGAAATGGCTTTGATTTTCTTGGATTCATGTTTCAGCGGAATCGTATCGCAAACCACTAGTTCTTCCAATACACTCTTTTCGATATTCTCGTAAGCTGCACCGCTCAGAACCGGGTGAGTGATCAAGGCACGAACACTGGTTGCACCTTTTTCTTTTAATAATCCAGCAGCTTTACCTAATGTACCACCAGTATCGCAGATGTCGTCGATAATAATGATGTCTTTGTCCTGCACGTCTCCAATTACCACCATGCTAGCGATCTCATTGGCACGCTTACGATGTTTATCGCAGATGACCATGGGAGCATTGAAATAGCTGGCAATCTCGCGAACACGATTGGTACTACCTACGTCCGGTGCTGCAAAAGCAAGATTATTCAATTTAAGTTGTTCGATATAAGGAATAAAGATGGCTGAACTATCCAGGTGATCCACAGGAACGTCGAAGAATCCTTGAATCTGAGGAGCGTGAAGATCCATGGTAATGATCCGATCTGCCCCTGCTGATTCTAATAAGGTAGCGATCAGTTTAGCTCCGATTGCCACACGTGGTTTATCTTTTCTGTCTTGACGTGCATAACCGTAATAAGGTATCACAGCAATTACTTTATAGGCAGATGCTCTTTTAGCAGCATCGATCATCAACAAAAGTTCCATAAGATTGTCAGTAGGTGCAAAGGTGCTTTGTACCAAAAAAACATAATCACCGCGGATACTTTCCAAAAATATGGGTTGAATTTCCCCATCACTGAATTTCTGAATATTGATTTTACCGATTGGAGCACCAAAACGCTGTGCTATTTTTTCAGCCAGTTTTTGTGATCCGTTTCCTGAGAAGATCTTTACATTAGGATTCATAGCTTACTTGGGAATGTGCTGCAAAGATAGATATAAGCAGAGGAAATTGTATTTTGAAAGGAGAATATATTTCAACATGCAAAAAACGTCTATCAAAAGTTGGTCAGCCGATGATCAGCCTAGGGAAAAATTGATGCGAAAAGGTGCAGAAACATTGAGTAATGCAGAACTGCTGGCCATCCTCATCAACCATGGAAACAAAACAAATACTGCCTTAGAAATTGCCATGCAATTGATGGAAAATGTGCATAACAATTTTCATCAGCTCAGCATGCTAAGTGTAAATGAAATACTGAATTTCAAAATAAATGGTTTAGGAAAAACAAAAGCAATTGGAATTGCTGCTGCACTGGAATTGGGAGTACGTAGAAATATGTCTATTCATAAAAAACATACTATCACACAGAGCAGTGATGTGGCTGCCTATCTGCAGGCGGAGATGGGGCATAAGCAGCTGGAATGCTTTGTGGTAGTGTATTTGAACAGGGCCAACAAAATCATTCAACAAGAAACAATCAGTGAGGGTGGTATTACTGGTACTGTTGCTGATCCTCGTATCATTTTAAAGAAAGCGTTGGATCATCATGCAGTATCCATCATCTTATGTCATAACCATCCGAGTGGAAATTTAAAACCCAGTAAAGCGGATGAGCAGTTAACGAATAAGATTAAAAACGCAGCAGCCTTTCTGGATATTCAAGTGATGGATCACATCATTGTAAGTGAGGAAGGATATTATTCTTTTGCGGATGAAGGGTTGATGTAGGAGGAATTAAAAAGTAAAAAGTAAAAATTAAAAATTAAAAAGTAAAAAGACTGGCGTTTATGTAAGGGATATTAAATTGATGCACTTTTTTATAAAAGTTATAAATCAAAAAAAAATCAGTAGATATTTCAATTAATTGGTCAATCAATGGCTCAACACAGTAAAAGTAATTTAGTCTAAAAAATATCTAGTTGGCATTTAAAGGTATTAACCAGGATGTTTTAATGGCAAAAGGATGAAGCTGATAAAGCGGATCAGGACAGATTCCAACTTCCTACTTCCTTCTTTTTACTTTTTACTTTTTACTTTTTACTTTTTCATTTTTACTGTAGGGGCATAAAAAAACCCATTCAAATTAATAAACGGGTTTTTTATAATAAATATGGCGGCTACCTACTCTCCCGGCTTAACGCGAGTACCATCGGCCATGAGGGACTTAACTTCTCTGTTCGGAATGGGAAGAGGTGAACACCCTCGGCAAAACCACCATAAGTCATTCAAAATCAAAATTCAAAATTCAAAAATCAAAACAAATAC
>CANBQT010000100.1 GCA_947371755.1 Chitinophagaceae bacterium
CCACCTTCACCTCTATTATCCGCTTTGAGGGTAAGAATCACATATTTTACGGTGGTTTGAAGTGTCAAAGTCCAGATAATACAGGACAAAGAGCCCAAAATCAGTTCTTCTGAAATAACTCTGCCAGTTATGATTTCGTTTAATACGTAAAGGGGAGAAGTTCCGATATCTCCGTAAATGATGCCCAACGCTATGATCAGACCGGCGGTGGTTACCTTGTTAAATTGCTTGCTCACAATTGGTGGGTTAGGATAAAAATGGTTTTATAACCCAAATGTAGCCGTAAAAACAATGTCATTATGTATTTCTTGACTTTATCTTATACTAATCTTTTACTTTTTATTTGCATATAGATAAATGTTAGTTACCGTACATTTGAAAGACAAATTATTTTCCTGATGCAAAAAACCTATTTCCTATTGTTTGTCGGCTTATTATTGGTATGCGCTGATTTACAGGCACAGCGGATTGTATATTCAGAGCCCGACAAAGACGATTCAAGAACCATCAATTTTGAAGTGGTTGGGAAAATGAATGGGAATATCCTAGTTTATAAGAGTTACCAAAACATGCATTTTATCTCTGTTTTAGACGCGGATATGAAACAAATAGAGAAAAATAAACTGGATTTTATCAATGAAAAAGTTCAGGATGTAGACATTATTCAGTATCCAGATTTTATCTATATATTTTATCAATATCAAAAGAAAGGTGTGTATTATGCCATGGCGGCCAAGCTGGATCAAAAGGGTAAAATAATCGATAAGCCTATTTTATTGGATACAACTGGTGATATTAGTTTCACTAACACTACAAAGATTTATACTGTTTTAAATAGTGATAATAAGCAGCAGATCATGCTTTTAAAGGTCAGCACAAAAAACGACCGCGCGCATATTTTAACGACACTTCTTTATTCTAAAGATCTCGCATTGCAAAAACGTTCAAAGGTCGCTGTGAAAATGCCAGAAAGAAATGACTTTCTTACTGAATTTGCCCTCGACAATGAAGGAGATCTTGTTTGTATAAAGGGATCTGGAACCGCACAGAACGATAATATCAATAAGATTTCCATCTTATCAAAAACTGCCAATTCGGATTCCATTTTGATCCGCGATTTGAAGGTTACAGGAATTTATTTAGACGACATACGTTTGAAAGTGGATAATATTAATAAGCATTATGTTATCTGTTCTTTCTACAGTAAACAAAGACGCGGAAATATTGATGGACTTTATTTTGCGGTTTGGGATAAATTCCAAGACAAATCTCTGTCTACCCTCAATGCGATATTTACAGATGAATTTAGATCAGATGCTAAGAACGACGGCAACCTAAAAACTGCATTCAATGATTTCTTTCTGAAGAATATTATTTTAAAAAAAGACGGAGGTTTTTTTATAGCAGCTGAATCTGCATATAGTAGCACAAAAGGGAACACCATGACGAGATGGGATTATCTAAATGGTTCTCCTTATTATTCTCCCATGTCGATGGATTATTATTCTTATTATTCTCCACTTGGTTATTATCCCTGGGGTAGATACAATTCATATTCAAACAATACTGTAACGAGGTATTATGCCGACAATGTAGTTCTGATGTCTTTTAATGCCGCAGGAAAAGTTGAATGGAGTAATGTGATCAGAAAATCACAATACGATGACAATACAGATAATTTCATCGGATATGGAGTTTTGAACACAGGCGACAAAGCACATTTCCTTTTTAATATACAAGAGAAACGAAACATGATGTTAACTGATCAGAGTCTTTCTCCGGATGGACAAATTGATAGAAATCCAACATTCAAAAATCTCGAAAATGGATATGAGTTCATGCCTCGCCATGCGAAACAAGTTGGAGCAAGACAATTAATCGTTCCTTGTCAATTACGTGGTGCTACCTGTTTTGCAAAAGTTGAATTTTAATTATTAAGCTGTGGTATTTATTTTTCGCGACAAATCAATCATTAATATTTTTTTTCTCATTTTACTGAGTATTGCTGTTCATGCGCAATTATTTATAAATGCACCTATTTTAATGGTGAATAATAATGATGGATTCATTTCCATGTTGCTTGCTAAATATTTAACCGATATTTCTCCAACTTTTTTATTTATTGCCTATCAATTAATCATCTTGTTACAAGCCATACGATTGAATATGGTGCTGAGTGATTTTCGGATGTTTCAATCAACGAACTATATTACTGCGATGACTTATATTTTATTTACCGGTATGATTAGTCAGTGGAGTTCAATATCTGCAGCACTTATCAGTAATTCATTGGTGCTCTGGATTTTTATATTATTAAGCAGACTTTATAATAATCAATCACCAAGAACTCTTTTGTTTAATATAGGGATGTTAGTGTCACTTACCATACTAGCATACCATCCTACTGCAATATTGATCATGGTGGTATTATTTGCCCTTGCAGTTGTTCGGCCTTTTAGAATTGTAGAATGGATCTTATTACTCTTGGGAGTTTTGTTGCCTTATTATTTTTTAACTGCATTCTTATTTCTGAATGACCAGATAAAAACAATTCTTAATTATTCACCGATATTTCATCTACATTATCCTATACTTCATCCCAATTTGTGGGTGTGGATCAATCTGGCTTATTTAATGATGGTTCTATTAATTGGATTGTATTATTGGCAGAGATATAATAATAGGATGGTGATGCAGATTAGAAAGAACTGGTCAGTGATGTTAGTGCTTTTATTAATTCTAGTGATTGCCCCCTTTTTATTTGAAGGTGCAGGCATGGATACTGCCATTTTAAGCCTGATCCCCTTAAGTGCTTTTGTTGCAAACGCTTATGGATATCCCAAGCGATTATTTTTGCCTAATCTGATGTTTTGGGCAGGGGTTGTATTAATTGTTCACAATAATTGGGAACTCATCAAAAAATAGGCATTCCTTAACGCATCAGGCTTTATCTTTGGAATCATTAGTAGCCGTTTTTAAAAGATTAAATATTTTATATATGAAATTCGGAGTAGTGGTATTTCCTGGTTCAAATTGCGACAGGGATATGCAGGATTCTTTACAGAACGACCTAGGTAAGGAAGTGATTATGTTGTGGCATAAAGACCAAGACCTTAGTATGTTTACAACAGAAGACTGCATCGTTTTACCCGGTGGATTTTCTTACGGAGATTATTTGCGTTGTGGCGCAATTGCTCGTTTTAGTCCCATGATGAAAAGTGTCATTGAATTTGTAAACAAAGGTGGCAAGGTATTAGGCGTATGTAATGGTTTCCAGATACTTTGTGAAAGCGGTTTGCTACCCGGTGTTCTTTTGCAAAATGCGAATCAACAATTTGTTTGCAAAAACGTTTTTATAAAAAATGAGAACGGGGAAGCTTTGAAAATTCCTGTTGCACATGGCGAAGGACGTTTTCATGCAGATGAAGCCACATTAAATGAACTTGAGGCAAATGGTCAGGTGATATTTAGATATTGTGATGAGAATGGAAAATTTGATGAAGCTGCAAATCCAAATGGAGCAATCAGAAATATTGCAGGCATCTCTAATAAAAACAAAAACGTTTTTGGTATGATGCCGCATCCGGAAAGAGCCACTTCTACCGCATTGAGTAATCTTGATGGTAAAAGGGTTTTTGAATTATTAGGTTTAAATTAAATCTCCAATCATTTAGATTTATTAAAATGAAAAAAATATTAATTGCTCTTTTTACTTTAATGGCTAGTTCAACTCTCTTTGCACAAATCAAAGACCCTGTTAGTTGGAAATACGAAACCGTTAAACAATCTGGTAACAGCTATCAATTGGTAATAACTGCCACTGTTCCTAAACCCTGGCATATCTATTCACAGAACACGCCTAAAGGCGGGCCCATACCCACTAAAATAAATATCAATACAAATCCATTGGTTACTATAGCAGCAGGTAAGGCTAAAGAAGTGGGTAAACAAGAAAAGACTTTGGATAAGAATTTTAGTGCTAAGGGAGTGCAGGTTTTATTTTATAGCGATCAGGTTCAGTTTGTTCAAAATATCACTTTAAAAGGTGCTGTTAAAACAAATATCAGCGGAACTGTAGAATATATGATTTGTGATGATAGTCAGTGTTTGCCTCCGACAAAAAAATCATTTGATATCAAGATCCAATAAGTTGCATGAAAAAAACTTTTTATAGCCTTCTTTTTTTGTTCGGCTTAATATTATTCAACAAAGTTATTGCACAGGATATTAAACCTGTGCAATTTGCTTTTAATGCACAACGTGTTAATGATTCGTTGGTATTGTTACAAATAAAAGCAAGAATCGCAAAAAATACAGAGCTCTTCTCTGTAAAGAAAGGGTCTGCTGAAGATCCTTTTGTGTCTGTCTTACAATTAGACTCTTCATTAGTTAAATATCAAAAGACAACTGATTCAATTTCAGAAAAAGGAATTTTGAAAATTGTTAAAGATGCTGCTAGTACTGCATCTTACAGGCTTTTTAGTGATAGTGTGGAATATAATTACCTGCTAAAAATTTCCGACAAAACTGTAAAAAAAATCAAAGGAAGTTTTACATGGTTGGCAAAATCAGGTGCTGAATTTCCAAGTGGTGTTGAAAATATATCTGTAACAGTGAATGAAAGTACTTCTCAGGAAAGTAAAAAAGCAGAAGGGAAATCAAAATCGCTTTGGAGTATATTTCTGATTTGTTTCGGAACAGGTCTCTTAGCTATCATTACACCCTGCGTATTTCCTTTGATACCGGTAACTGTAAGTTTCTTTTTGAAAAGAAGTAAATCACGTGTAGAAGGAATTAGAAATGCCGTTTGGTATTCTATCTCAATCATTTCTATTTATACAATCCCCACTTTACTATTGACCATTATTTTTGGTGATAAAGTTTTATATACGATCTCAACTCATCCAGTTTCAAATATTTTATTCTTTATCATTTTCATTGTATTTGCTATTTCTTTTTTTGGAGCTTTTGAATTAACACTACCAAATAGTTGGGCAAATAAAGCCGATCAAAAAGCAGGCAAGGGGGGAATATTGGGTATCTTTTTTATGGCTTTGACATTGGTGATTGTTTCATTTTCCTGTACGGGTCCTTTAGTGGGTACATTACTTGGACAAACAAGTACCAATGGTGTTAGCTCAGCTCCAATCATTGGTATGCTTGGTTTTGGAGCGGGATTAGCCTTGCCTTTTTCTTTGTTTGCTTTTTTCCCTTCTATGATGCATTCTCTTCCAAAAAGTGGCGGATGGTTGAATTCTGTAAAAGTTACTTTTGGTTTTATAGAATTAGCATTGGCGATGAAATTTTTGTCGAATGTTGATCTTGTGTATCATTGGCATTTATTAGATAGAGATGTTTTCTTGGTTTGCTGGATTGTAATTTTTGGATTGATGGGTCTTTACTTATTAGGTAAACTCAAATTTTCACATGATAGTGATTTGCCTTTTTTAAGTGTACCACGCCTTTTCTTTGCGATTATAGCTTTCTGTTTTTCTTTATATATGATACCAGGTTTATGGGGTGCGCCACTTAAATTATTGAGTGGATTTATTCCACCTGCTACTACTCAGGAATTCAACCTGGAAGATCTGGAATACAAGATTGATAAATTAAATACCGGTAGTAGTTATTCCAAACCCGATGTTACAAATGCAATACCTCCTGTTAAGTATGTAGACAAATTAGAAGTGCCTTTCGGCCTTACTGCTTACTTCGATCTTAAAGAAGGAATGGCTGCTGCAAAAGCTTTAAATAAACCTGTGATGCTAGATTTTACTGGGCATTCCTGTGCTAATTGCAGAAAAATGGAAGAGCAGGTTTGGAAAAATCCTGAGGTTTTAAAAAGAATCAAAGAAAATTTTGTGTTGATCAGTTTATACGTGGATGAGTCAACAGAACTGTCAGACGAAGAGCAGGTATTGAATACTAAAGGACAAAAGATAACAACTGTAGGTGAATTAAATCTTGAATACGAGGTTACGAAATTTGGTTTCAACGCGCAGCCACTCTATAAGTTTTTAGACCTCAATGGCAATCCATTAAGTAACATTAATTATGGTTATGATCAGGATGTACAGAAATTTATCGAGCACCTCGACGCGATGAAAATGGCATTTGATAAAAAATAATTCAAAAGTCAAAAATTCAAAAGTTAAATATCTTTAGTTGGAGTGCGAACATAAAAAAAGTCAAAACAGAACTTAATTCCGTTTTGACTTTTGAATTTTAATTTTTGACTTTATAAAGCAATCTGTTTTTCGGCCATCATCTTTCTCAAGTTGATTAAACCGTAACGCATTCTACCTAGAGCAGTATTGATGCTGCAATTAGTGATCTGGGCAATTTCTTTGAAACTAAGGTTTGCATAATGGCGAAGTACAATGATCTCTCTTTGTTCTTCCGGTAATAACTCCAGCATCATTCTAACCCTGTCGTGACTCTGGCTTTGCATGATCTTTTGATCTGCACCTTCTTCGTACACGTTAATGACGTCGAAAATGTCCTTATTATCACTGGTTTTAATAGCAGGGGTACGTTTAACCTTCCGAAAATGATCCACACAGAGGTTATGTGAAATGCGTAATGCCCAAGGTAAAAATTTGCCCTCCTCGGTATATCGCTTATTTTTGAGGGTATCGATGATTTTGATAAATACATCCTGAAATAAATCTTCAGCGAGGTAGCTATCTTTAACAAAAAAGAGA
>CANBQT010000101.1 GCA_947371755.1 Chitinophagaceae bacterium
ACCTTCCATTTTTTCTGAATGGGCTGATCTGTAAATCCATCGAAACGGAAATAGGGATAGATAGCCGAAAAGTTCGGCACAGGATCTGGATCAGAAAATGGATAGGTCGTGAATTCCTTTTGGTATTCTTTTACGCTAACTGTTTGTTGTGCCTTAACCACATGCAGTGACAGGGCCAGAAACCCTAACCAGAATTTTCTTTTCATCGCTATTGATTTTATTCCTTGATCCAAACGATCACACCTTTTCCTTTTTCAATTGAAATAGGTTCGATATGACTATTACTTATTTTTAATGTACCGCCATTTTGAAATCCTTTCATAGGTGGTAATGTTACAGTTGCTTTGTTAGGATCGATACCCATCTTTTTCCAATCGATCTTTAATTCCACTTGTTCTGTTTGTTCAGACCAACTTGCGATTGAAATCAACGCTGATTTTTCTTTTTTATACACGGTAGCAAGTACAGATGCTTTATTTGTAGAAGCGGGAACGTTCTCACTCCAATAGCCGATCATTTTTGATCCCTTCATGCCGAAATCGCTCCATACTTTCCAGATAGAACGAGGATCAGCTCCATCACTCCATGGCATGCGGTTCGTCATACCGTATACCATACCACGATAGGGATTACCACCGCCTTCTAACATTTCGCCCATTAATCCAAAAGGAATTCCGCTTACTTCTGTTAAGAAAAAGTCGGGTGTATTCTTTTCATAATCGAAGTATTCGCCGAACCATAATTTATTTAAGTAAGGGAAATGCTCCATGTATAAGTTGGCACTATTATTAAAGCCATCGTTTTTATTGAATTGATTGGCAGAGTGCAGGTCAATGATACCAGGGTGACCATCATGCGTTAATACTCTTTTGATGCGCTTCATAGTGATGCGGTCAAATGCCACATCATCCAGATAGATGCCATCGATGCCCACATTATTCACCAGCCAGTTCATGCCTTCTACATAATAATTATGCCACCTGCTCATACCACTGTTAACGATAGCAGCGTCTTTGATTTCAGGAACAAACCAGGCAGGGATATAATCTTCGCCCACATGTTCTTGTAACCAGCTATAGCCACCGCCTTTTCCTGTGCTGTAAATCTCATGGCCCAGACTTCTGAGAGGAAATGTTTCATAAGCATGATTCGATAATTCACGAACCGTGTTATAGATCTTTACTTTTAATCCAGCCAGGTGTGCAGAATCGATAAACGATTTCATTTTACGATGCTCAATAAATGGATAGTTGATCCATGGATTGATGGCATTGGCGTGATGTATATTGATGATCGTGGCACCGGTTTGTTTAATGGTGTCGATTGGTTTGTAAGCGTGGAAAAACCGCGCACCCCATTGAAAATCGGTATTGATGGTGTGGAATGGTGTGATGAGTAGGGTGAAATTATAATGTAGTGATTCACCTTTTTTCATTTCACGTGCACCACTATAATTTTTAACCAGAGCAGTGTTATTTATTTCTTCAATACTTACAGTTCCTTTGTTTTGATTACCCCAGGAACTTGGTAAAAGCAAAGGTTTTTGTAAATAGAAATTCGTGTTGAGTGGACGCACATAGTTTTCATCGCGTAAGGAATATTGCAAACCTGCATTCACATCACCAATCCATGCACCATCCTGATTTTTGGTAGCAACTTCCCATTTCCAAAGGAAGGTGTCGGGTCTTTTACCTCCTTTTAAACCAAGGCCCATCATGTATTTGGAAGACTCTTTGGTAAAAGGAATTTCCATACCGATATTATTCAAACTAAGGTCGCTTAGAGCAGTAACAGTAACATCATACACCATCATGCCATCGAATTCTAAAGAACCTTTTACGAGCATGCTTAGTTGATTGTTTTTACTGAGAGATTCCCAGCTGATTTTTCCTTCCTGTTCTTGCGTGTATTTTAGTGCTTCTGTTTTAAGATCTGCATGATTAGCATAGTTGTATAAAAACCGAATGGGATTGCTGAGAATATTTTTTGGTGAAGCAACCAGGTCGGTCATTTCGGAATTGAAATAAGTTTGAATCTGTTTGGGTAAACCATCATTATTCAAAATTATTTTTCTGCCCAGGATGCTGAGTTCGTTTTTATTTTGTTTGATAGGAGTATAAGGTGCGATCACTTTATTTTCCTGAGCCAATGTAGAATTCAACCATTTTAATCTGGTTTGTTTCCAAGGTTCATTTTCGCCAGCTTTAAAAGCTACAGAATTACTTACAGTTAATTGAAACTGAATGTTTGTTTTGTTGGCTTTATTTCCAATACTGATGGTTCCTGAATAAGTACCTGCGGCTGTGGTTTTAGGAACATCCACCCCACACCAGAATGCCTGAATATTTCCTGCATTAACGGATACTGTTTTTTTTAATGGCTTTGCATCGTAAGTGGTACCTGTTAAATTGATGCAGCTGATTTGTTTTGCTGCAATACTATTTCCAGCAGCATTTTTCAGATCAGAGAAATTGATTTCAATGGATGATTGATCTTTCAAGGCTAATAATCCCAACTGAAATGCAAACCATTCGCCTTTATCAGCTGTTCCTTTCAGTTGATTTTGAATACCAGCATCGATCCATTTTTTTGGAAGATCCTGCGTCATCTTGATTGGGTGTAAACGATCTTCAGGGAAAACGATAAAATCCTTGTTTTTTGATTTTTCTATGAGTGATGCAGTTTCAGATTTAGTAGCAATTACTTCCATCGGGTAAAAACTATTCAATTCATCGATGGATTCAAATGACTGCACTTTAGCATCAGCAGTATTGTTATAAGACCAGTTAGATTCTGCTGTATTCTCAGGTTTTAAATAAACGCCTCTGGGGTAATTGGAGCGACCTTCATTTTTAAGAGGAAGATAATAGATATAGTAAGTCCCTTTTCCAGAAATGGCTTCGAAATAAATTTCGGCCGACTCTCTGCTGATGTTTTTTTCGATATGATTTAAAACTTTTCTAGATGTTTTCGCATCTTGAATGATGATGCGTATACTCTCTGGATGATTATCTCTTCTTCTCCATGGGATTACCACTTTTGCTACTTCATTATCTTTTTCAACAAGCACCACTACACGATGGTTACCCAATGAATCGCGGTTCCAGCAGTTATTACATGTTTTATAAGGAATGTCTTGCGCATGGCTGCTAATGAATACCAATGCAGCAGCAATAGATAAGAAAATCTTTTTCATTTATAAATTTAGTGAATGCGCCGTATCTATACAATAAAAAAGCCTCGATGAACTGAATCACCGAGACTTATTTTTGATTTTTAAATTTTTACTTTTGACTTTTCTTCGCAGGGGTTGAATAAGGAGGATGTGTAACCGTTGGTTTAGAATCTTTTTCCAATAATAACAATACTTCTTTTACTGCCCGTTCCAATTGAGGATCCTGTCCTTTTGCTGCAGATGCCGCATCAATTTTTTCTTCAATATCTGGCGCCACACCTTCATTCTCTGCGATCCATTTATTAGCAGCAGGATCAAAGATGGCATTATCAGGTGCTGTGATATAACCGCCATCGACTAATGAATAGTGTACAGAAGATTTTACCAAACCTCCCCATGTACGAGTACCAATTAATGGTCCTACTTTTTGATGACGAAAAGCCCAGGGGAAGAAATCGCCGCCTGAACCAGAAAGTTCATTGATCAACAATGCTTTTGGTCCGAGTATACCTGAAGGTAAATTAAATGGCGTTCCGCCTGGAACTTCATTGGTGGCTCCTGCGCGTAAGCGACGAACCATCAGATCCACCATATAATCGTCCAATAATCCACCACCATTAAAACGTTCATCTATTACGGCACCCATTTTATCTTGCTGAGCAAAATAGTAACGGTTAAAAGAAACAAAACCCGGGCCACCAGTATTAGGCACCCATACATATCCTAATTTTCCATTGGAAAGTTCAGATACTTTTCTGCGATTATCTTCTACCCATGCACGTTGTCTTAATGCACCTTCGGATGCAATAGGTGTTACTTTAATGGTCCATGCACCTTCTTCGGATGCTTTATTATTGACCAATAAAGTAGTTTGCAAACCAGCTTTTCCGTTTAATAGTTGATAAGGATCAGTATCTGCTGTTAGTGTTTTTTCATCTACTGCCAGGATATAATTTCCTTCTTCAATTTTTAAATCGGGTTGAGCTAAAGGTGCTGATAGGCTTGGGTTCCAGCTCTCGGTATTATAAATGCGTTTTACTTGCCAGTGACCATTATTTTGAACCAGGTCGGCCCCTAAACCGCTGGCAGTATTTTTATCAGTTGCAGGAAAATCGCCGCCTCCCACAAAACTGTGTCCTACAGATAATTCACCGCCAATCTGATCGAGTACATAAGTTAGATCAGATCTGTGTTTGATATAAGGAGCGAGCGGAATATAGTAATCATATACTTCCTGCCAGTCTCTACCATGTAAATTTTTATCATAAAAGTAGTCGCGTTCATAGCGCCATGCTTCTGTAAGAATTTGCTTGAATTCGTCTAAGCGATTGAGTTGCATTTGCAAATTCACTGTTACGTTTCCTTGTGCCGGAGTGGGAGGATTGGCAGTTGAAACAACTTTCCAATTTTCACCCGATTTGAACAATATTTTTTCGCCATTTGCAGAAACGCTTACATCGGTTCCTTTTGCAAACTCTTCTAATTTTTTTGTTTCGATGGTAAACTTACTGATGCTTGGTCCTTCAGTAATAAAGACGCTGCCTTTTGGTCCGCTTAAAGTTTGTTCATATTCTGCTTCTGCTACTGAAGGAAGCGCCAATGTTCTACGATCGATATTGTCGAAATCAATTTTTACAGCTTTGGCATTCGTGGTGTCTTTTGGTTTTTTTACCTCTTTGGTACTATCAGGTTCTTCATCACTCTTTAAAGGAAAAGCTGTAGGATCAGATTTACGAAGTACAATTAGGTAAGCTGCGAAACTTGGTTTGGCAGCCATGCTACTGGTATTTGCCCAGCCAGATCCGAGTGCTTTATTCGTACTTGCTAAGAAATAAAGGTATCTGCCACCTAAGTCCCATGAAGGAGCAATGGCATCACCCATAGGATCTGTGATAGCAGTAGCTTTACCAGTTTCTAAACTCCAAACAGTGATTCTTCTAAAATTATTGGGAGCAGTTTTGGTATAGACTAACCATTTAGAATCGGGCGACCAGCTCAACGCCATATTTTCTCTTTCAATATTGGCACCACCGATATCTGCCAGAGTAATTTTTCCTGTAGCGAGTTCAATTACTTTGATGCGAACTGCATTATCTACGAAAGCAATGTATTTATTATCGGGCGACCAACAAGGTGTCCAGGCTAATGTTGATTCACCCATGGAAATTTTACGTGCTGTTGTTTTGCCTTCCTGGTCTGTAATATAGAGCGCATAAGATTCACCACCTTTATCAGAGAACCAGGCAATTTGTTTTCCATCGGGGCTCCAGAGAGGTCTGCGATCTGCAGCATCAGAGCTTTGTGTGATATTACGGGTATTACCATTTTCTACGGGTACTGTAAAGATCTCACCTCTTGCTTCTACAATGATACGTTTACCACTGGGAGATAAGGACGCATTTTCTGCGCGGGTAGTTACATTTTCCCATTTGTTTTCAGACCATGGAAAATCGCCACTCACATTTATTTCAAGTTGTTTGCTTTTACCACTGATTGGATCAAGCAAGTGCAAATAACCATTATGCTCAAATACCAATTCTTTTCCATTGCCAGAAAGCCATTTGATATCTCCTTTTGAAATTTCTGTGATTTGTTTTACAGTTCCTGTTGCAGATTGATAAGCAAATACATTGGTGATGAAGTTGCGATCAGAAGTAAAATATACATCATCACCTATCCAGTTTGGATTCTGATCAATGGTACTATTACTTGGAATTTCTTTTTCTGACAATGAATTCAGATCCATGATTCGGATGGGTGTATTTTGCCCACCACGATAATGGCGCCACTCTACATCCCAGCGCGTAACACGATCAATCACTAATTTTTTACTATCACCAGAAAAGGCGCCATCGTAAGCAAAGGGTGCTGGTAAAATGGTAGATGGTCCACCAGTTGCCGGAACCGTCCATAGTCTGCAATAGCTTGTGGGTGCGGTTTCGCGGTATGAAGCGTATAATATTTTTTTACCATCAGGGCTCCAGCCTCTGGCATATGATGCTGCTGGAAACCAGGTGAGTCTGGTAGGTATTCCACCATCAGCCGAAACAATATATACTGCATAAATACCAGAACGGTTCGAGGTAAAGGCAATTGTTTTTCCATCGGGAGAAAAATGCGGATCTTCCTCAACAGCTGGGGTACTGGTGATGCGTTTGGCATCACCACCGTTTTTATTAACTACCCAAATATCGCCTCCATACACAAAGGCAATAGCACTATTGCTAATAGTTGGTTCGCGTAGTAATCTGGTTCCTTGGGATTTTGTTTGACTAGCAATAGCTAACACAAACAATAGTATTATGCTTTTGAAAAGAGAGTTAATGCGCATAAATAAGTTTTGGTGTATAATAATGGGAGTAATGAATATACAAATTTCTTATCTTGATAGTATGAAAAAACTCATCATTACAGCAACGGTATTTTTCTTGTTTACTTGCTTGCAAGCTCAGGTTACGATTGAAAACCTGATGTCTGCTCCTTTTCCAACAGAGTTACAGAGTTCTGTTGATGG
>CANBQT010000102.1 GCA_947371755.1 Chitinophagaceae bacterium
GTAAAGAGACTGGTTAATACTACCAGCAAACCTACCAGTATATACATGGTTTTAATTGGTATTTTACCTACTAACTTAGCAGCAATAGGACCCGCTATCACTCCCCCAAGAATTAAACCCAATACTTCGAATATCGGAAGGTGTTTTAATAAGATAAAGAATGTTACAGCGCTTGCAAAAACAACAAAAAATTCTGCCAGACAAACCGACCCTACTACATATCGGGGAGATTTCCTTTTTGAGATCAAAGTGCTTGTTACCAATGCTCCCCAGCCTCCTCCCGCAAATGCATCCATAAAACCTCCTATAGCTGCCAACCAGCCTGCACGTTTAACTTTTGCTTCTTTATTCCTTTTGTTAAAAGCCTTTCTGATGATATAATAACCTAAGTAGGTAGTATAGATCGACAATGGAATTCTTACCCATGAAACATTATATTTTTGAGCAAATACTGCTAGGCCTGCCCCTATGATTGCACCAATGACCCCAGGCCATACGATAGTTCGAAAAAGTTTCTTATTGATATTACCATATCTATTATGACTATATCCCGAAACCCCGCTTGAAAAAACCCTTGCCGAGTGAACACGGCTACTTACAATTGCAGGAGGAACTCCCATTGCTAATAGTATCGTTGTTGAAATAGTACCGTATCCTAATCCCATAGAGCCATCAATCATTTGTGCAAAAAAACCAGTTAAGGACATCAATAAAAATGCATTGAAGTCGATGGTTGCGATACTTCCCTTCATTTCTTCCAATAGGCTACCAAATTGGATCAGGGATAATAACCCATGTGAAACCATGATCACAACAAAGGCCAGCAAACAATACAGCACTATTTTTTGCCATTTTTTTGTTTGGACTTTTGTATTGTCCATGATGGTCTGCTTAGACACTAGTACTTTGGTCAATTCGTTTAAGTGCCTCACTTTTTCATCAAAATCTCCATGAATCGAATTACGGATCTGTTCCATATTGGTCAACACTTCGTCTACCTCATTTGGAATAATATCATTCATCACTTCTTTAATTCTCTTCGCAATAGTGGGAGATTTCCCATTGGTGGAGATGGCTATTTTCAAATCACCTTTTTGAACAATGCTTCCCAGATAAAAGTCACATAGTTCTGGGGTATCAGCTACATTAATCAGTATACCTTTTTCCTTCGCTAGCTGATAAATATGTTGGTGTAGTTCCTTATTATCGGTTGCACAGATAACAATGTCTTTTCCATCCAGATCAGAGTCTAAGAATGGGCGTTTGAAAAAATCAATACGCGCATTATCTTTTGTAAGTGCTTCAATTTGTTCAGAAATAAAAGTTGCCACAATCGTCACATTCGCATGAGGGGAATTTCTTAATATGGCTGAAAATTTTTCCAAGCCTACATTCCCAGCCCCTACCAATAATAAATGAACCTGATCTAGTTTAATAAAAATCGGAAATAAGGAATTGCCGATTTTAGGAGAATTCGAGGAATCTAGGTTGTTCATAAATGTTGACTGGTGACCCAATTTTATTAATCTACTATTTTAGTATAGTATACAAAAGTAATGATTTGACCCTTACATTGAACAAAATCTCTCTTTCTCCCGAAAGTATTTCAACAAAAAAGCTGAAACAACTCAATTGTGGTCATTTCAGCTTATGCTAAGTTTATTTGGTTATAACTGTATATTTCAAATCATTTCACGTGTCCTGTACCATTGCAAACGGTACATTTTAAATCACCCACGCCATTACATTTTAAACAATTCCGATAACCGGTACTTTGACATTGTATACAGCTAATCTTATTGCCGTTGGAGAAAATGATCCCGGTTGCATTACAAATTTTACAGGGTTCACTAGCTCTTCCATGGCAATAGTCACACATTCTATAGCCAGAACCCACACAGCTACTACAAACGTTCGCCCCACCTAACGTTCCTGGTTCATTGATGCATTTTTTAGATTGTTGCCATAGAAATTTAAAATCATCCCCTTTTACTGGTTTACCTAAATCTTTTTCAAATTCAGCCACAAATTGATGTGTCACGCGGTTAGTCATTTCATTTATCCGAACATAGTTAGCCTTAACATCACCCGTAATTTGCATCAGTGAATCCGAAAGACGATGCACTAGCTCATCGCATTTTTGTTCAGTGTATACATTTTGAAGGGTAGCATTTTGTGCGAATAAATGATTGGAGATAGAAAAGCAAAACAGTAATACAGAAAACAGTATCATTTTCTTCATGTCTCAAATTTATAGATTAAAATTATATTTTAATCAATGAACAAATAGTATGCCGCAAATAGAAGTATTATGAATTTAAAAACTGAATGCATACAGGTTTTGGAATATTATCTGTCTTTTTTAAAAATTTCAGAGCGCCATTTTTCGCATCAATAGAAAAGCAGCTAACAGTATTTGTATCTTGGTTACCGACTAACATCAAATCTCCTGATGCGGTAATATTAAATTCGCGAGGTGTTTTACCTTGTATTGCCGTAAATAACGGATTAGTTAATTTACCAATATTTTGATCTATTTCAAATGAAACGATACTATCATGTCCCCTATTACTTCCATATATAAATTTCCCGTTTGGATGTACTCTAATATCGGCTGGATAATTGGTATCAATAAATGAGGAGGGGATAGTAGGTAAAGTATTAATTTCGGTGATAGTTCCATTTATTGCATCAAAGCGATAAGAAGTTAAAGAAGAAACAGCTTCATTAATTACAAAAAGATAAGGTGCATGAGGATGAAAAACGGCATGCCTTGGCCCAACACCAACCGTAGTTTTATAAACTGTCTTGACAGATAATTTACTGTTGTTTTTATCCACTGAATAGAACGTAATGCTGTCATTACCTTTATCACAAACTACTGCAAAAGAATCATCCTTACTAAATATTACGGCGTGAGGATGGGGGCTTTGCTGAAAAAAAGGATGTGTTCCACTACCCTCATGAATATCTAAATAAGTGATCGGACTAATTGAACCATCCTCATTAATAGGAAATACAGCAACGCTCCCATCATCATAATTTTTTATTACTTCATAATTCCCATTCTCTCTCCTAACAGTTTTCATGATTGAATCGTACGACCCGTGATTGGCAATGACCAAAAGTTTCGTTTCCTTATCAACTGAAAGGTAACAGGGAAACGCGCCCATGGTGGGTTGCTTATTGATAAAACTTAAAGATCCGTTTTGTTGGTTTATAATGTACGCATAAACACCTCCACCACTGCTGGTTTTGTGATTGAAATCTTTGATTTCTTCTACAGCAAACAGAAACTTATTGTCATGGGAAATACAGATATTTCCAAAATTTAATTCTGATTCAATAGAATGAATATGCTTCAGCGAACCATCATTGTGATTGAATGAAAAAACATGAATTCCACCTTCACCACCTTGCCCTGGAGCTCCTTTAGTCCATGAACTTATATAAACAAATGTTTTAGATTCAGTGGTAATCAATTTTTGAAAGGCAGAAGTCTGTAATCCAATAATTCCTAATGAACTTCTTTCTAAAAATAATCTTCTGTTCATGTGGGTTAGTTCAAAGTTTAAAAAATCTAGATAAGATAATATTTATTAAGTTACAGGATCTCCATCAATCTTCTTACCAAAAATAATAAGCTTTGTTAAGAGTTCATTTAAATACTCTTTTGGTTTGTATAGTTATTGGAATTATAAATGTTTAATGTTCCCCATTAAAATCGCTCTTTTCAGATTGGGCTTCATCCAGGAAAGTATTTTATTCATATCAGTTTCCTTGATGGCCACACATCCAGCAGTAGGGCTATATTTCTCATCAGCCACATGAAAAAAGATTGCACTTCCCATTCCTTTTTCAACCGGATGAGTATTGTATTCAATTACCATACAATATTTATAATAGATTCCCGATAAATGAAGATGTTCAAAAGAAGTAGCAGTTGTATTGCCTTTAATATATTTATTATAGTCGACATTATTGGAATCGTCGATCCATTTATCATCGTCAAATGTTTGAATAAAGGGCAATCTGGTATTTACTGAATTCTCATAAGTAAATAATTGACCTAACTGAAACAATCCTGTAGGTGACTTCCCATCTCCTTCCACTTTTTTTCCTGGCAGAGCAAATCCATTTCTCCCAATACTTGCCAGCATAGGATCAAATTGTATTTTCCATTTTTTGTTTCTTTTCTCCAGGGCCACAAGTATTGCTTTGTTAGAAGTATCGTTATCATTGATAACTAACAATAATTGTTGAATAGCATCTACATTTTGCTTGTTTTTTTCAATGATAGATAGAACTACCTTTTCATTGATTTTGAAGGATTGGCAAAAAGAATATTGAGAAAACAAAAAACTAATTACTAAAAATATAATTTTCATGATTCGTTATAATTCTTGAACAACTGAAGTTAGATGTATTAAAGATAGAAAGTTCCCAGTATTGCTTATGCCAAAATAAAAATCATCTTTGCAAATCTATTTGCTTGATCATTTTCTCATTTGAAATGATAATTTCCTATTTCTCGATCGTAAAATAGAATGTACTTCCTTCACCAAAAACAGATTCAACCCAAATATCTCCATTATGGGATTCTACAATTTTTTTACAAAGTGACAGACCAATCCCCGTTCCGGGATATTCAGAAGCAGCATTTAATCTTTTAAACATCACAAATAATTTAACAATATTTTCTTGTGCAATACCAATTCCATTGTCTCTCACATAAAATTCATGCTTATCGCTATTTTCATTATATCCAATTTCAATAATTAGTCGTTTATCTGATCTGTGGTACTTTAATGCGTTACCAATCAAATTCATAAACAATTCATTCAATAATGTTTTATTGGCTTTAATAATAGGTAATGTATGAATGATAAATTCTGCATTATTCTGTGAAATTAATTCATCGAAAAATTCATGTATATTAAATAATAAATGATTAACATCAACTTCAACAAATGAATCAGTATTATTACCAATCACTGAAAATTGTAATAGATCAGTAATCAACATATTCATTTGCTTAACTACATTATTAATCTGAAGTAAGTATTCATCCTGTTTTTCTATTATCAGGTTACTGTTTTTGTGCATTAATAATCCTACTAAACCATTCACTGCATTGAGGGGAGCCTTTAAATCATGACTTGCTATGTATGCAAATGCCTCTAAATCGCAATTAATCTTTTGTAGCTTATTAGTAAACAGTTTAACCAATTCTTCATTTTTTACTCTTTCTGAAATATCATGAATAATGGAAAACAAAGTTTTTTTCCCGTTTATCATTACGGGTGTTGAATGTACTTCAACGGGAATTAAATCTCCATTGGAAAGCTTGTGAATGAAAAGGAAATAATTTCTTTTCTCAAAAACCGCTAATTCTCTTTCGATTCTTAATGATTCCCTATCTAATATATTAATTTCAGAGATATTCATACTACGAAGCGATTCTCTTCCGTAGCCATAAAATTCAGAAGCAGCAATGTTTGCATCCAATATATTTCCGGAATCATTATCAATTAGTAACATTACTGAGCTATGCAAATCAAAAATATGTTTGAATCTATCAGATAATTCCACGAGTATGCTTTCTGCCCTTTTTTGCCTAGTGATATCTGTGATAAATCCATGCCATAAAACGCTTCCATCATTTTGTTTTTGAGGAATTGCGCTTCCATAAAGTAAACGAAAAGAACCATCTTCATCTTTTACCCGATATTCATGCTGCCAAACAGTTAATTTGTCAGCTGAAGTGTTGATTGATTGTACAACGCCCTCTAAATCATCTTCATGGATTTTTCTAAAAACAATTGAAGCATCTTCAAAAACTTGTTCGGGACTAACCTTATATATATCACGGATCCCTTCACTTGCATATGGAAAATGAGAACTTCCATCACTTTTTCTGACATATTGGTATACTACTCCTGGGAGTTGAGATGAAATTTTATTCAATCTATCTAACTCATCTTTTCTTGTGCTTTCTTCTTGTAATCTAGAGGTTATATCCCTAGAAGAAGCATAT
>CANBQT010000103.1 GCA_947371755.1 Chitinophagaceae bacterium
AAACATAGTAGGTTTTAAGAAACCCCTAGAGAACCGAGAGAACCCTTAGAACCCAAAAGGTTCTCGGGGTTACTGGATTTCCATAGGGTTTGAAAATTGAACTCACAGGGTTCGAAAAAGTTATAATTTATTTAAATATTATGAATCTGAAAAATAATTGTTTACGCACGGGTGCGTATATCTTAATAGATAGTTTAGTTCAAAATGGGGTAGAACATATTTTTGGCTATCCAGGAGGAGCAATTCTACCTATTTATGATGAATTATATCATTGGGAAAAATCTGGATTAATCAAACATATTTTAGTAAGACACGAACAAAGTGCTGCCCATGCTGCTGATGCATATGCACGAACAACAAATAAAGTAGGAGTTTGTTTCGCAACTTCAGGTCCAGGAGCAACAAATTTAGTAACAGGAATTGCAAATGCCAGAATGGATTCTATTCCTATGGTAGTAATTACTGGACAAGTTGGACGAACTTTTATTGGAACGGATGCTTTCCAAGAAACAGATATCTTTGGAATTACGTTACCAATTGTAAAACATTCTTATACTGTTCGCAATACAGAATTATTACCAAAAATTCTTGCTGAAGCTTTTTTTCTAGCTCAAAACGGACGTCCAGGACCTGTATTAATTGATATTCCTAAAGACGTTGGATTAGAAGAAACCTATTCTTATTTTTATCCAAAAATTTCTGATTTATTTGAAGAAAAAAATTATCGTACGGAACACTTAACCAACTTACCTATTTTACGCAAGTTTATTTCATATTTATCCGAATCTTATCAACCTTTATTTTACGTTGGAGGCGGGGTAATAAGAAGTAATAGTTTTAAAGTTTTACAACAAATGGCAAAAATTTTTCAAATTCCAATTACTACTACATTAATGGGAAAAAGCGGATATAATGAAGATGACCATTTGTCATTAGGAATGTTAGGAATGCATGGAACCGCTTATGCTAATTTTGCTGTGAGTGAATGTGATTTATTAATTGCTTTAGGTGCTAGGTTTGATGATCGAGTAACAGGAAAACTAGATGAATTTGCGTGTGATGCAGAAGTTCTTCATGTTGATATTGATCCGGCAGAAATTTCAAAAAATCGTTGTCCTCAATTAGGAATTGTAGGTGATACAAGAAAAGTTTTTTTACAAATGTTAAAAAAAGTAAGAGATATTGATCTAAATGATAATAATCAAACAAAAACTTGGTTAAAACGTATTTATCGATGGAAAGACTCATATCCTTTATTAACAGAAAGTTATAATATCGTAGATTTACATCTAAAAACACTCTCTCCTCAAGAAACGATTTCTCATATAGGAAGAACTCATAAAAATGCATTTTTTACAACAGATGTAGGACAACATCAAATGTGGTCTGCTCAACTAATTAATTGTGAACCTAAAAAATGGGTTTCAAGTTCTGGATTAGGAACAATGGGGTTTGGTCTACCTGCTGCCATTGGAGTAAAAGTTGCTAATCCAAATCAAGATGTTATTTGTGTCAGTGGAGATTCAAGTATTCAGATGAGTATTCAAGAATTAGGAACAATTGCTCAATACCAATTAGGTATTAAATTAATTATTATTAATAATGGTTGGCAAGGAATGGTTCGTCAATGGCAAGAATCTTTTTATGGAAATAGATTCTCAAATTCGTATATGAAAAATGGAATGCCTAATTTCTCTGAGGTAGCAAAAGCGTATGGAATTGATGGTTATCAAGTAAATAATGTAGCAGAATTAAGAAATACTGTAACAAAAACAATTAAAAATAATTCACCTTTAGTTATTGACGTAAATGTTAATGAAAATGAAAATTGTTATCCAATGGTAGCACCAGGAAGAAGTAATTCACAAATGCTTGGATTAGAAAAACCATTAGAAAAATTTGAAAAACAATTAAGTAATCAAAAAGGATAATATTTAAAATTGGGTAGAGTAGGATTTGAACCTACGTAGGCGTGAACCAATGGATTTACAATCCATCCCCATTAACCGCTCGGGCATCTACCCCCTGAATAATAATGTTATTGTATTTTTATTGATTAGATCAAGTAATTATTATTTTTTATAATTATTAAACATTAAAAATAGAAAAATTCTATTAATTTTTTTTCTAACATTTAATAGTTGTATAATAAAAAGAAATGGAACCTCACATCAAACGTGAACCCGATGTGTGGTTAGAAAGTTAATTAGTAATTTTAAGGATGTTTAATATATGATTACAACTCCACAAGAACAAGAAGCTAAAAAGATTAAAAAAGCGCAAGTACTTGTTGATTTAGATGTAGTTGAAACAAGTTTTGAAAAATGGGCAAAACCAGGTCATTTCTCAAGAACTTTAGCAAAAGGTCCAAAAACAACAACTTGGATTTGGAACCTTCATGCAGATGCACACGACTTTGATTCTCAAACAAAATCGTTAGAAGATATTTCTAGAAAAATTTTTAGTGCTCACTTTGGTCAACTTGCTGTTATTTTCCTTTGGCTTGGTGGAATGCATTTCCATGGTGCTTACTTCTCAAACTATACAGCATGGTTAATGAATCCATTACAAATTAAACCAAGCTCACAATCAGTTTGGCCAATTGTAGGACAAGAAATTTTAAATGCCGACGTAGGTGGAAATTTCCAAGGGATTCAAGTTACTTCTGGATGGTTCCAAATTTGGCGTGCAGAAGGTGTTACTACACCACAACAACTTTATTGTATCGCATTAGGTGCTCTTGTAATGTCTGGACTTTGCGTTTTTGCTGGTTGGTTCCACTACCACAAAGCGGCTCCAAAATTAGAATGGTTCCAAAATGCTGAATCAATGATGAATCATCACCTTTCAGTACTATTAGGATTAGGTTCATTATCATGGGCTGGGCATGAAATTCATATTGGAAATCCGATTAATAAGTTACTTGATTCTGGAATGGATCCAAAAGATTTACCAGATCCACACGAACTTTTAATTAACCGTGAATTCATTAGTACTTTATATCCAAGTTTTAAAGAAGGCTTAGTTCCTTTCTTTACTTTAGATTGGTCTAAATATTCTGATATCTTAACTTTCAAAGGTGGATTAAATCCAACAACTGCAAGTTTATGGTTAACAGATGCGGCACATCACCATGTAGCAATCGGTGTTTTATTTATCATTGCTGGTCATATGTACCGTACAAACTTTGGTATTGGGCACAGTATGAAAGAAATTCTTGAAGCTCACAAAGGTCCATTTACAGGAAGTGGTCACAAAGGTCTTTATGAAGTTTTAACAACTTCATGGCATGCTCAATTAGCAATTAACTTAGCTACTTTAGGATCTTTAACAATTGTTATTGCACACCACATGTATGCAATGCCACCGTATCCGTATATTGCAATTGATTATCCGACACAATTATCATTATTCACACATCATATGTGGATTGGTGCGTTTTGTATTGTTGGTGGTGCAGCACATGGATCAATTTTTATGGTTCGTGATTACGACGCGACAGTAAACTACAACAATTTATTAGACCGAGTTATTCGTCATAGAGATGCAATTATTTCTCACTTAAATTGGGTTTGTATTTTCTTAGGAACTCACTCTTTTGGATTATATGTTCACAACGATACTATGCAAGCGTTAGGACGTCCTCAAGATATGTTCTCAGACAAAGCAATTTCTTTACAACCAATTTTTGCTCAATGGATCCAAGGATTACATACAGCAGCTCCTGGAACAACATCTCCAAATGCATTAGCAACAGCGAGTTATATTTTTGGTGGAGATCCAGTTGTATTAGGTTCAAAAGTAGCTTTAGTTCCTATGAATTTAGGTACGGCAGACTTTATGGTTCACCATATTCATGCATTTACAATTCACGTAACAGCATTAATTTTATTAAAAGGTGTTTTATACGCTCGTAACTCAAGATTAATTCCAGACAAATCAAATTTAGGATTCCGCTTCCCTTGTGACGGACCTGGACGTGGTGGTACATGTCAAGTTTCTGGTTGGGATCATGTTTTCTTAGGTTTATTCTGGATGTATAACTCGATTTCTGTTGTTATTTTCCACTTCAGCTGGAAGATGCAATCTGATATCTGGGGATCTGTAACACCTCAAGGAGCAATTTCTCACATTACTGGAGGAAACTTTGCAAATAGTTCTACAACAATTAATGGTTGGTTAAGAGATTTCTTATGGTCACAAGCATCACAAGTAATTCAATCTTACGGATCTGCGTTATCTGCGTACGGTTTAATTTTCTTAGGTGCACACTTCATTTGGGCATTTAGTTTAATGTTCTTATTCAGTGGTCGTGGATATTGGCAAGAATTAATTGAATCTATTGTTTGGGCTCATAACAAATTAAAAGTAGCACCTTCAATTCAACCTCGTGCATTAAGTATTACACAAGGTCGTGCTGTTGGTTTAGCTCACTACTTACTTGGTGGAATTGGTACAACTTGGGCGTTCTTCCTTGCTCGTATTGTTTCAGTAAGTTAATTTACTTTCATTCTGATTTTCAAAACCTATTTAAAGCTTTCTGAGTTTAATGGTTTTTACATAATTTGTAACTTATTACATAAATAAAAATATAAAAGGTAAAGGAGTTTTATCAATGGCAACAAGATTCCCTAAGTTTAGTCAGGTACTAAGTGAAGACCCGACTACTCGCCGTATATGGTATAGTATTGCAACTGCTCATGATCTTGAAAGTCATGATGATATTTCTGAAGAAGCTTTATATCAAAAAATATTTGCTTCACATTTTGGTCACCTTGCTATTATTTTCCTTTGGACAGCTGGGAATTTATTCCACGTTGCTTGGCAAGGAAACTTTGAACAATGGATTCTTAATCCTCTTAAAGTAAAACCTATTGCTCATGGAATTTGGGATCCACATTTTGGTGAAACTGCGTTAAAAGCATTTACTAGAGGTGGAGTTATTTATCCAGTAAACATTGCTTTATCTGGTGTTTACCAATGGTGGTATACAATTGGTATGAGAACAAACCAAGATTTATATGTTGGTTCAATTTTCTTATTAATTGTTTCTGTAGCTCTTTTACAAGCAGGATGGTTACATCTTCAACCACAATTTAAACCTAGTATCGCATGGTTTAAAAATAATGAATCACGCTTAAACCATCACCTTTCAGGTTTATTTGGTTTTAGTTCATTAGCTTGGACTGGTCATTTAGTTCATGTAGCAATTCCAGAATCTAGAGGAATTCATGTTGGATGGGATAATTTCTTAACAACATTACCACATCCGGAAGGACTTACTCCATTCTTTACTGGAAACTGGAGTGCTTATGCAGAAAATTCAGATACTGCAGCACATGTTTATAACACATTAGAAGGAGCTGGAACTGCGATTTTAACGTTTAAAGGTGGTTTCCACCCTCAAACTCAATCTCTTTGGTTAACAGATATTGCTCATCACCATTTAGCTATTGCTGTATTATTCATTATTGCTGGACACATGTACCGTACTAATTTTGGTATTGGTCACAGTATGAAAGAAATTCTTGAAGCTCACCGTCCACCAGGTGGAAGATTAGGAAGAGGACATATTGGTTTATACGAAACAATTACAAACTCTTTACACATGCAATTAGGATTAGCATTAGCTGCTCTTGGAGTTATTACTTCTTTAGTTGCTCAACATATTTATGCTTTAAATCCATATGCATTCTTATCTCGTGATTATGCTACAGAAGCTGCATTAT
>CANBQT010000104.1 GCA_947371755.1 Chitinophagaceae bacterium
AAGTTGCAATTATATTAATTATTTCATTAGTTGATATATAATCATTATCACAAATTTGATAAATACCTGATAAAATATCTTTTCTATTTAATAGTTCATTGATAACAAAACATAAGTTATCAATACTACAATAGGACCTTTTATTTTCATAAGCTCCTAAAGGCCAAGGAAACCCAATAGTTACTAACTTGTATAATAAATTCAAATTGCCTTTGTTACCAGGCCCATGAATCATACAGGGTCGAAGTATATAAACGCGCTTGTTTTCTGGAATGTTTTTATTCATGATAAATTGCTCAGCTTGTAATTTGCTTTTGCCATATGCAGTTTCAGGTAAAGTCAAATGGTTTTCTGTTAGGACCCCTTCAACTTTATCTGCAACAGCTTTAACTGAACTTAAAAAAATAAATACTTCTGCATCCGATTCTAGAAATGCGTTAAAGATCTTTTCTGTTAATATTGTATTTACTTCAAAATATTCTTGTACATCAGATGTATTTTTTAAATCATGTGCTTTACCTGCTAGATGAATAACTCCTCCTTTGGGATAATCAAGATTTATAAAAGTTCCATTCAATTCTTCTTTAGGTATAGAAATGAAAGTAGTTTTTTTTGAATTTAATTCAAAAAAAATTTTAAGATTCTTACCAACAAATCCTGTACTCCCTGATACAATTAATGTTTCTACCATCAATATTTCAAATTAAGACGATTAAGCTATTTTCGTGCTTCTTTCAAAAAAGGAATAACTTTCGAAATATCATCCAACTTTTCATACACACTATTCTGGCTTAAGAACTCAGGAATTAACTCTTTCATCTTTGCTACCATTTGCATATTTTGATCACTCGAGTTGATCATCTTGTGAAAATCATTAAACACCGATTCAATCATTTCCAATTCAACATTTCGTACTTTGGCAATCATGATTTTTTCATGGTAAGTAGGTTGCACATTTTCTCCGTCGTTCAATAACTCTTCGTACAATTTTTCACCAGGTCTTAAACCGGTATAAGAGATTGCAATATCGATATTAGGAATCAAACCATAAAGTCGAATCATCTTCTTGGCTAAATCTGAAATGGTAACTGCTTGTCCCATATCGAATACAAAAATCTCACCACCATTTCCCATACTGCCCGCCTCCAAAACTAATTGGCAAGCTTCAGGGATAGTCATGAAGTACCGCGTGATATTGGGATGGGTAACAGTTACTGGCCCGCCATTTTCAATTTGTTCTTTAAATCGTAAGATCACTGAACCATTAGAACCTAATACGTTACCAAAACGAGTTGTAATGAATTTGGTATGATTATCTTGTAAAGTGGATAATCCCTGCACATACATTTCTGCTGCACGCTTTGAAGCGCCCATTACATTGGTAGGATTCACCGCTTTGTCGGTAGATACCATTACAAAACGTTCAACTTGAAATTTTGTGGCCAAGTCTGCCATGATACGTGTGCCAATTATATTGTTTTTAATGGCCTCAGCAGGACAGAGCTCCATCATGGGCACATGCTTATAGGCTGCTGCATGGTATACATAATGTGGTTTGAACTGCTCAAACAAGTCGTGCATCCGTAATTCAGAAGTAATATCTGCCAGATAAGGAATGCAATTCACATGATACTTATTGTGCTGCAATTCTAATTCCATCGCATGCAAAGGAGATTCAGCCTGATCGCATAAAACAATTAATTCTGGATGATAGGGTAATAATTGTCTTACAATTTCACTTCCTATACTACCCGCTGCTCCTGTAACTAAAATACGTTTGCCCTTAACCTGACTCTTAATTTGTTGGTTATTGATATAGATAGTATCCCGCTCTAATAAGTCTTCAATTTTTATTGATCTTAATTGATTGCTATTGAACTTACCTTCCGTCCACTGTCCATAAGGTGGCACATTCAACACTTTAATATCATGATCTAAACAAAAATCAACTACCTGGTTTTTTCTTTTAGTAGAAATAGTAAATGTGGCAATGATCAATTCATCGATCGGCTGATTTTTAATCAACTTCCCAAAATCTTCAAAAGAAATGATGGGAATTCCATCTAATATTTTTTTTGCTTTCTTCTTATTGTCATCAATAAAAGCTACTAATTGAATACTGTTTTGTGTATCGTGCTCCAACACCCTTTTTGTTGCAATACCCGCTTCCGCTGCTCCAAATATGACGACATATTTTTTCTTCATACTATAATTCCGTGAATACGCGAAAACTACTTTCACTAGAACTCTATATGAAATCAATGCCAGAAAACTAAAAGTGGCATAAATAATGATGATAACAGGACTAAGAATGAACTTATCTCCATAATTCTGAGAGATCAAGTGTACAAAAAAGAGTATGCCGGAAGATAATGTTACCGAAACTGCAATTCGAGTAGCATCTTGGAAACCCGTAAATCGAACTATGCCCGAAAATGTTCTTAGAGAAGTAAAAACTAAGGTATTAATTATACCAATTAGCAAAATGGTATTAATTAATGCTTCCCAATTCATGCCAGTAACTGAAAGGTTGAGCTTGATGAGGATCGCAAAAAACAAACAAATTTGCGTTACACTGAGATCTAAGAAAAAGATAATCCAACGTGGAACGATGCTGACCTTTTTTAGAATGTTCTGCATAAGTAACTTTTTTGATGTTTATATGGCTTCGCCAATCTCAGTCACACAATTATGCCAAGAATATTAGAGATAACGAATGTTCAAAGATAAAAAGATAACCGCTTGAAAACCAAATACTGGTACAACAAGCCAATTTAAACAACCGGGGAGGTATTAAATGATTTAAATGGTTTGCAATATTACGTTATTAGGGGCACTTAACCTCAGAAACGTTGCATGTTTTTAATTAATTAAAGTGCTGAAAATGTTCGAATTAGCTGAAGAAAAGTGATAGGTAAATAATTATTTAAAAGAGAGCAGCCACCCCTTCATCGAATGCGATGTAGGGGAAACCTTTGTTTTTTAAACCTTTTTACTCAAAGTATATTTTTATATTTTTTTAAGAAGGCAATTCGCATAAGCCACCAACCCTTCTTCTCTACCTACAAAACCCATTTTCTCAGTGGTGGTTGCTTTGATAGAAACGTCTCTGATTGTTACACCCAAAATGTCTGCAATGGTTTCTTGCATTAAACCAACATAGGGTTTGATCTTTGGGGCCTCCAGGCATAAAGTGGCATCTACATTTACTACCTGATAGCCTTCTTTAGCAATTAACTCCGCAGTACGTTTTAATAGGATTTTACTGTCAATATTTTTGAATGCTGCATTGGTATCAGGGAAATGAAAGCCTATATCGCCCAGCGCTAGCGCGCCAAGCATGGAATCGCAAATGGCGTGTAATAATACATCTGCATCACTGTGACCTAAAGCGCCTTTTGTGTGTGGAATTTTTACACCTCCTAGCCAAAGGTCTCTGCCCTCTACTAATTGGTGAAAGTCTGTGCCCTGGCCTATTCTGTAGCTCATGTATTTTCTTTAATTCGTGTTTTTACCCACCCCTGCACTCACTCCGTTCGGCGCCCCTCCCAGGAGGGGATTTTTTCACTATCCCCTCCTGGGAGGGGTAATGATTCTGCGTTAGCGGAATCATAGGGTGGGTTTATATCAATTACTTTTCATTATCTCCTAGATGGAAAATAATTCCAAATCGAACAGTATTTGACAATGGGTTTCTTGTAACACCACTTCCAGAAGGTACTAAATAAGATAAATTAAGTCCCAATGAACTGATATTGAATCCCGCTCCAACTGAAAAATATTTACGGTTACCGCGGGTCTTGTCTTCATAAAAATAACCACTGCGGAAAAAGAATTGATCATTATACGCATATTCTAAACCAAGACTTGCCTGAAAACTGCTAATCAAATTAGTACCATCACTAAAAGATTTTAACCAACTCGAAACAACACCTGTATTTCTGTAAGCAGCTAATGATGCTGAATCTGCAGAGTAATTGCCAGTTGCCTTTGGAACGATTGGAACTAATAATTTATTAATGTCTAACCCAATGCTTATTTTGTTACTCTCATTGATCGCATGAACATATGCCACCCCTAATCCCAAATTGGCTGGGATGAAATCCTTATTATTGGCATCATTAGTATAACCAATCTTTGAACCAAGATTTGATAAAACAACACCCCAGTTCAATCCACTGCTATTATCATCTTTTACCCCATGATAATATAATGAAACGTCTGCTGCTACTGAGTTTCCCGCCTTATATACCACACCGGTTCCTACATCTCCTGTTACTAATCTACTGTTGATATAACGCAAGGCCCCCCCGATACTTAAATTATCACTCAACTTTCGGGTATACCCAAAATCAATACAGAATTCACTGGGCTTTACAGAGTTCAATAAATTTCCTGAATTATCAGTCAGTTGAATATTACCTAAACTGAAAAATCGCATAGAAGACGAAATCGCAGACTCTTCGTCCAACTTATAATACCCAGCCACACTAGCCAGATAAACGTCTGTCAACCCCAGGTCTTTTAACCAAGGAGTATAATTCAATGCCACACTTGCTTGCTTTTTTGTAAAAGGTACTTTAGCCAGATTCCAGAATCCAGAATTCGCATCTGGCAAAGTGGCAATCGCTACATCTCCCATTCCACCCGCACGAGCATCGGGGGAAATGCGTAAAAATGGTACCGCCGTACTTACAATATTTAAAGAGTCCTGTGCCAGAACAAAATTGCTGATAGTAGCCAATACAAGGACTACCAAAAACTTTCGAGAAGAAGATAATTGCATAAAATAGAATGATTTTACAATCCGGTTACTTAATCAAACGAAAAAAAGTTACAAAAAGTGTAGAGCTGGAATCATTCAGGGGTTTTAAAAAACAAATATTTGTTTAGCCTCTTGGTAGACGCTATTATGCAAACTTACTTTAATATGGTAAATATAACTAGCTTTTTTGAGTTTTCTTCCTGTTTCGTCCCTCCCATCCCA
>CANBQT010000105.1 GCA_947371755.1 Chitinophagaceae bacterium
ATCAATCCACATTTTACTTTTCATGGTTATCGTTTTCTTGAGATAACTGGCATTGATAAAAAAATTGATGTGGCTGATGTAAGCGGCCAGGTAATTAGTTCAGTTACAGAACTTGCCTCTAACTATGAAAGTTCAGACACACTTGTAAATAAATTATGGCAAAACATTACCTGGTCGTTAAGAGGAAATTTTTTATCCATTCCAACCGATTGTCCTAACAGAAATGAAAGAATGGGATGGAGCGGAGATATTTCTGTTTTCTCAAAAACAGCTATCTACTTAATGGATGCCAATCTTTTTTTAAGGAGACATCTTTTAGGGATGAGGGATGTTCAATCGAATGATGGAAGATTTACTGATGTGGCACCTCTTGGAGGCGGATTTGGCGGAACACTTTGGGGCAGTGCGGGAATTGTAGTTGCCTGGGAAACCTATAGACAGTATGGTGATAAACAATTACTAACTGAACACTATGCTGCGATGAAAAACTATATTCAGTTTCTTGAGACCAAAGTAAATAAGAATACTGGTATACTAAACGAGGGACCATTGGGCGATTGGTTAAGTCCTGAAGGAAATAAAAATGATAATACGCTGTTTTGGATGGCCTACTTCGCATACGATCTTGAAATTCTTAGCAAGGCTGCAACTGTTCTTGGCAAAAAAGATGAAGCAACAGTATACCAAGATCGAATGGAGGAAGTTAAAAAAGCATGGAATGATATTTATGTTGATAAAATCAATCACCGTACAATAAAATCCGGAACTAAGACAGGATTCTTTGGACCGCCGAATGAAAAAGAAACAGCTGGCAAAACTGAAAAAGGACAATTGATCAATTCCCAGGCCTCCTATGCGATTCCTTTAGCACTTGGCATTCCAAACGAAACAAATAGACCCTACCTCATTAACTATTTAAAAGAGACCGTACAAAATAAATCTGTTGATGACAATAATGTGGAGCGACCAGCCTATTCACTCATGACAGGATTCATTGGAACATCCGCTATCAATGAAGCTTTATCGGAAACAGGTAATAGTGATATTGCTTATCGGTTGTTAGAGCAAAAAAAATATCCATCATGGTTATATTCTGTGGTAAATGGTGCCACTACTATTTGGGAAAGATTGAATTCTTATACTGTTGAAAATGGTTTCGGGGGTAATAATAGTATGAACTCTTTCAACCACTATTCATTTGGTGCAGTAGCCGCATGGATGTATAATTATTCTTTAGGTATTCAAAGAGATCCTGAGGAAGTTGCTTTTAAAAAATTCATACTCAAACCAACACCCGACCCAAATCGTGCTATTCAGTTTGCAAGAGGATATTATGATGGTATGTATGGCAGGATTAGTAGCGAATGGAAATATGTTGGCAATACAATAGCTTATAAAACAACTATTCCTGCCAATACAAGTGCAAAATTATATTTGCAGGCAAAAGATCTCGATCATATCCTGGAAAGCGGTAAGTCTATTGCAAATTGGAAGAATATTCAAAAAGATAAGAACCAATTTATCATAGAATTAGCTGCTGGAAGCTATTCTTTTGAAGTGCAGCAATAATTTATTCATCAAGGGCACTTTATTTGAGATAGTACTTCCTATCTCAAATAAAGTACTGCTCCAGCTGTTTTGATCTTGTCGAATGTTTTATTAAACCAACGACTGATAAAATTCTTATCTAACAAAGCAAGATTTTCATCTACTGAAGTTTGAATAGCTTTCATTGATTCTGTGCTATTTTCCAATCCTCCATTTTTATTTCTAATATTCCAAAGACGTTTGTGTTCAGGAATAGTTTTTGCGCATAGATTTTTCATGGATGTCAATAACACCTTATTCTCATCGTCTGACATTTGTAGATGATAATTATTATATTTCTTCAACATAGCTCCTAGTTTTACCATCCTGATTGAATTCAAATATTCATCAATGATCAACGCACTATCTTTTCTATTTACATTCGATAACAGGATTGCTTGCTCGCGATTTTCCATAAATTTAATAATGGATTCAGGGTCGTAGATCTGCGGATTACTAAAGCGCTTCACAAAAATTTCTTTGGTATTGCCATCTTGCGGCAGCAATTCGAAAATTGCATTTTGGAATTTTTTGAAGATGGCATCCATCATCATTTTATTCATAAATCCAAATCTATACGCCCATCCTGTGGTGGTTCCCGCAACCATTGGATATTCTTCATATTGATTGTATCTACCAAGGTCTAAAATGATATCTCCAATTGAATTTGAGGTGTCATTAAAAACAAGTTTAGATAAATAGTAGCCCAAATCAGATTTTGGTTTTGAATGACTATTCCAACTTAGGGCTGCTCCATACGCAAGGCCTGCATAGCTAAGCGTTAAATATTGCAGATGTGGTTTATCCCCCCAATCTGTAATGAGCATCCCGTCTGCACCATACTTCACCGCATTCAATACAGAATTTTCTACATTACCTAACATGTTTTCTGTACGACCTGTAAAATCAGACCAGGAACTTGTACCAGGACATACCATATAATGTAACCCTGAAGCCTGATACGTTTTACAAATATTTTCAAAATCCTGAGATGACTCATACCGCCATTCTAATAGAGTAATGTTTTTAGGAATGTCTTTAATAATTTCTGGGTTACGAGAAACAATATCGCCCCACATCAACATCTTCTTCCCTTTACTATTTGTATAGTCGTTGAGTTTTTTGGCATAGTCGATATATATCTTCGCTATCTCTTTAGGATCTTTAATGGGGTGGTCTTTACTTTTACCTAATTCGAAGGGCTCATCCAGATTAACATTGTACTGATTTGAAGTAAAATTGGGAAGCAAGTCTTCCGACATTTTTTTAACCAATTCCAGGCTCTTAGGATTTAATGGCGCAATAGTTGACTTCATTTTAATCAAACCTAAAAATTGATAGCCTTCCGGACATTCTGCAAGGTCTTTGTATTGATCAGTTGCCAGCCATGCATCCATATGTCCCAGCGAGTTTTGATTCGGTACTAATTCAATATATCTTTCTCTACAATATGCATCCAAGAGTTTAACCTCATCAGGAGTAATAGGCGTTTCTGTTTTCTCCCATAGATTTTTAAAAGAAGGATAACCGAAAGAAAAACCTTCTACATACAATTCTAGATGATTGTATTTTAGATCTGAGAGGAAATCAATTGTCTCATACAGTGTTTCGATTTTCGGTACTTTTCCTCTGCTGATATCCAAAAATGCACCTCTGATTTTTAAATCAGGTTGATCTTGTATTGTTACTGCCGGTAATTGATTATTTGTTTGTTTCGCAATTTGTTTAATGGTAGTAACTGCATAAAACAAACCCTGCAGATCACTATATTCTATATTGATCTGATTGGTCTGAATTGTTAGGTAATATGCCTGATTTGCAAGGTGTTGATTTTTACTGAATTTGAGGCTGCCGGAAGATTGATTGTTTGATTCGATATTTAGTTTGTTCCTTAGAATATTTTTGATGGCCATCTCATCTTCTTTTACACTGGTAAAGTTGATTTGATTGGTAAGCGAAAATTTTCCAGATCCCCAAGTGATTTTCTGAGGAATTGGCAGGAGAATAATTTGATCGGGATTGTAAATTGATTTTTTAAATGGAGCTACATAAACCAGATCCGAAGGTTTGGGAGTAGGTTTATAATTAAACTGATAGAATGCTACTAAGAATATTACACCCAACAGTATTAGGCTTACTATTACAATAGCTGCTATTTTCAAAACCTTACCTAACTTTTTCATGGTATGAATGTTTATATATTGATTGCTTTATTTTCTTTCAAATACATTTAATCCTTTTGCTGTGCAGAGTCCTCTTAGATAAGGCTCCATTGTATTTTGAAGTATCAATTCTGGTTTCACCTTGATGTGCTTGAAAGTATCTGTTCTACAAATTGTAACATAAAGGGTTTCCATTACAGCGAGCGCTATTTGAGGATTCGTATCTTTTCTAAAATATCCTTTTCGAATTGCATCCTCCACTAAATTCAAAAGAATTGCTGGATTTTTTCTAACAGTTTTGTTTAGAATCATATCCTGCATTTTGGGGTAATAGTAATTCAGATCGTGATAGAATATATGGTTAACCCCAAAATCTAACTCAAGAGCACCCTCCCACATCTTGCAGAGAGTAGCAACTGGATTGATGGGACTATCTTGAAGAGCCGATAAATTCTCTGACAATAATTTATAATGTACAAGCAGGCATTGCTCCAGGAGGTCTTCTTTATCTGCAAAGTATTTGTAGATTGTTTTGGTAGAAATGTCTAACTCTTTGACTAATTTTTGAATAGTCATTTCTCTGATTCCATTTTTAAGAAACAAATGGAGTGAAGCATTAATGATTTTGTCTTTCACTGACATGCCAAGCAATTTGCTCCTGCAATATAATAGGAAAATGAAGAATGGAAAATATTTTTATAAAAATATTTTCCATTCCGTTGAATATAATTTCTGGCAAAAAAAACAAGATTAAAATATTATATTACAGATCAATAGTTTACCAATGAGTGAATCAAATTCAAATTCCAGAAGAAGTTTTCTCAGTGCCATGGCCATGGGTGTTACTGCGAGTAGTTTGTCTATATTAACAAGCCCGATCTATGCGAATGATGCCAGGTTTTTCCCAACCCATTTAGATGATGCCGATTCCTGGTTCAAGCATATCAAGGGCAAGCACCGAATTGTTTACGATGGAGCTATGCCGAATAATGGTTTGCCAATTATTTGGAATTGGGCCTATTATGAATCTAACAATCAAACAGGAAGTAAAGATGGTGATATTACTGCGATGACTGTTTTTAGGCATGGAGCCAGTGGCCTGGCATACGACGATACTATTTGGGAGAAATATCAATTAGGATCAGTATTAAAAATAACAGACTCAATTACTCAGAAACCAAGTTTGCGAAATCTGTATT
>CANBQT010000106.1 GCA_947371755.1 Chitinophagaceae bacterium
TTCATAACCCTGAGGTCTGGAGTTCAAATCTCCATCTCGCTACATTTAAAGTGAATTAGCCCATAAAACATTGATTTTGTGGGTTTTTTTATGGCCTTTAAGCAATAGAAACCAACAAAAAAGGTAGCAAAATCACTGGTATCATTTCAAAAAAGGAAACGAATCCAAATTGCTCCAAACTCTATCTAGTCATGCTTTCTAGGGCTTCAGATTCAATTCCAATACCGCTATTTATTCCTGCTACCTTTTTTAGCACTAACTAATTTAAAATCAAACGATTATGAAAATATTGTTTTGGCTCTACAAGTCTAGGGTCAATGTTAAAGGGAAATCCCATATCATGATGCGTATTACCCTAAACAATGAAAGAATTGATTTCAGCACATCTATAGAAGTGGCCCATGATAAATGGGACCAGACAGACCAACGTGTCAGGGGAAAGGATGCTCTAGCTATTCAGTATAACAAAACCCTATCTATACTGCGATCTTTAGCCTGGGATTGTTACAATCAAAAAATAAGGAGTAAGCAGCCTGTAACAGGCGAAATCATTAAGTCAGATATTCTGGGTAGAGACAAACCTAATTATACCTTGCTACAGGCTATTGAATTTCAAATAACTTCTTTAAAAGCAAGAGTGGGCAATGATGTATCAGAAAATACCGTCAAAAAATATCAAACGATCAAAACAAAGGTAACTACCTATTTAAAAACAAAATTAAAGCGTGATGATTACTTTTTGTTAGAGCTTTCTAATAAGTTCATTTATGATTTTGATACTTATTTAAGAACGGAAGAAAAATTAAAACACAATGCGGTGGCAAAGAATATGCAGCAATTTCGAAGGGTCATTACTATTGCTATTCAAAATGAATGGTTGCCTAAAGATCCCTTTACCAATTACCGTATTACTCCTAAAGAAACAGAAAGGGGATTTTTAACGATGGAAGAAATGTTCTTACTACGAAAAGAAATCTTACCCGAAAGATTAGATAAGGTGCGAGATATTTTTTTATTCTGTTGTTTTACAGGACTAGCATATGCTGATGTGTCAAAGTTTAATAAAGAACATTTGATGAAAGGCGAAGATGGAAAAACATGGATCATTTTGTCAAGGACAAAAACCAAGTCCCAGTCTATGATACCCATTTTACCTGAAGCAATGACCATCCTTTCTAAATATGCAGAAATTATGAAGTGGGACAAGAAAGAAAGATTATTACCTGTGATTTCGAATCAGAACTTGAATAAGTATTTAAAAGAAATTGCTACACTTGTTGGAATTAAAAAGCGTGTATCCATGCATTTAAGCAGACACACTTTTGCTACCACAGTTACCTTAAATAGGGGAGTGGATATTGTTTCCGTTTCTAAGATGCTAGGGCATAAGCATCTACAGACAACTCAAGTATACGCAAAAACTGGAATGCTACGGATAAGCCATGATATGGATAAATTGTTTCAAAAAGACTAAGTTTCCAGTTCTCGAAGTACATTAAGCCTGAATTATTATTTTTTCTGTTAGCATTCAGAAAGTTCTTCACAGTAGAATAAGGAAGCTGTTTTTTCTCAGAAGCTTCTTTCACGCTTTTATATGTTTTCCAAGTTGTACAATCAATTACTTTCTTATAATGTGCATTTATTGGAATCAATTGGTTCTTGTAAGCATGTTGCACGTTCTCAGCATGAGTCACCCATTCTAAATTAGCTACAGCATTATTTAATTTATTTCCATCCTTGTGATTTACCTCTGGTTTGTTATAGGGATTGGGAATAAAAGATGTTGCAATAAGACGGTGGATATATTTAGTATGAGTTTTGCCGTTCTTAGATAAGCGAACAGTTTTATATCCCGCACGATCAACTCTTGTAGTTAAGGTGTTAGTTGAATTGTTATTTATATTTTTAATCGTACCGTCCAAATTGATAACATAAATGTTTTCAAATCCAACAATTGGTTTAAACTGCTCCAGAGAGGCACTTTTATGTAAGTAGGTAACTTTCGCTGTTGTTTTAACTCCATGCTTCAAAACAACTGTATCCATTACTTGTTTTACTTTAGGGGTATCTGTAGCTTTACAGAATAATGCATCATATACATAGCCTACATAAATACCTTCTTTGTTTAATTGAACAATCACTTCTGTCATAATCTCCACTTCTTTTTTGAACAGGTTTCTGGAAGTCGTTTTGTGCTTATAGGGGCTTTGGTGTTTCTCTGTTATAATCTTCTTCATCATGGAAGGATCTTCTGTCATGTAGTAAGTGTATAACGGAGATTGTTTCATCTGCCAAACCTCTTTATTGAAGAAGGACAAATGTTCCACTTTTACGGTAGATACATCAATGCCTAAATCCGCAGCAATATCTTTGTGTTGGATAAATTCTTTCGATCCGCCATAGACTGCCATTGCAATATTGGGATGCAAACAGGCGTAGTCACATTCAGCAAATGGTTGTCCATCCACTTTCACCAGGTTTCTTATCCAACTAGGCATTAATGTAAAAGAATCCACCACCCTGCCACCACTTGCTTCACTCCCTTCCTCAGGAATCATTAAACCATTTTCAGTTAAGTATTTGAATAGTTCGATGTTGTGTTCAACAAAAGAACGCTCTTGTGGTTTCTTGTAAAAAGATGGTTTGTGTTTGTTTAAGAAAGTGAGCTTTTTACCTTTTTTGGTTTTGTATTTTTGCTGAACCAACTGCTTAGCTTCAGCCATAATTTCTTCTGTTGTAGGTAGTGTGATGTTGGAATAAAACTCAAGTAAATTTCTACAGATAGGGTTGTTTTTTGACCTGCTGTAGGAATCAAATAAATGCTTATTATAAGCCTTTCTAGCCTCAGTGGTAGTCAATGTGTAATCAACTATCCCCTTGCCAAAATAAGCATCCCCAAGGCGATAATGGAAGCATTTTTCACCCTTGAAATATTTGTGGTCACATTCTATAATTGCTCCATTTTTTAAAGGATATTCCAATGCTTCTCGCACTAACTGATAGGTCTGTGGTGTATGGTCCAAAAAATCGCGCAGGTATTGTGCTTTCAAAGATTTCCAACGATCAGCTGTATGATCAGAGATAAAAGTGAAATAGGTGGAAGTTAAATTGGTGGTAAACAACAAACAATATTCAATAGCTACCTCTATGTTGGGATGTATTTTCTTTAGTAGTTTCTTTGGAGTGTACCTCTTTAGGTTGTAATGCACTTTACTAGGTACCTTAATGATGTTTTTATTTAAACCAAATAGCGCTAACTGCGTATGATTTTCACTAGTATTTGTAGTGTTGATTTCCTTGTAAACACTTGTTACTGTTGAGTTGTAGGTGTTATAAGTAGGGATGTATTGATATACATCATTAATGAGAGAGAGATTGTGGGTATTAGTTGGATGGATAGGTGTAGATGATGGATAGATGGATGGATGTGAAGGTGAAGGATGGGTAATAGATGGTGAATGATGGTAAGAATTGTAACCTTGTAAATCATTAAGGATTAGAGAATGCTTAATAACTGTTGTATCATTAGGTGCAACTGATGATGATGATGTTACATGGTTTGCATGTAAGCGATGGTAGGTGATGGTGTAAGTTGACATATTCTGCATTGTTTATTCTATTCATAATAGTCCTGCATTGTTTAAGCTGGTGCAGAAGCTGGAGGAAGCTATCCTCCAGCAACCAGATTTCTAGTTGGCAAGCAACCGAGAAATAATGTGGAATGATTTTTAGTTCGTTAGCTGTGGTGAGTTGTTCTTCGATTTTGAAGAACCTTGATTTTTAGTTAATTTTCTTAGCCTTATAGGCCAGATGTATCTGTAGAACAATTGTGTCTTTACAAGCGAATGCAATTCCATTTAATTGTTATTGCAAAAATACTTAGAGGTGTTTAAATAACCTAGTAATTGTAGCACTTTCAGAGAAAATAGGTTAATCAAATTGATTAGAAGTTCTATTTGCTTTTGTGAGTGGCACAATAGCTTTTTTTTAGGATAAAAAAGTTCTATTCTTCTCTTGCAAGACGAAATAGAAATTAGGAGGAGAAATTGGTTTTGATTTTATATGCAATAAAGTTGGTGTATCACCACCTAGCAATATTTCATTCAAATTTTGCGAAATAATTTTTATGGGCGCAATACACTTAATATAGCTTTATCCTCCAAAATTTTTAAATAGCCGCTTCTTTTTACACTCCCCCCTACCTATCTGTTTACACAGAACAACCCCCCCATGCTTTTCTGGGACTAACTGATTTAATTAACCCTGTTTAACCAGATTGATTATTTTTCTGTGTATATGAAAGAATAGCTGACTCTCCCCTTTAACCCCACCCAGACCTCGAGCTCCCAGGGTATCCTCCTAGGTCCGGATATGCTGCTTGCTCAATAATTTAATCACAATCAAAAAACTTAAAAACAATGGTCACTATCACAAACTATTCTGAAAGAACCAGAAAAGACGGAACCACATTTATTGCATTGGAATTAACAGGAGGTGTGGAACTCGTTCAATCAAACAATACTGGTAAATTTTACGCAACAGTTAGAAAGACAAGTATTCCCAGCACATTTGATGAAACAATTGCCAAAGGCTTAATTGGTTCACAAATGCCAGGAAGTATTGTAAGGGTTCAAGTGGATCCTTACCAGTTTGTTAACCAACGAACAGGTGAAGTGCTAACACTACAACACTCATTTAGCTATCAGCCAGAGGGTTCAACAGAGCTCATTGGCCAAACGCAAATTAGTAAGCTAGAAATGGCTTAAAACACAAATGCAGGATTTCCTAATTGACAGAACCAATAGTAGAACACTCAATTAACCGCTACGAAGAATTCTAGTTCAACATGGATCTGCAGATTTGTGGTTAGTAA
>CANBQT010000107.1 GCA_947371755.1 Chitinophagaceae bacterium
AATATACAAATTTCTTATCTTGATAGTATGAAAAAACTCATCATTACAGCAACGGTATTTTTCTTGTTTACTTGCTTGCAAGCTCAGGTTACGATTGAAAACCTGATGTCTGCTCCTTTTCCAACAGAGTTACAGAGTTCTGTTGATGGGAAACATCTGGCCTGGGTGTTTAATGATAAGGGCGTGCGAAATATTTTTATTGCAGATGCACCAGATTTTGCAGCAAGAAAAATTACCAAACATAGTAGTGATGATGGCATTGAAATAGGCGGACTGCAATTTTCTGCAGATGGCAATCACTTATTTTATCATGAAGGGAATAATACCAATGTTGCTGGTGAAGCAGCCAATCCTGCTTTTTTGCAGGAGAAAACCGGAGAAACCATTTGGGTGGCTCATACAGATGGATCTGGATTAAGAAAATTAGGAACAGGTAATAACGCCATTGCTTCTCCAGATGGGAAAACCGTTTTGTTTAGTTTTAAGGGAAAGGCCTGGCAGGCTTCAGTTACAGACAGTTCAAAAATCGCTGCGCAATTATTTGAAGCCAGGGGTGCTATCGGGGAACTGCGTTTTTCTCCTGATGGAAAAAAATTAGCTTTCATTAGTCATCGATCAGATCATGCATTTTTAGGTGTGTATGATCTTGCATTAAAATCATTAGAGTATCTGGATCCTTCTATCGATAATGATGTGCAACCAGTTTGGTCGCCTGATGGAAAGTATATCGCATATATCCGCATCCCATCAAGAAGAGGATTGTTGCCATTTACAGAATTGAGAAAAGGATTTCCCTGGAGCATTCGTTTATTTGATCTTGTAAAAAACGAATCAAAAGAAATCTGGAAAGCAGATGAAGGAAAGGGAAGTGTTTTGTATACCGATTTTCCTGTGGCTGATAATTTATTGTTATGGACTGCAGATAATCAACTGGTATTCCCCTGGGAAAAAGATGGCTGGCAGCATCTCTATACGATCCCTGCTTTTTCAGAATTAACAGGTGTTAAAGCAAAACTGTTAACGCCCGGTGATGGAGAAGTGGAGTACATGCAATTATCAGGCGATCAAAAATCTGTCATCTATAATACCAATATCGGGGATAGTCATCGCAGACATATATATACAGTTAATGCGAAAGATGGTGTAGCAAAACAAGTTTCAAAAGGGGAAGGCATTGAATGGTCGCCCGTGAATCTGGGATCCAAAATTGCAGTTCTACGTTCAACAGCCACCACACCAGGATGGCCAACCATCATTCAATCTGAAACAGGTTTTGAAAAAGTTGGAACATCTTTATTCCCTGCTTCTTTTCCTGATAAATTATTGGTAACACCATCTGTTGTAAACTTCCAGAGTAAAGACAATATTTCGATCCATGGTCAATTGTTTTTACCACCCGGATATCAGAAAGATAAAAAATATCCAGCATTGGTATTTTTTCATGGAGGCTCCAGAAGGCAGATGCTGCAAGGGTTTCATTATATGGGCTATTATTCGAAAGACTATGGTATGAATCAGTATTATGCATCGAAAGGATATATTGTACTGGCAGTTAATTATCGCAGCGGTATTGGTTATGGCATGGAATTCAGAGAAGCTTTGCATTACGGAGCGAATGGTGGGAGTGAATATAATGATGTAGTAGCAGCCGGACAGTGGTTGCAAAAAAGAGCAGATGTAAATAGTAAACGTATTGGCCTCTGGGGCGGATCTTATGGTGGGTATTTAACTGCCATGGGTTTGAGCAGGAACTCGGATATTTTTGCTTGTGGCGTTGATATTCACGGAGTACATGATTGGAATCAGGAAATGAAAACCTGGGTAGCCAATTACGACCCGTCTACCAGAGCAGCATTTGCAAAAATTGCTCTGGCCGCTTCTCCTATTTCGAGTGTGGATGGATGGAAGTCGCCCGTGTTATTCATTCATGGTGATGATGATCGGAACGTTCCGTTTGAGCAAACAGAAATGATCGCAGAAAAATTAAGGGAGCGAAAAGTGTATTTCGAAGAATTGGTTTTTCCTGATGATATCCATGATTTTCTCTTACACAAAAACTGGTTAAAAGGCTATCGTGCAGCCGCAGATTTTTTTGACAGAAAGATGAAATAGTATTTTTACAAATTGTTTTTCTTCAACTCATTTACTGCATAATCACAGGCACGTGCTGTTAATGCCATATAGGTTAAACTAGGGTTCACACATGAGCTGGATGCCATACTGGATCCGTCGGTGATGAATAAGTTTTTTACAGTATGCATTTGGTTGAATCCATTTAATACTGAGGTCTTAGGATCTTTACCCATACGAGCGGTACCCATTTCGTGATTGGCGTTTCCGGGGAAAGAAATTTTTGACTGGTCGCTGATGTTTTGATAGCCTGCATTTTCCAACATTTCTTTGGCCGTTGCGATCATGTTTGCAGACATTGTCTTTTCGTTTTCACGAAAGGAGCAATCAATACTTAATTGTGGTCTGCCATAAATATCTGTTTTTTTATGGTTCAGTGTAATCCTATTATCTGCATAAGGAAGGCATTCTCCGAAAGCCCAAAGCCCCATTTTCCATCCCCCTGCTTCTGTTAGAGAATCTTTTAACTCGGCACCAATTGGATGATCATCTGAACCCCTTGTTCTGTAGGCTGTTCCAGCTAAATGAAAGCCTCTGATAAAATCCTTTTCAGGGGTATGAATATTTTTAAATCTGGGAATATAAATATTGGTGGGCCTGCGTCCAGAATAATAACTGTCTTCAAAACCAGGTACATCTGCTGAAACAGATATGCCTTTGTGGTGGTCCATTAAGTTGCGGCCAACCTGGTCGCTATCATTTCCAATACCATGGGGGAAACGATTGGATGTAGAATTCAGTAAAATAAAAGTGGTGGCAGCAGTAGCCGCATTGATAAATAATATTCGGGAATAAAATTCTTCTGTTTGCTTTGTTTGCGTATCAATTATTTCTACTCCACTGGCTCTTTGTTTTTGCTCATCATAGATTACACGATTTACTAAAGAGTAGGGCCGAATAGTAAGGTTTCCGGTTTTAAGTGCAGCTGGAATAGTACAGGAATTAGAACTGAAATAAGCGCCCCAGGGGCAACCACGAAAACATAGATCACGAGACTGACAAATTGATCTGCCATTGATTGGTTGTGTAAGATTTGCTGACCTTCCAACAATTACATGACGATCTGTATACTTTTTTGAAACCTGCTTTTGGAAATCTTTCTCTACTATATTCATTTCAAAAGCCGGCTGAAAGATCCCATCGTGCAGATAACCCAATTTATCCTGATTACCACTTACGCCAATATAAGATTCTACATAGTCGTACCAGGCAGCCAGATCTTTGTAACGTATGGGCCAGTCTACTCCATGTCCATCTTTGGCATTTGCTTCAAAATCGGTATCAGTCCAACGATAACAGGCACGAGCCCAAAGCAATGAACGGCCGCCCATGATATTGGCGCGAATCCAATCAAATCTCTTAACCTCTTCGTAAGGATTTTCTTTATCATTAATGTAATAATGTTTGTTTTCTTCGTGAAAAGAATAGTGCCTGCTTTGAACGTAATGTTGTTCTTTATCTTCTGTTGTTAAATGATTGCGGTAAGGAAAATCCCAGGGATTTTTGGTGGCTGTAGGATAATTGGGATGTTCCAGTGGTCCGCCTCTTTCGAGCAGTAAAACTTTTAATCCTTTTTCGCATAATTCTTTAGCCGCCCAGCCGCCACTGATACCTGATCCTACAATGATGGCATCATAAGTATTTTTTGTTTTTGCTTTTGTATTTAAATAGGTAGAATCTGCAGGCATGATGGAAGGCAGTTAGTTATTGTTGAAGTTAAATAAATCTATTTTCATACGATTAAAATTTTGATGGATTTAGTAATAACAACATAAATAGATTCTGACAAAAGACTAAAGCCTTATATTTAAGTATGCGTTTCAGGCTTTTATTAGTAGTGCTTTTTTTTCAGTGTTATCAATCATTTGCACAGTTACAAAATCTGCAGACTGTAAAAGGTTTGCCTACAGAAGAAGTATACGATCTGTATGCTGATTCAAAGGGCTTTATCTGGGTGGGACATGCACTTGGGATTAGCAGATACGATGGACAAAAGCTAACCCACTTTTCAAGTCCCCATCAAACTACAACTGGTATTTCTGGTATTTGTGAAGATAAACAAGGAAGGATCTGGTGTTATAATTTTAATGGCCAGATATTCTATATTGAGAAAGAGAAAATGAATCTTGTTGAACCTTATATTTCAACCTATGAAACTACCTATCCTTCTTTGTTGCCTCTTGATTCTGAGATGGTAATTACAACGGAAAAGGGTTTATTTGTTTTTAATACCTCTACCATGAAGGGTAAGTATTATGCCAGTAATAATGGTGCTAAAATGGGTAGATCGATTTGTGTTTATCGAGGTCATGCTTTGTTAGGGGTGAATACTTTTTATAAATATGATAAAGAAAAAGGATTTCGTGAAATACCCTTCAAATTCCCCAAAACGCTAGGAAACTTTAAGCTTGATAATTTCAGCTTTGCCCCTTTGGTTACCAATGATACTATCTATGCCAGCAATGGGGAATTGAAGAACATGATTTATAAATTAGTAGAACAAAACGATACCCTGGTATTTGTATCTGCAGAAAAAATCCCGGGTACTCTAAAAACCATCATTCAATGTAATGATTCAGTATGGGTAAATACTCAGAATATTTCTTATAAATTAAATACCAGAGATACTATTCGATCGCAATACCTATCGGATATTGTAAATGATAAATGGAATATTAAATGGTATAGTAGTTTGCAGGAAGG
>CANBQT010000108.1 GCA_947371755.1 Chitinophagaceae bacterium
CTATATCCCTGGTGCAGCATCTGATTTATATTGGGCTAAAGAAGGACCGAAGGGTACAGTGCAAACGATCTGGTATCAATCCCCCACTTTAAATTTAACCAGAAGAATGTTCGTTTATACACCTCCTGGTTATAACGCATCCAAAGACAATTATCCTGTGCTCTATTTATTACACGGCGGCGGGGGCGATGAAGAAGCCTGGCCAACACTGGGTGTGGCAAACAATATTTTAGATAACCTCATTAATAATGGAAAAGCAAAACCTATGATTGTGGTAATGACCAATGGCAATCCAGGTCAGGCCGCAGCTGTAACCGTTACACCACCTATCAAATCAGAAATGCAAACTCCACAAGGAATGGCGAGCATGTTGTTCGAAAAAAGTCTGGTGGCTGATGTGATTCCTTATATCGAATCTAACTTCAGAGTCAAGAAAAATAAAGACAGCAGGGCTGTAACTGGTTTAAGTATGGGTGGTTTACAAACCCAAAACCTTAGCTTCGAAAACCCGAATTTATTTCAATACATCGGTGTAATGAGTATGGGATTTGCCGACCTCAGTAGATTCGGCATCAATATAGATACCTCCAAAAGAATACAGCAAATTGTAGATTTGAAAAAAGCAAAACCCGCCCTATACTGGATTGCAGTGGGTAAGGATGATTTCTTGTATGAGAGTGTAATAAAAATGCGGAAGGATTTGGATGCACAAGGATTCAAATATATCTACCGCGAAAGCGCTGGCGGACATACCTGGACAAACTGGAGAGTGTATCTGTCTGAGTTTGCAACCATGATCTTTAAATAAAGGGTTCAAAAAAATAAAATAATATCGAATGCAATTTCGCAAAATAAATAGGCTGATGCTGCTGATCAGCCTATTTTTAATATCAAGTATATTCTATCATCAAGCAATGGCACAATCAAAAAATCAAATGGTTCGATTGGCTAAAATTAAAGTTGACCCACAGCAATTAGAAAAATATAACCTGGCCTTGAAAGAACAAATGGCCACTGCCATTCGTCTTGAACCGGGTGTATTAACCTATTACGCAGTAGCAGATAAAAACGATCCTTCCCATATTACCATCCTGGAAATCTATGCAGATACAACAGCCTATCAGGCACATATTTTAACCAGTCATTTTAAGAAGTATAAAGACACAGTAAAGGATATGGTAAAATCATTAGAATTGGTGGATGTTAACCTCATTGCTGCTGCTAAACAACCCAATTTGTAATTCGTAAATACTTTTATGAATATCACAGATCAAATACAAAATTATATCAACAGCCTGCCTGAACAGAAGCGTGATGAAATAGAAGAGTTGCACCTGCACATCATGCAATTATTACCCAAAGCTCAATTGTGGTTCTTAGATGGCAAAGACGAAAAGGGTAAAATCGTTTCCAACCCCAATATTGGATATGGCAACCGTACCATCCAATATGCCGACGGAAAAACCAAAGCATTTTTTCAAATCGGCATCAGTGCAAATACCACAGGAATCTCCGTCTATATCATGGGAATTGAGGATCGAAAATATTTGCCCGATACTTATGGTAAAACGATCGGCAAGGCAACTGTCACAGGTTATTGTGTCAAGTTCAAAACAATCAAAGATATCAACCTGATCGCATTGGATAAAGCAATACTCGATGGAGTTGAGCGTACCTATTAACTTTCATATTCGATAATTAAATCAACTTTTATAAATGATAGTAACTCCTGAACAAGATGCACGAATTGCAAAAATGACTTTTGCTGCAACCTATCCCTGGTATGTTAAAAAAGTAGTTGCTAAGGGAAGAACTATTGAAGAGTTGCATCAGGTGATAGAATGGCTAACTGGTTTTGATGAAAAAAAATTGCAGCAATTAATTGAAGAGAAAGCAACCTTCGAGACTTTTTTTAATCAAGCAAAATTGAACCCCAATGCCAGTCTGATCACAGGCGTGATTTGTGGTTATCGAGTAGAAGAAATTGAATACCCACTTACCAGACAAGTTAGGTATTTAGATAAGATCATAGACGAATTGGCAAAAGGCAAATCAATGGAGAAGATCTTGCGTAAATTGTAAACTTGAATGAATTGGGAAACAAAACACCATTTTAACCCATGTCCCAAGATTTAATCCTAAAAAATATTGCAAAACATATTGATCTCGATAAAGAAGAGGAGACCTTCTTTTTATCTCTGATCAAAAATAAAGAGGTTGACAAAAAGACATTGCTTTTAAAAGAAGGCCAGATATGTAAATACATCAATTTTGTAAATACTGGGGCATTAAGGGCATTTCATGTAGACAAGACCGATAAGGAAGCAACTATCATGTTTGCCTTGCAAGATTGGTGGATTACTGATATGTATTGTTTCCTGAATGCTAAGCCAGCTATGGTATATATAGAAGCCATCGAAGACAGTAACATTTTACAATTGAGCAAGGAAAATTTAGAAAAGCTGTATATCAAAGTCCCGAAATTTGAACGATTTTTTAGAATATTGATGCAAAATGCCTATACCCGCGAGCAATTAAGAATTATTGAAAACCTTACTCTTACAGCAGAACAGCGATATGAACATTTTCTTTTGAAATACCCTCGCTTTGCAAAAGCAGTGTCTCAAAAACAGATTGCTTCCTATTTAGGTATAACCCCCGAATTTTTAAGTGCTATCAGAAAGAACAAAACAAAAAGATAGCTTTCTTAAGATACCTTAACTTTTTTCTTTAAAATACTTCCGTCATTTGTATTTCTGTTAGCAAATGTTTGTACAGAATGACTCTTTGATCTCTAACCGTAAATCAAATGATCGAAAATATTAAAATACTGGAAACAAAAGTTTTGTCTAACAATTGGTATACCCTTAAAAAAGTTACTTACGAGTATACCAAAAAAGACGGATCAATTCAAACCCAAAGCAGGGAAGCCTACGACAGGGGGAATGGCGCCACCATTTTGCTCTATCATAAAGAACAAAAAACGGTGATCTTAACCAGGCAGTTTCGGTTACCCACGTTTATCAATGGAAACGAAACCGGAATGCTCATTGAAGCCTGTGCTGGTTTGCTGGATCAAGACAATCCGGAAGATTGTATAAGGAGGGAAACAGAAGAAGAAACAGGTTATAAAATAACCGAAGTCCGAAAAATATTTGAGGCATACATGTCGCCTGGATCTGTAACTGAAATTTTATACTTTTTTATTGCTGAATATTCGAAGGAAATGAAAATAACTGATGGCGGGGGAGTAGCACAGGAAGAAGAAAATATTGAGGTCCTGGAATTAGATTTTTCGGAAGCGATGTCTATGATAGACAATGGACAAATTAAAGATGCTAAGACCATTATGTTATTACAATACCTCAAACAACATCAGATTCTATGATGCTAAATAGCAGAATGATGGGAACAAACTGGACAAATCAGTAATTAACGTATTCAATATAAACACCTAATTATTATTTTTGTATGAATGGAGCAAGTGAAATATAATGATAGAAGGCTTTTTTTGTGGTTGATACCATTGATTAATATTATCAATTATTATCTTACCTATAATTCATTCACTCATATCTGGATTTTGCTGGCCACCTTTTCTATAGATACCCTGGAAGGTTATATAGCTTGGTTCTTTGTAAGATCAATAATCATTTGGCTGGATGGAAAAATATCATTTGAAGAAAATACCCTAAAACGAATACTGGTTCAGATTGCCCTTACCTTACTTGCAGGAATCACAACAATCATTATACTTACTGAAATTATTAATTGGCTGGCTTCGTCTAACCCAGTGCCATCTTCATTTTACAAAAAAGACATACCCATCATTTCCATTTGGTTTTTTGCAGTTAATGGCATTTATATTGGTATGCATTATTATCAAAAATGGCAACAGTCTGAAAATAAATTAAAAGAAAATAGGAAAATAATTATAGAGGGATTTAAAGTATCAACTCCCAAAAAAGAACAAACATTTCAATTTGATCAGATCAACGGATTTTATATTGATGGCGACTATAGCATCATGATCACATCTGATAAGAAAAAACACTTCCTTGATTTTTCACTCGATAAAGTTGAAAAAAACTTGCCCAATGCTTTATTTTTTAGATTGAATCGACAATATATCATTCACCGCCAACTAATCAAAGGTTTTGAAAAAGTAGAGAATGGGAAAATGAATGTCATCCTTCAAGATTCAGAGCACCTTCCAACAATCATTCAAGTAAGTCGCACCAAAGCCCCGGAATTCAAAGTTTGGTTTGCTCCAGTTTAATGTCTGCGTTTAAAGGGGAAAAACTTTCATTTCGTCGGGAAAACCTCAAATACCCATTTGATACCAATGCATTTCAAAGGAATAAAAGCAACATTTCAACTGGAAAATGTATAAGGCATTCGTTTTCAGCATGTCCTCCAATTTAGTTTTGCTGAAAATTAATAACCATGAAACAAACTATTGGGTGCCTCATTTTTACCATCATCTGTATTCAAAATGCTATAGCACAATATAATATTGAAAAAAATTACCGCAATTTTCCAATCGTGTTAAGTGTGCAATTCCATTCACTGTCATTCCCTTTTAAAGATCTGAAGACAAATTTTAAAAATGTAGGCTTTGGTATTGGCACTGAGATAGCTCTTGGCAGTAAGCAAAATTGGGCACAACAATTCCAATTATCTTGGTATAGAAATCAACAAGCTGGAAACGGCATCCTTATATATACCCAATCATCCTGGCGGCCAACCATAGTTTCTGACATTTATACTGAATTAAAAGCGGGTTTTGGATATACCTACAA
>CANBQT010000109.1 GCA_947371755.1 Chitinophagaceae bacterium
GACAGAGTTGCGAAAGGAGAAGCTGAAGCTAAAAAGATCAATGACGAAGTAGCGGCTACCATTGCCGCTCAAAGCAATAGCAATAATGGTAAATTTAATGTTGAACCCTATGTCGGAAAATACAGTGATCAGTGGTTTGGAGAAATAGAAATTTCTGTAAAAGATGGCAAGCCCTGGTTCGCGTCAAAAAGATCTCCGAAATTAAGTGGTGAATTATTTCCTTATAAAGGCAATACCTTAATCGTTCGTTGGACCGATCGAAGCATGGATGCTGATGCATTTGTGATGTTTAGTACTGATAAAGATGGCAAACCAGCAGGTATTAAAATGAATGCCATATCCCCACTCACTGATTTCAGTTTCGATTTTCAGGATCTTGATTTTAAGAAAACAAATTAATTAAGATGAAACAGATTGCAGTATTAGGAGCTGGCATGGTAGGACGCACCATGGCCCTGGAATTAGCTAAAACACATCAAGTAGTTTCTTTCGATCTGAATCAACAAAATTTGGATCTGCTTGCAAAACGAAATGCAAAGATTCAAACCCGGTCCATCAATTTATTAGATCCATCATTGAACTTAAAAGAAGTTTTAGGCTTTGCAGATCTTGTAGTGAATGCAGTGCCTGGCTTCATGGGATACCGTGTTTTAGAATTAGTAATTAAAGCAGGTAAGAACAGTGTAGACATTTCATTTTTTCCAGAAAGCATCGCTCCATTACATCAATTAGCCATTGAATATAATGTTTGCTCTATCATGGATTGTGGTGTGGCACCAGGCATGAGTAACTTAATCTTAGGCAGGTACAACCAGGAATTCAAAATACACAATTTTAAATTTTATGTGGGCGGACTACCTGTGGTTCGAGAAAAACCTTTCGAATACAAAGCACCATTCTCTCCAATTGATGTAATCGAAGAATACATGCGCCCAGCCAGGTTACGCGTGAATGGAGAGAATAAAATAGAACCAGCACTCTCCGAAATTGAAACACTCCATTTTGATGGCATTGGCACATTAGATGGTTTTAATACCGATGGACTAAGAAGCATCCTCGATAGTTTCCCCGATATCCCAAACATGTCTGAGAAAACACTGCGTTATCCCGGTCATGTAGAGATCATTAAAACATTAAAGGCAGTTGGATTCTTTGAACCTGAAAATATTGATGCTACAGCTAAAGTGTTAATCAACTCCTGGAAGCTCAAAGAAACAGACCAGGACCTTACTGTGATGAAAGTAGTGGTGGAAGGAACAAAAGACAATCAACCCATAAAAGTGGAGTATGATTTGTTGGATTATTCTGATAAGGTTAATCTTTTGAGTTCTATGTCAAGAACAACAGGCCTCACCTGCACCGCTATTGCAGAATTGGCTCTGGCAGAAAAGATCCATTTGAAAGGTGTATTTCCTCCCGAAAAAATTGGTGAAAGCAAAGAGAACTTCGATTTTATAGTTCAATACCTGAAAGACCGCAATGTAAATTGGGTGAAACAAATGCATTAATATTTTTTGCAAAAATGAAGGATGCACAAGATTTACCCATGAGCTTATATCAATGGATGATTGTAGCACTATGTTTTCTTTTAAACTTCAATGATGGCATTGATGTATTGGTGGTATCATTTGCAGGTCCGCATATTCAAGCCGAATGGGCATTGAGTAATGCACAACTTGGCTACATCTTTAGTGCAGGATTAGCAGGTATGACATTGGGTTGTTTTACACTGGCACCCTGGGGTGATATCATTGGTAGAAGAAAAGCATTTTTAGTTTCCCTATCCTTAATCAGTGCGGGAATGATTCTGGTTTATTTTTCAAAGGCCTATGGATGGATGCTCTTTTTCAGATTTATTACCGGACTAGGCATTGGTGGCATACTTCCCAATCTGGCCACAGTAGCAGCTGAATTTGCTACTAAGAAAAGACGCGATTTTGCAGTGGGTATTGTACAGGGAGGTTGGCCATTAGGAGCTATAGTAACAGGTTTTTCTGTAGCGTATATTATTCCTGCCTGGGGATGGCGCGCTAGTTTTTTAGTAGCAGGAATTTTCTCAGCTATATTATGGTTGATTGTATTCTTTTTTTTACCAGAGTCACCAGTTTTTCTTGCCAAACAAAAACGTACATCTGCAATTAGTAATTTAAATGAATTGTTTACGGCTCCTTATAGGCAGTCGACCTTTATTTTATGGACTGCCATATTTTTTGGATTCATTACGCTATATACTTTAATGAGTTGGATTCCCACCATCGCCAAAAATTCTGGTATGCCATTTCAGATGGCCACATATGCTGGAACTTTTTTAAACATCGGAGCATTTACAGGCGTACTTGTGATGGGTATGGCTATCTCTAAATATGGTATTAAAAAAGTGATGTTTACTTATTTATGTCTTGCATTTATTGCTATGAATATTTATGGAAGTAATAGCTGGAGCAATGCACAGCATTTTGTCTTTATATTTTGCATTGGCTTTCTTGTGCAGGGAGGTTTCAATGCATTCTATCCTGCAGCCACCAGAATTTATCCAGAAACTATTCGCTCAACGGGTGTAGGAATGGCCATGGGCATGGGAAGATTTGGCGCTATTCTCGGTCCCGCACTTTTTGGCATCCTAACAGATCAAGGCTTTAGTACTTATGCCAGATTTATTTTGTTTTCTGTTCCTTTATTGATAGCCGCATTTTTAGTGCAGCGCATCTCTTCTAAGAATATATATTAATTGATTTAATTCATTGATTAATTATATTTAATACGATAAACCTACTTTAATCTATTGATATGAGTGACTATAATAATCATAAATCGGATATACTATATCCAAATGCAACTATCTATTTTTTCCTGGCCTTAGTTGTTACCTGGGTTGGATTTTCGCAATCCTATTTTGGTCGCTTAGGATCAGTAGATATTTTTCATCACATACATGGTGCCATAGCTGGCGGATGGATTATCGTATTAATGATTCAACCTTATTTATACAAACAAGGCAAACTCGCTTTGCATAGAAAAATAGGAAAACTGGCAGCTTATATCTTATTTCCATTATTACTATTGGGCGGACTAAAAATGATCCATAGTATGTTGAACGGGCTGGATGCTTACCCTCCAGGAGCGCCTAATATACTAGCTTACCTTGATTTCTATTCAATCTTAATGATGCTGTATTTCGTGTATCAGGCCATTAGTAAAGCTAAAATCTTACAACTGCACGCTAGATACATCTGTTTAACCGTGTTGGTAATGTTGCCACCAGCAATTGCCAGAATGTTATTCTTGATACCCTGGTTCGATAGTTTTGATAAGACTTTAAATGCCAGTTACTCAATCGTCATCATTATCACTGGAATCTTATTAATAGATGATAAAAGAAAAGGCACCATCTATCCCCCTTATAAAATAGCGATTGTTTTGTTTTTGATACAACTCATCAGCTTGAATTTTATTGGGCAATGGCAATGGTGGGCAAATCTGATGCTGAAGTTTACATCAATATAAAGCGGGTAAGTTTTCCCACAAATAAGGTTCGGTTTTAACTTTTCCATCTGGTCGCTCTTTCGAAGAACGAATGGTAAAGACTGGCCATGCTTCCAAATCTGCTGCAGGTAATTCATAATGAATAATGGCTTCCATTTTTTCTGCAGTTAAATCTGATGCTACCCATTCTTTCGCCAGATCATTGGGAAGAAACAATGGCATGCGCCATTTATTATCGCCATCATTGTGAATCTGTTTCATTAAGTTATTCGCAGATCTTGTGATCAAAGTATAGGTCCATCTTTTTTCTACCTCTCCCGTTTCTTTGTTCGGCAACTCTGCTACAGAATACAATCCTGGTAAATAAAACAGCTCTGTATTTTTTTGATGGATAAAGTAAGGAACCTTTTTCGTCCATTTCTCGATCTTGCGGTGTTCATAAATACCAGTCACAGGAATTAAACACCTGCGGTTTCTAATTTTAAACCAGTAACTGGCTGTATCACCTAAGATCCTTTCGCTGCGGGCGTTGAGCATATTGGTTCTTTGCTTCACGAAAGCCTGTTCATCTTTAATATAATAAGGAATGCAACCCCATTCCATCAGTTTCAGGTGCAGTAATTGGTCTTCTCTGTTTTGATAAATGATCGGATGCTCCCCAAAAGCATGCCCCACGATATGTATCGATGCACCATAATTAATTTGCAGTTGATCATCAAACTCAATTGCAGGAAACTGTTCCACTATTGCAGCAAGTTTAGCTAAGAAGGAAAGGTCGAAACACATGTTATAAATATCTGAAATAATTTCTTATTGGAATTAAAACAATTTAATATATTCGATAATGTTCACAAGTTGAGATCGATATCCCACAAATCAATCTGATTCGTCCACATATTATACCGCAATCCCCATTGCATTTTTTTTATATTTAAAGATCACTCATTAAATTCTATTTATGCGATTGCTTGCCCCGATTGTACTATGCCTTTTTGTTTCTACTGTCACATTCTCACAAGAAAAATTAAACATCAAATTCGGAAAAATTACAGCAGCTGATTTTGAAGTAACCTCTCCTTTAATTGATTCCAATACAAATGCGATTGTGATAGCTGATGTTGGTGATACAAAATTTGTAGGCAATTTAAAAGGATGGTTCAGTTTAGTATTTAAAAGAAATAAAAGAATAAAAATTCTGAATAAGAACGGATTTGACGCAGCTAATATTTCAATTTCTCTATATACTGATAATAATGAGACAGA
>CANBQT010000110.1:0-4520 GCA_947371755.1 Chitinophagaceae bacterium
TATTGTATAACTAAATTAATAGAATTTAGAACGATTATCGGTAATGCTTGCTGATTTTTTCAGAGCATCTAATCCTCTGAAAGCAGACATACGCGCCGCCTGAATCAATGATTGCTTAATAGCGGCTTCATCAATTGTTGCTGGCTTAGCTCCGTTATTTTCTACACGAACAGCATAAACACCAGAAGTTCCGGTGATCAAGTCACTCAGCTTGCCTTGTAATGATTTATTAAAAGCTGCTCCAATAACCTTTGGTTCGCTACCCATATTTGGAATAAAGGGGGCAGCAAAAGAAAGACTATCTGTACGTTGAACTGCAGTACCTGCGCTTGCAGCAATTGCCTCCAAGGTATTTCCTTTAATTTTTGTATCAATCAAAATCTTAGCTTTTTTAGCGCTTCTTACAATGTTCTCACAAAGAGGGCGAGCTTCAGCAACAGACATTGTTCCTGCTTTATTAACTGCTGCTATTATAGCTACAATATATTTGTCACCTACTTCCTGAGGATCTGATACATCACCAGTGGTGTGTTCATATACCCAACGAACCAATTGGCGGCTTGCACCTAAACCAACGATTTGATTGTCGTTTGCTTTGATATCGTTACCAATTAATAATTGTTTAGAGGATTTTAACGCATTTTCGTCGAAAGACTTTCTGTTTTTAGCAGTGGCCGCAAATTGTGCAGCAGCAGTATTGGCGCTACTTACAGTTTCATTACTTGCTACAATTGCTTTAGATAAGTATGCAAATTTATAAGCCGGACCAAAATTCTTTTGTCCTAATACTTCAACATAATGGAAACCATAATCAGCCTTTACAATTCCCTTACTACCTGTTGGATGATCAAAAGCATAATCATTGAATGGAATCACCATTTGTCCCTGAGGGAAGAATGGATAAACACCACCCTTGTCTTTACTACCTGGATCGTCAGAATATTTGGTACATAAAGCATTAAAATCAGCACCACCTTTAATTGCAGCAGCGATACTGTCGATGAGTTTTTGTCCTACAGAATCAGCACGAATGATCTGACCATTTTGAGGATTAGAAGTTGCAATTAGAATATGACGTACAGTAACACTATCAGGCCAGTTTTTAGTTCCAACCAACTTAGCCAATACATAACTAGGTCCGTCCAAATAAGGTCCATATAAACTACCTACAGATAATTTAGTTAATGAATCTTTATTAGCTTGTTGCATTTTAGTCTTACTGAAATAACTATCATAAAAAGGCAGATCAGAACCAACCTTAGCTAAAAATCCTTTAGCGTCATTCGTTGCTTCAAAATCATTTTTATATGACTTCACTTGATTTAATACGGTCAATGAATCGGTCTGCGAAGGAGAGGCGTCAAAACCAACATAAGCGATGGTTCTTGTTTCTTCTTCTTTTTTAAACTGGTTGCTATGTTTATTTACATACGCAGAAATCTCATCGTCGGTAACTTTAACGGTACTATCAGAGATAGATGCATAAGGTGCATAAGCATAAGAAATGCTGGCAATAGCATTGTTATCTGCATTTTGTTTTTCTATCAACCATTTTGGAGCATAAGCAGCTTGTTGTAAAATACCCTGATATTTATTGCGCAATGCTTGTTCAATGGTAGGTTCAATGTATACACTATTAATCATGTTCACCTGCTCTGCATTTTTGCTTTTTTTAATTTGAGCAAACGCTTGCTTCGCATCATTGACACGGAACTCACCAGTTTTAGGATCTGTAAATTCTTGTCTTAATGGAGAATTTTGTCCAAAAAGAATATCAGATAATTCCTTAGAAGTAACTTGTAATCCAAGCTTTTCAAATTCTTGTTTTAAAACGATACGTTCTACTTCTTGATTCCATAAAGAACCAATCAATTGTTCTCTTTGCGCACCTTGAGAACCATACATTTTTTCTTGTAATGCTAATTTTTCTTCGAAAGCTACACGCTCGATCTTTTCACCATTAACTTTACCTAATGTGGTATTATCGGTAGACCTTCCACCGCGACGTACACCATCTTGTAGAATAAATGCAATTAAGGCAAGTGCAATGATTCCGAAAATGATCCAGGCACCTTTGTCACGAATACTTTGAATGACAGACATAATAGACGATTAAATAATTGATTTTAAGGATGGCAAAAATAGGGGAAAAAACATTAGAATAAGTTGTGGAAAAGCGTTGTAAAGCATTAATTGGGGCTATTTTGACGGTACTGGCTATTTCTGATGTGGTTAGAAAGGCTGGAATAATCTAAAAAAAGGATATTCTGACTAAAATACTATCCACAGGGCCCTGTGCTAAAATCGTAAAACCTGTGTAAAACTGGCATTTTTGAATATTGAAAAGTGGATACCGGTGGAATAAGTTCAGGGATTTTTGAGGAAATAGAATCATCAGGGTTTTTAAACGCATTCTCTACTCAGTTAATTAACAGTTATTAAAAAGTGAATACAGAATTAAGATATATGTGAACTGTATTATCGTGAATTGTGGAAATGATACATAGAGTCAACTGGAATATATATTTAACGATGTGTAATAACTGTTAATAGAAGTGGATAAGCTTGAACTAATTAACTTTGATGTTTGGGGATAACAAACTTATTAAGATATTAACAGCCCTAATAGTAATAGTGGGTTATATAAATAAGTATTATTAAATACTATTACAAGGATTATGAACATTTCAAAAGAGAAGATTTTAGAAAAAGGTTTTGTTGATCTAGAATTAGATCCGCAATTGGATTTATTTGCCGAGATTGAGCGTCTAAAGAAAAAGAAGCATGCAATCATTTTGGCGCACTACTACCAGGAACCCGATATTCAGGATGTGGCAGATTATATCGGAGATAGTCTGGGTTTAGCACAGAAGGCAGAACAAACTGATGCTGAGCTGATAGTCTTTGCAGGCGTACATTTCATGGCAGAAACAGCAAAGATTTTAAACCCAACGAAGAAGGTTTTATTACCTGATTTAAGAGCAGGATGTTCTCTTGCAGATAGTGCTCCCGCTGATTTATTCAAAGCTTTTAAAAATAAATATCCAGAACATTTAGTAGTTTCTTATATCAACTGTTCAGCAGATATAAAAGCCTTATCAGATATTATTTGTACCTCTGGAAATGCAGAAGCAATTATTGCAAGTATCCCAAAAGATCAACCAATTATTTTCGCACCGGATAAAAATTTAGGAACTTATTTAAATAAGATAACGGGAAGAAATATGTTGCTTTGGAATGGTGCTTGTATGGTTCATGAAATTTTTAGTTTGGAGAAGATTACTAAATTAAAAATCCGTCATCCTAAAGCGAAATTGATTTCTCATCCAGAATGTGAAGACGCTATTTTAAGGATTTCAGATTATGTGGGAAGTACTACCCAATTATTAAAGTATACACTAACTGATCCTACCCAGGAATATATCGTGGCCACAGAAACAGGTATACTGCACCAGATGCAACAGAATAACCCAAATAAGACCTTTATTCCAGCGCCCCCTACCAATAACTGTGCTTGTAATGATTGTCCGCATATGAAGCTTAATACTCTCGAGAAACTGTATTTGTGTATGGAATATGAGGCCCCGGAAATCACAATGGATGAAAATTTAAGGTTGGCTGCTAAAAAACCAATGGATCGAATGTTGGCTATTAGCCGGGCAGCTGGGTTAATAGGATAATTGCTAAAAACCTTTAAAAATGGTGATTTTGATATAAAATTGGGCAAAACTGCCCATTTTTAGTGTAAAAAGGTTTTAGTTTGGCTGATTTATGCCGTTTTCTAAAAAGCCTTTTTTAGCTTCACAAAGAAAAAATATTTCAGAAACTAAAGGGGTTAGTAAAATAAATACTAAAAATATTAGTTTATAATAAAAATTACTCCTACTTTTATTTTCCATTAAATTTCAATTCTAAATAACCCATTATGAGCAACGCAGAAAAACTAAAAGCCTTAAAACTGACCATAGATAAAATTGATAAAGATTATGGTAAGGGAAGTGTAATGATGATGAATGAAAAGAGCCAGGATGCGATGGAAGTCATCTCAACGGGATCTATTGGATTAGACTCTGCGCTCGGAGTGGGCGGTTTGCCTAAAGGAAGGATTATTGAAATATACGGACCAGAATCATCTGGTAAAACAACACTTGCCATTCATGTAATTGCAGAAGCACAGAAAAAAGGTGGCATGTGTGCAATTATTGATGCGGAACACGCATTTGATAGTTCTTATGCGAAAGCTTTAGGTGTAGATGTAGATAATTTATTGATTTCCCAACCAGATTATGGTGAGCAAGCCTTAGAGATAGCGGATCGTTTAATTCTGTCTGGTGCATTGGATGTAGTAGTGATAGATTCGGTGGCTGCCCTTGTGCCTAAGAGTGAATTAGAGGGTGAAATGGGTGATAGTAAAATGGGCTTGCACGCGAGATTAATGAGTCAGGCATTAAGAAAATTAACCGCTACCATCAATAAAACAAACACCATTTGTATTTTCATTAATCAGCTCCGTGAGAAGA
>CANBQT010000111.1 GCA_947371755.1 Chitinophagaceae bacterium
TTTTTAAAATAATCATCATTTACCGATAGCAATAAACTATCTGCATTAGGATGAGACATTTTTTGAAATATTCGAGGATAGATGCCACTTACGAAACTGGAGGTATACATCTCTTGCTCTCCCATTACTGCCAGATAAAATAGTTCTTGCGCATTTAAGGAATCCAGTTTTTTAAACCTTACTTTAAGATCCTTCAGGTCGTGCAAACCATTGATATCATTGATGTACAATTCAATAGCCTTTGTCTTTAATTTTGCAGTCAACACATCAATCAACAACGCAGTATCACCCAATTGAATCCGCTTGGTATATTCGATTCTTGTAGCAACCAACAGTTTATAATATTGTTCAGCACTTTGATCTGTCAGCATCGGTGCAATAGAGTCTAAAGTAATATTGCCATGATATAGTTTATCCAAAAATGGAAAATACATCCTTCCGGTTTTGGTCAGAGAAAGCTGCGCAATCATTTTAACCAATGGATGCATATTGGATTGAATTTTTAAACCCAACGCATTTGGCGCAGCTGCATAATTATATAATTTTTCAGGATCACTAAATGCAGCCTTAATGATTAGTGTATCCGCATATTCATTTGCAGGATTTTTAGTGAGCGCAGTTAAAATATTTTCGGGATGTTGCTGACAATACTTCCAAACAATTAGGTCTTTCGATTTTTTAAGCCCCGTATTTTTTTGGAAACCAAAATTGTCAATTAAAAGATTGCAAACTGCCAATTCATTCGCTTCAAAAACCGGAAAAACAGAACCGTTGGCACAGTCTAATTGCATGGCATTTCTAAAGGCAGAAACCGACTCTGATAGTTTTGAAAGTGCAATCTGTTTTGTCTGAAAAGCATCAATAAAAGCAGTTAAGACCTCGTTGCAACTTCGAAGCCATTTGAATTTATCATTTTGACTCATCAAACTATCTTTCTCTATATTGATTCTTATTGATAATACTATACTATCTGCTTCTTTTTTATGAAGCAAGCCCATACTATCCGAGGATCTATAAAAACCATCTATCTTTTTGAGCGATTCAATGATTAAAGTATGGTGAAACTGCCGCATAGGCGGGATGGCCGGCAACTCAGTATTGGACTGAGCAAACAGCTCAACACTAAAAACAAGGGCTATTAAGAATAGGTATAGTTGCTTCATGAATCAATATGAATCAAAAATACTATCATTTCGAGTTAAAAATACAAGAAGATCAGTTTACAGTTAACAATAACATAATAATCAGAAAAGCCGGAATTGCCAAACATTAAAATTAAATTTGTGTAAACTAACTGTTAAGATGGAAGGCAAAGCTAAAAGGATTTTGATTGCAGACGATGAACCGGATATATTGGAGATTATCAGTTATAACCTATTGAAAGAGGGTTATGATATATATACTGCCAAAGATGGCAATGAAGCTATAGAAAAAGCTAAACAACTCAACCCGGATCTAATTATACTTGATATTATGATGCCTAAAAAAACAGGCATCGAAGTATGTAATATTCTCCGTGCTCAATCTTTGTTTCAACAAACATTGATCATTTTCTTAACGGCTCTCAGTGATGAAGCATCACAAATTAAAGGATTAGAATCTGGAGCCGACGATTATGTAAATAAGCCAATTAGTCCGAAAGTGTTGGTGAGTCGTGTTAACGCTTTGTTTAGAAGAATGAATTCACAACCCTCAGAAAGTAAAACACTTTCCATTGGAAATATCAATATCGACCCTGTAAAATTCATGGTAACGATAGATGGCAACGATGTGGTATTAGCAAAAAAGGAATTTGAATTAATTTACCTCTTAGCATCCCGCCCAGGCAGGGTATTTCTGAGAAACGAGATCTTATCCCAGGTTTGGGGAAACGATGTAATAGTAGGTGACCGCACTATTGATGTCCATATCAGAAAAATCAGGCAAAAAATGGGGGTCGATTGCATCACTACAGTCAAAGGAGTTGGGTATAAATTTGATATCTAGAAGTAAGTAATATTACTATTGCTGATTAACTTCGTGAGGAGCTCACTTATAAAAGAAGCAATCAATATTGATGTTTAATCCGAAGAATCTTAGTCCAAAACAACTTTCAGCATTTACTGCCTTGGTATTGTCTGTTCCAATTTCTTTGGGCTTTTGGTTTCTAAGACCAAATTGGATCATTACATTAGTAGCGTTATGTGTAACCTTTTTAGGTAGTTACTTATTGATACAATTTGTTTTGGAATGGTTTATCTATCGCAAAATAAAACTGATTTACAAATTCATCTATCAAACCAAGGCCAATAAAAGAGAAGAGACCTATTATAAATATATCCTGCCACAAAAAAGCATTGATGAAGTAAGGGAGGATGTAGAAAAATGGGCAGAGCAACGTAAAGCAGAAATTGAACTTTTAAAAACCAATGAAGCTTATCGCAAAGAGTTCTTACAAAACCTTTCACACGAATTTAAAACACCCATCTTCGCCATTCAAGGCTATGTAGATACATTGTTGAGCGGCGCAATAGACAATCCAGCAGTGAACCGTCGCTTTTTGGAGAATGCTGCAAAAAATGTAGACCGCATGGTAAATTTAGCGGAAGATCTAGACGAGATTTCACGTTTGGAAAGTGGGGAGCAACCCCTAAACAAAGGCCTCTTTGTAATTCAAGACCTGATAAAAGAAATTTACGAAACACTTTCGATTAAAACTTCAGCAAAGAATATTAAAACAAGTATTAAGAAAGGATGTGAAGCACCTGTAACAGTTTATGCTGATAAAGAAAAAATCCGTCAAGTGATTAATAACTTATTAGAGAATGCTACCAAATATGGCAAACAAGACGGAAGTATCGTGTCAAGCATTTATAAAACAGATGGAAGGCTGGTATTGATTGAATTTAGTGATGATGGTATTGGAATTGGTGAAGACCATCTTCCAAGAATATTTGAGCGTTTTTACAGAACAGATCGAGGTAGAAGTAGAGACGTTGGTGGAACTGGTTTGGGACTGGCAATATGCAAACATATTATCGAAGCACACGGTCAAACCATGCATGTAAGAAGTAAATTAGACGTTGGAACTACCATTGGATTTACTTTAGACGAACGAACTTCCATTAACTAGTATTTATAATCATTAATTTATAAATATTAACTAATTTTAATATTATCTAATTGTTAACAAAATCGCTAAATTACTACACCGGAATCATAACCTTATTTTTGCATCAAATTTTAAACCATGGGTATCAATTCGATTGGAAAGTTTTTCATGCCAAAGAATGTTGTTTTTTATGAACTATTTGAAGACGTAGCCAGAAAGGTTCATGAAATGGGTATCAAATTGAAAGAGTTGGTGAGCGAACCTGATGCCGACAAGAGAGTTGGATTCTTAGCCCAGATTGAAGATCTTGAACACAAGAATGACGATAATACCCATCGGATTTTTACTGAATTAGGTAGAAATTTTATCACCCCATTTGACCGTGAAGACATTCACTATCTGGCAACAGCCTTAGATGATATTGCAGATTATATCTACGCATGTTCCAAGAAAATTAATTTCTACAACGTAAACCCTAATGATACTGGTATTCAGAAAATGGCAGACCTGATCTTACAGGGAACCATTGAAATTGAAAAAGCTGTATTCGGACTTCGTGATATGAAAAATTTACGTGCCATGACTGAAGCAATGGTAAAAGTAAACAGTATCGAAAATCAGGCAGACGATGTATTTGATATGAGTATTGAAATATTGTTTCAGCAAGAGAACGATTTTAAAGAAGTGATTAAGAAGAGAGAGATTTATCAGGTAATGGAAATTGCTACTGATAAGTGTGAAGATGCTGCAAACGTGATTGAATCTATTATCATCAAATACGCGTAAACTGCAGCTGCCATGTTTAACTTACTAATTCTTATTATAGTTTTGGCATTCATTTTTGATTTCATCAATGGATTCCATGACGCAGCAAACAGTATTGCAACCATTGTTTCTACAAAAGTATTGACTCCCTTTCAGGCGGTAGTATGGGCTGCATTTTTCAACTTTGCTGCTTTCTTTATTTCGAAATATATTTTTAAAGAATTCGGTATTGGAAACACTGTTGCCAAATGGGTTCATCCTGAGTTTGTAACACTTCAGGTAATTCTTGCGGGAATCATTGCTGCAATCATTTGGAATTTAATAACCTGGTGGTTCGGTATCCCTTCCAGTTCCTCACATACTTTAATGGGAGGATTTATTGGTGCGGCCCTTGCCAATGCAAAAGGGTTTAGTATGGCTGGTGTAGATGTAATTAACTATGCAAAAGTTGTTCCTACTTTCTTATTTATTTTCTTAGCTCCACTGATAGGAATGTTCATTGCCTTTTTTATAACGATTGGAATAGTGCATCTATGTAAACGATCGAACCCCTATAAAGCTGAAAATTGGTTCAAGCGCTTACAGTTG
>CANBQT010000112.1 GCA_947371755.1 Chitinophagaceae bacterium
ATTTGAGTAGACATAATTTCTCTTCTGCCCTCAAAAGAAATGGAACAAACGATGGGGCGCATCTGTTCCACTAGTTCATTGTATAAATCCCTGTCATTTCGTTGTAATTGCTCCAGTGTAATTTGTGAGGGAACTCCTTTTAAGTAAAAGTTGATCTTTGCCATGGGCTTTGTTCATTTTTTGGGTTACAGTTTGGGTTACAGTTTTCTTATAACCTAATGGAACCAAATATGAACGAAAATCAGTAACATATTGAATTTCAATATATTTAGGTGAACTAATATTAACTAATATGAGCTAATATTTGCCTCCAAACTGTCCGTACCGGCTACAATAGATTAACTAAAACCTTTGATTATATTTATAGTCAAAGGTTTTTTGTTTCATACCAGTTAAGTAATCTATTCTATCGTAGTAATTCAATTATCGGCATAATTCAACTTAAAGGTAAAATCCTAGCTTTTATCTAAACACTACAATTATTTAACTGGTTGATGTACATAAAACAAAAGGGCACCCATAATCCGATTGCAAGATCATGAATGCTCCTAATGTTCGCTTGTTAAAATTAAACCGATTTCAAAAATGTATATTCAAATTATTAATCAAACACAAAGCATTTTAATGTAAATCAAAAAGTATCTATATATACTCATTTCCAAATTGATTGTAAGGGTGTGTAACTAAAATTTGTAATTAATACCTTACTAGGTGAAATGAAATTAATTTGATTAAACGCTTCATTTGGAAAGACAACACTGGTAAGAACAGACAATCCATTATCTGCGAAAACTTCAATTGATGATTTGTCAAGATAAAATGAAAGATTAATATTGCCCTGTTTTAATAATCTTGGAGCATATACAATTCTCCCAAATTCTTTATTAAAATTGGTAATCCCTGAATTTTTCCTATCTAAATAATATTGATTTCTTTCTTTATTAAATCCAATTATTACTTTTTCATTCAGTTTATTTACTATTTCAATTGCAAAATTTTCAGGAGGAAAACTTAATTCAAACTTACTTGGACTTTGAATTTTACCAATTAATGGAAATGTTGATGTAGTTCCATTAACAGTTAAAGAGTTTAATTTTGTTGTGGATTGTTCGATTTTTTTTAATTTGTCAACTGGCAAACTTTTAATAAACAATTCATTGCCTATTTTGCTTAATCCAAGTTTACGCGGCAAAGTAAATCCATTTCTAAACTCTTCAGTAGGCACCTGGTTGGCATAATCCCAATTACTCATCCAACCAATTAAAATTTTATTTTTTCCAGTATTACTAAATGTTACACCAGCGTATTCATCAGGACCATAATCAAGCCATTTGGATTGATTAAAATTACAATTGAAATTTATACCGTCAAACTCTCCAATAAAATATTGTGTAGCAGAACCATGATTAGGGCCACCAGGATTAATATTAACTAAAAGTATCCAGTAAGTGTGTCCTTCAAATTCTAAAGGAAATAAATCAGGACATTCCCAAACACCACCATGTGCTCCAACAGTTTTACCAAAATCACTAAGCTTAGTCCAATCTTTAAGATTTTTTGAAGCATAAAAACTAATATGATCTTGGACTGCAATTGTTGCTATCCATTGTGTGGAAGGTTTATGCCAAAACACTTTTGGGTCTCTGAAATCACGAATCCCCGGGTTTTTCAAAACAGGATTACCGTTATATTTTGTCCAAGTTTCACCTTCATCTAAACTATAAGCTAAACTTTGGTTTTCTACGTCAATTTTCCCAGCCTTTTCTTTTTGCATATTATGGCTGGTATACATTGCCACAATAGGAATCTTCCCATTTTTTCCGAAACCACTAGAATTATTTTTATCGACAACTGCGCTACCTGAAAAAATTAGACCTAAACTATCTGGATAAATTGCAATCGGTTTTCTCTCCCAATGAACTAAATCTTTACTTGTTGCATGTCCCCAACTAATTTCATTCCAAACGTTTGAAGTGGGACTATGTTGAAAAAACAAATGGTAAGTACCATTAAAATAAACCATTCCGTTTGGATCATTTACCCAATTTCTTTCAGGTGTAAAATGTATTAGTGGTCTGAATTTTTCTAACCTTTCTCCTTCAAGCTCTTGCGCATCAAGCACTCTTACAATTAATGTAAACATTATCAATAAAAAAAATAATCTATATTTTTTCATGCTTTATTTTTTTAAATGATATTTATGAGGGGCGAAATTCGCCCCTCATATTAAACCACAAACTATAGAAGATTCTTAATCAAAATTTATATTACAAACTAGTATCCAGGGTTTTGTTTATATAATCCATTTGTAAAAGTAATTTCTGACTGAGGAATAGGAAGATATTCATCTCTACCAGCAGTGAATTTAGCTGTAGATAAAAATGATCGCCTTCCTTTTTCAATTGAGATGTAGTTATTCAAAGTTGGCTCTGCAATTCCCCATCTTACTAAATCAAAAAAACGATCGCCCTCAGTTGCAAACTCCATTCTTCGTTCCCATTTTAAAGCTTTACGAGCATAGTCTTGAGTCCATCCTGCTCCTGTATAAGTTTTAATGTTGTAGTTTGAAGCAAATGTTCCATCTATTTTCTTTAATCTACCAGTACTTGCTTCTGCTCTTGCTCTAATTTGATTAATTAAAGGCAATGCTTTATCTGGTTGACCTAATTCGATATAGGCTTCTGCTTGCATCAGTAAAACATTATCATATCTTATGATATCGTAATTTTTAGCTGTTCCCATAAATGGCCCTAATTTGAAATACGAAGAGCTAGATGCTAATTGTTGGAAACGCATGGTGTGGAAATTTCCATAAACACCTGGGTCTCTAACCCAACTATTGCTGAATGGAGATGTGTTATCATATTTATATGGGTGTCCTTCAATACCTACTGTATGGTCAAGACGTACATCAACTGTAGCAGTATTTAAATCAGCTATCGCACTATTAAAAGAATCAAAATTAGGCAACCCATTAACATCTGTTGTAAAAGCATTAACTAGATTTTGACTTGGTGCATGAAAACCACAACAGCCATATTGAGGAGCACCATGAGGATAATTTAATCCATCTTCAAAACTTAATCTTCCCGCAGTTGTACCATCATTGATAGTGAACTGAATTGCAAATACAGATTCAGGTCCATTTTCGGTTTCCGGTAAGAAATTGTCAGCGATATCTTTACTTAAAGAATATTTGCCAGAAGAAATAACTGCTTGTGTTAAATCAACTACCTGCTGTAATCTAGTTTTATTAATATTAATTACTTGATGTTTGTCGTCCTGTTCGTAAGCTTGAAACAATCTTAATTTTGCTAAGTATGCTTGAGCAGCAAACTTATTGGCTCTACCCAATTCAGTTTGAGATTCAGGAAGGTTGTCTATTGCATATTGAAAATCGGCAGCAATTTTATTCCAAGCATCTTCATTTTTCAAATCGTTAGAAACCTTTAAAATCTGATCATCTGAAACAGTCTCATCGAAAATAGGAATGTTCTTGTATATCAATTTCATAGTCATATAACTATGTGCCCTTAAGAACTTCAATTCAGCTAATCGCAATTTTTTATTTGGGAATTGTGCATCAGTTAGTGAATTAACAGCACGTAATGCAACGTTTGCCCTTGAAATCGATTTAAACAAGTTTTTCCAAGTTCTAGATACAAATGCATCCATAGTTGGAGTCACTAAATTATAATGCTCCATCGCATCTATTTCACCCACATCACCAGTTCCACCTCCACCTTTGTAAGCGTCATCTGAACGAACACTACCGTAAACCCAATTACTATAAATCGGTCCAATCATATCGCCATTACCAATTGCTGAATAAGCTGCAGTAACCAGACCTTCAACAGCAGTAGGTGAAGTTAGATCAGACGATGACAATACACCAGTGGGAGTATAATCTAATACTTTAGAACATGAACTAAAAAATATTAGCCCAGTAGTTATAAAAGTGATTACAATTTTATTTTTCATTTTGATATTATTTTTTTTCATTAAAATGATGCATTAATTCCAATTGTGAATGTTTTTGGAATTGGCACAGGGTCTAAGTCAATTCTTTCAGGATCAGGGCTTAAGTAGCTCTTACTCTTAAACCAGAATAAATTTTCTGCCATTGCAAAAACACGCAACCTTGTAATAACAGCTTTGGGAGTAAAAGTGTATCCTAACTGAATATTTCTCATTTTAAAATATGAAGTGTTAACCATGAAATAATCAGAAGTTCTGCCTTCGCTATTATTATCCTTAAGAGTAAGTGCAGGTATATTTGTATTAGTGTTTTGTGGTGTCCAAGCATTTAAGACTCCTGGTCCTACATTTTCTCTACTCTTCATTAAATTATTAAA
>CANBQT010000113.1 GCA_947371755.1 Chitinophagaceae bacterium
CACTTACAAATCTAATGCCTCTCAAAATAAAATGTGCATGAATCTTTTCGCAAAATTGAATGGTAAGTCCTTCATAGATGGCACTTTCTACCCTAGGTTCATCTTTATAGATCTCATTAAACCATTCCATTCTCTGTTCAGCACTAAACATGGGATTCTTAGAAGAATTGATTCCAATACCCACCACAATCTTATCAAACAAAGGCAACGCTCTATTAATAATATCAATATGCCCTAAGGTTACCGGATCGAATGTGCCTGGAAATAAACAGATTCTTTGCATAAAATAGTTTGAGCTAACAATTTAAAATCGAAATCACCCGAAAGGAGCTTTAGTTTTCACGATTTGCCAATAAATATAAGACAGCCATTCTAACCGCCACGCCGTTCTCAACCTGGTTTAATATGATTGATGAAGAACCATCAGCGACATCACTATCTAATTCAACTCCTCTATTGATTGGACCTGGATGCATAATCACCATTTCTTTACCTAGTGATTCTAATAATTTCTTATTGATCCCGTAAGTAAGACTGTATTCCCTTAACGATGAAAATAAAGGTTGGTTTTGACGCTCTAACTGAATCCTCAACACATTTGCCACATCACACCATTGCAAGGCCTTCTTCAGATTATATTCTACCCTAACACCCAAGGCTTCGCTGATATATTTAGGTATTAATGTTGGAGGCCCCGCAACGGTTACTTCTGCCCCCATTTTTTGCAATAGATACATATTGCTCAATGCTACCCTGCTATGCATGATATCGCCGATAATGGCAACTTTTAGACCTTCCAGTGAACCGAATTTTTCCTGCATTGAAAATGCGTCTAACAATGCTTGAGTAGGGTGTTCATTTATTCCATCCCCAGCATTGACGATTGCAGCTGGAATATGTTGCGCTAAAAAGTGAGGTGCCCCTGAAGCACTGTGGCGCATCACCACCAGATCCACTTTCATACTGAGAATATTATTCACTGTATCTAACAGGGTTTCTCCTTTTGCTGCAGAAGAACTGCTGGCAGCAAAATTTAAAACATCTGCCGACAAACGTCGCTCTGCCAATTCGAAAGACATCCTCGTTCGTGTAGAATTCTCATAAAAAAGATTCACGATAGTAACATCTCTAAGAGAAGGTACTTTCTTAACGGGTCTCTGTAAAACCTCTTTAAATTGAGCTGCTGTAGATAGAATAAGCTTTATATCCTCTGGTACGAGGTGCTTAATACCAAGTAAGTGTTTGGTAGATAGTTTCATTAAAGGTCAAAGATAAACGTTTTAGTTATCCAACAACATAACTTGTTCATTTTCGTCGTTTTCATTCCATAAAACGGTAACGCGTTGTGAAAATATAGTGTCGATGGCTTTTCCTAAATAATCTGGCTGGATAGGTAATTCTCTACTAAACCTTCTGTCTACTAAAACGCATAAAGCAACTTTAGAAGGTCTGCCAAAATCCAGCAAGGCATCTAATGCCGCACGAATCGTTCTTCCTGTATATAATACATCATCAACTAAAATCACTTTTTTATTTTCAATGCTAAAAGGGATATCGGTATTGCTGGCGATATGCAAACTCTTCCTTACATCGTCTCTATAAAAAGTAATATCTAGTTTTCCGTATTGAATAGTGTTAGGTTCAACCAGCTTCATTAATTCCTGTACAATTCGATCACTCAGGAAAATTCCTCGCGGTTGCAAACCAATAATCACGGTATTTTGCAATTGCGGATGATTTTCAAGTATCTGATTTGCCAACCTTTTGATGGTTAAAGCCAGTTGTTCCTTGGATAAAATCGTCTTCAAAACCTAATTTTTTATTAAAAATAAATGCTTTCTCGCAGACTCAACTCTCTAATTAAGAAATGAGTTGATTAATTTGCCTACTCAAATGCTCCAACTTCAAAATATTACACTTACGCAATTTAGGAATTATGTGCAGCAATCCTTTCATTTTGAGGATCGCGTGATAGGTATTTGCGGAAAAAATGGTTCAGGGAAAACCAATTTATTGGATGCGATCTATTATTTGAGCTTTTCAAAAAGTTATTTTTCAAGAGCAGATTCGGCTAATGTGCTTCACGGAATGCAGGGTTTACGCCTGGAAGGGAACTATCAATTACATCTTGAAGACCAACATCTGGTATTTATTCTGAGAGAAAATAACCGTAAAGAATTAACCTTAAATGATGAGACCTATAAACGCTTTTCAGACCATATAGGAAAGTTTTCATGTGTGATGATAGCTCCTGATGATATTAGTATTATTACTGGTTCAAGTGATGAAAGAAGAAAATTGATTGATACTATTATTTCACAATTTAATAAGAGTTATCTCCTACTACTTATTGATTATCAAAAATTATTGCAACAAAGAAATTCGGTTTTAAAACAATTGGCAGAAACGGGAAGAATAGATGAAGCTTTACTACAAATAATTGATCTGCAATTATGTAAAAAAGGAGATGAACTATTTTTGATTCGTAAGGATTTTTTGGTTAATTATTTACAACTTGTAAAAGAGATCTATGCAAAAATCTCAGGCAACTCAGATCAAATCGATTTGTTTTATGATAGTCAGTTAGCGCAACAAAATATGGAGACTTTGTTTAAACTGAACCAGCAGAAAGATCGAATGTTGCAGAGAACGAGTGCAGGAATACACAAAGACGATATTGTATTTAAAATGCATGACCATGTTTTCAAAAACGAAGCTTCCCAGGGTCAAAGGAAAAGCCTGTTATTTGCCTTAAAATTAGCAGAGTGGCAGATTTTAAAGCAACAAAAAGGGTACACTCCTATCCTATTGTTAGATGATGTTTTTGAAAAACTCGACGAGAAAAGAATGTATCAATTATTGCATTGGGTATGTTCGGAAAGTGATGGACAAGTATTTATCACTGATACCCATGTACATCGTTTAAATGAGCAGTTAAGTCAAACCAACGTTAGTTTTCAGCTGATAGAAATACAATAAAAGATCTTTCCATTTACCTAACTTTACGCTATGTCTGAATATCATATTGGAGATGCCTTAAAAGGGTTTCTAAAAAAAAGTAAACTGAACAACGGAGTTCGTGCAGCTCAAATTGATGTGATCTGGGAAACATTGATGGGTAAAACCATTGCAAAGTATACAGAGAAGATCAAGATATTCAATAAGAAACTGTATATCCAAACTTCAGTGGGACCTTTGAAAAACGAGTTGCAATATCAGAAGCCCCAGATTATCGAAAGAATCAATGAAGCCTTTGGTGAAGAAGTAATCAATGAAGTGATTATTTCATAAACATTACCAGTTTCTGATGGCATTTTCAATTGCATCTAAATTACGATAACTATATTTCCCTTTAATAGTAGATCCTTCCATTAAGAAAATGGTAGGTGTTACTCTGGCAGCAGTTTTCATCACTGTGGCATCACATTTAAGAATTGGGATATTCTGAATCTTTTCATTTGCGGTTTTAGCATCCGCTGTTACAAGCACTATGGTTATTTTGATATTGGCCGCATCATTGATTATTTTATTTACAGTTCCTTCCCAGCTGGCATAATCATCAAAGTCCTTCGCCATTACCATTACAAATTTCGGAGTATCAAATAATAATGCAGTGGTATCTGTATCCGTTAAGGTTCTTAAAGAAAAATCAGCAATTGCTGATTTTAAACCATTTCCTTTTTTAACTAGTTCATCTTTTCTATTAACATAGATATAAGTTGAATCAAAGTCATCTGGAAAATGGGCCTGGTCAAAACTTAACTCTTTCCCATTCTTTTGATAAATAAAATGAAGCGCGAAACTATCTGGGATTGCACCAGCTGGCATTTGCATTTGTTGCTGGATATTATTGCCCTTTTTGAATGGAAGACAATCTACTAATGGCAAATTCTTTAAAACATAAAATTGCATTTCAATAGACCCTAGTAAACTGATTATCAAAATAATTATGGATGTTAATTTGAATTCAGAACGATGGTATTTATCACTAAGCGCCATCAAAATCAGAATTAATATAAAAAGGAAAATATCCTTCAAAAAAGATTGAGTAGAACTCAAAGGAATACAATCCCCAAAGCATCCACATGTTTTAATCTTTCCTGAAAAAAGAGCATATCCCGTTAAAAATGTAAAGGCAATTATAAGGAGTAACAGCATCCAATTCACTAATTTGATTTGCCATCCTACTATCACTGCTACCCCAGCTACGATTTCAAAAACATTGAGTATAAA
>CANBQT010000114.1 GCA_947371755.1 Chitinophagaceae bacterium
GCAAAAGAACAAGCACAATTAATTGAACAAGCTTTTAGTATCTGACATTATTAATAAATTAATTAGAAATATCAACGCTTTATGATTGAAATCAAAGTTCCCACAGTTGGTGAATCTATCAGTGAAGTCACTTTATTAAAGTGGACCAAGCAGGAAGGTGAATGGGTAGAGAGAGACGAAGTAATTGCTGAATTGGAAAGTGAGAAAGCCACATTTGAAGTGAATGCGGAAAAAGCAGGTGCTCTTTTTCAACTTGCCAAAGAAGGTGATACCATTTTAATTGGAGATGTATTAGCAAGAATAGATGAGAATGCAGTGAAGCCAGAAGGTAAACCAGCAGTAGCTCCTGAAAAGAAAGAAGACAAGCCTGCGCCTGTTGCAACTAATCAAGCTGCAGTAAGTTCAGTTTCTAACGATATCAAAGCAACTCCTGTTGCATCTGCAATCATAGCGGATAAAAAAGTAGATCCTTCCAGTATTACAGCATCTGGTTTTGGTGGAAAAATTATGAAGAACGATGTGCTGGAAGCTTTAAATCATCCAGGTAAAAAAGCATTTGCTGGTAATGAAATCTTTAGCAGAAATGTTCGTCAGGAGAAAATGAGTAATCTTCGAAAAACAATCAGTCGCAGATTAGTAGAATCCAAGAATACGACTGCTATGCTTACCACTTTTAATGAAGTGGATATGACAAGAATCATGGACATTAGAAAGCAGTTCAAAGATAAATTCAAAGAAAGCCATGGCGTTAATTTAGGCTTCATGAGTTTCTTTGCAAAAGCTTGTGCGATTGCTTTAAGTGAGTGGCCCACAGTGAATGCGTATATCGATGGAGATCAGATCTTATATCACGACTATGCAGATATCAGTATTGCTGTAAGTACGCCAAGAGGATTAACAGTACCGGTAATCAGGAATGTGGAAAGCCTTTCTATGGCTGAAGTGGAGAAGGCAGTTGTGGTGTTAGCGGGTAAGGCAAGGGATAGTAAGTTAACGGCTGAAGATCTGCAGGGAGGCACATTTACAATTACGAATGGAGGTGTTTTTGGTAGTTTAATGAGCACACCAATTATTAATATTCCACAGAGTGCTATTCTGGGAATGCATAAAATTCAGGACAGGCCTATGGCTATCAATGGTCAGGTTGTTGTTCGTCCAATGATGTATTTAGCGTTGAGTTATGATCATCGGATTATCGATGGTAGAGAAAGTGTAAGCTTCCTGGTACGCGTCAAAGAATTATTAGAGAATCCAGAATTATTATTAATGGGCAAAGACCCCGTGAAAACTTTATTGGAATTATAAATTTAGGCTACAGCCAATCATGAAATATGCGCATCAATATTTGCTTTCTGCTAAACAGATCATGCATCATTTTGATGGCAGTATGCCATTGGCGGCTTTTTTGAAAAAGCATTTTTCAGAGAACAAAAAATATGGGTCTAAGGATCGAAAAAACATTGCACACCTCTGTTATGCTTTATGCAGAATCGGAAACGCAGGAAAGAATTTGTCAGTAGAGGAGAGATTTAAAATCGCCTTGTTTTTAGTGAACGAAGAAGTAGATGGGTGGGATAAATTGTATGATGAAAACTGGCTGGGTGCCTGGACAAAAAAGCTGGAACCGAAACTGGATTTTCTGAAAATATTGTATCCTTATTTTGATACGAAGGATATTTTTCCTGATATCAATTTAGTTTCAACTAGGATAAATCCGGTTGAATTTTCTATATCACATTTAATCCAGCCGGATGTTTTTTTAAGACTTCGCCCTGGAAAACATGATGCTGTTCGCAAGCAAATAAAAACAGCCGATATACCATTTACAACTATTTCGGAAACTTGTTTTGCCTTACCCAATTCTGTAAAAATCGACACGGTTGTTTCTATTGACAGAGATGTAATTGTACAGGATAAAAGCTCCCAGAGAATTGCCGAATTATTATCAAAAGTCGAAACTGATAAAACAAAAGCCATTCAGTTATGGGATTGCTGTGCGGCAAGTGGGGGCAAAACAATTTTGGCAAGAGATTTTTTTGGTGTGATGGATATGACCGTATCTGATATACGTTCTTCTATACTGCATAATTTAAAAGCAAGATTTGAAAGAGCAGGGATCAAACATTTTCAATCGTTAACAACGGATCTCTCTAAACCTCATCCACAAAAACCTGCTGGAAAGTTCGATTTAATTCTAGCTGATGTGCCCTGCAGTGGAAGTGGTACCTGGGGTAGAACACCCGAGCAGTTGTCTTTATTTCAGGAAAATAAAATACAAGAATACACGGCACTGCAAAAAAGTATTGTGGCAAATATTATCCCTTCTTTATCTCCTAAAGGATATCTTTTATACAGTACCTGTTCCGTTTTTAAAGCTGAAAATGAAGATCAAAGAGATCTTATTTTATCTTCTTACCCAACATTGAAATTAGTAGAAGAGAAATATCTGATAGGGTTTGACGATAAAGCCGATACTATGTATGCGGCACTTTTTAGACTGCAATAATCAACTTAATTAGTTGAATTATATAAGTTCACCTCTTTGAATAATTCCTCCAGCTATCACATCATTATCTTCGTAAATCACAGCACTCTGACCTGGCGCAATTCCCTTAACATTTTCATAGAATCTGGCTCTGATTCCATTTTCGGTATTATATAAATTACTGAGTGCGCCTTTGTCTTTGTAACGAATTTTTGTAATGGCTTCCATCCCATCTGAGATGCCATCATATTTACCCCAATTCATTTTTGCAATGAGCATATCATTTTGTTCCAGGTCTACTTCATCGCCCAACACCACCGTATTGGTATCTGGGTTGATAGATGTAACATAAACAGGGTGCCCCATGGCAATTTCAAGGCCTTTTCTTTGACCGATCGTATAAAAGGGATAGCCTTTGTGCTTTCCTAATCTTTTGCCAGTTTTATCTACGAACCAACCTCCGTTTACACGATCTTCCAATCCATCCACATTGCGTTTCAGGAAGCCACGATAATCGTTATCAGGAACAAAACAAATTTCGTAGCTCTCACTTTTCTTTGCCAATTCAGGATAGCCCATATCAATGGCCATTTGGCGGATGGCTGATTTGCGAAACCCACCCAATGGTAACATAGTACGTGCCAATAAATCCTGCTCAAGTCCCCATAAGACATAACTCTGATCCTTTGTCTCATCTGCTCCTTTACTGATCACAAAGCGATCATTGGTATGTTTGCGAATTTCGGCATAATGCCCTGTTGCAATGAATTCGCAATCCAGTGCATTGGCTCTTTTAAGCAATGCCCTCCATTTGATATGTGTATTGCACATCACACAGGGATTGGGAGTGCGACCAGCAATGTATTCTTCAATAAAATTCTCAATTACGAAATCGCCAAACTCTTCACGAATATCTAAAATGAAATGGGGAAAGCCATGATGAACGGCTGCCTGCCTTGCGTCATTAAAAGAATCGATATTACAACACCCCGTTTCCTTACTACCTGAGCCACTAGTTGCGTAATCCCAGGTTTTCATGGTGATGCCAACAACCTCATACCCTTCATGGTGCAGCATCAAAGCAACAACGGTACTGTCGATACCCCCGCTCATCGCCACTAGCACTTTTCCTTTACGACTCATTCTTCTAAAAATTTAGGCGAAATTAGAACAACTACCCTGAAGTGAGGCTCGTTTTAACTTGCTGTATCAGGTAAAATCTTTCGAAAAGCGAAAAATAAGGCTTGATTTGTTTGATTAGGGTATAAAATGATTCAATTTCCTGCAAAATGTGGCATAAATGGTTAAAAAATTCAAGTAAAACAGGACAGGAATTTTACTAATTTGAGCAACACTTTAATAGTTAAAAGAAATAACAAATAGATATGATAAAGCTGCAAGTCATCGGCAATCTGGGTAAGGATGCCGTTTTAAACAATGTGAATGGTAAATCAGTGATCAATTTTACGGTTGCTCATACTGAGCGATTTAAAGATGCGCAAGGCGTGCAAAAAGATAAAACCACTTGGGTAGATTGTGCCTATTGGACAGACAGAACCGGCATTGCGCCTTATTTAAAAAAGGGAACAAGCGTTTATGTAGAGGGTACTCCTGATGTTAGAACTTATACT
>CANBQT010000115.1 GCA_947371755.1 Chitinophagaceae bacterium
AACATTTTGAAAAGGGTAAAACTTATGTAGTAACCTGTAATCATAATGCATTGCTAGATGTTCCTTTATCTGCACCATTTATTCCCGGTCCTAACCAAACTATCGCAAAAAAAGAATTTACGAAAGTGCCTTTGTTTGGTTTTTATTATGCCAGGGGTTCAGTTTTGGTAGATCGTAATAGTGATGCCAGTAGAAGAAAAAGTTTCGAAGACATGAAATCCGCCTTGAAAAAGGGTTTCCATATGTGCATCTTTCCAGAGGGTACCAGAAATAAATCAAATGAACCCTTAAAACAATTTTATGATGGCGCTTTTAAATTAGCCGTGGATACAAAAACACCAGTTATTCCAGCAGTAATATTGCATACTAAAAAAGCAATGCCATCTGATAAAAGTTTCTGGCTGGTACCTCATCCCGTTGCTATACATTTTCTTCCTGCAATTCAAGTGGAGGGCTATACTTCAAAAGAGTTGAGAGATAAAGTATTTGGGGTGATGAGGGATTATTATGTGGCTAATGAGTAATACTATTATTATCTAAAAAGTATCACCCACCCCGTCTGTTCGCTAAGCCGCTCCAACCACCCCTCCATCGCATGCGATGGAGGGGAAACAATATAATATCATCATCTCCCAGAAGGGGACAAAACTTTTTACTTTTTAATTTTTACTTTTTACATTCTCTTAGTAGTTCGAGAATGTTCTGCTTCTGTTGATTTTTAAATCGCGAAGGATTCCCGATTTTGGATTCAAAGTAATATTGAAAGAACGATATAAGCCAATTGGAGTAACATTGATAGCCAATTGCCAGCAGTGCATTTCACGGGTAATAAACATACTTAACTGTTGCAATTTACCTTGATTGAAATCGAAATAACCAGTGCCTCCCATTTTCCATTTAGGTGTCAATGTAAAATCACCATTGAAATTCATAGAAGAATAGATAGTGCTAACCCAGCTACTAAAATCAGGCTTTAATGTTTTGCTATAATTAAGGGAATAAGAAAAACTGAGCGACCATGGCACATTAAAATCTGTAAACTCTGCTGGATTGGCTCTGGCAAATTGTAATTGTCTTTGCTGTTCATCAGGAGTCATAAATGGATCCAGTGGTAGTTCCTTGGTTGTTTTACCAGCTTTTTCATCTTTGGACTTACTCTTGAAAGAGGTAGAAATCGCAAGATTAGCGCTTGTAATTCTTCCAAATTTAAAATGTGCCGGATCGAATAACAATTGGTTCACCCGATACCCTTTATTATCCATTTTATAGGGATCTAAATTGGCGCTTGCTGTAATATTAATTTTTTCAAATAAGGTACTTCGTGCATATAAATTGAAATTACCAAGTGCAAAACTATCCGCCATAAAATTGTAATTGGAAGAGAATCCAAATCCATCAATCAGCTTTACTTTTTTAGTAGCCTCACCTGTTGAATCTGTTTTGTCCTTCACTTTCATCTCCAATAAATTATCTACCCCAAATCCCATCCCCCCGAATTTCCCTTCTGAGAAAGATCCCATGATACCACCGTCAAATTGAGAAAAACGAACCTTACGACCAGAAGTATCCACTTGAGTAGAATAATAATATTTCTGTGCCATATCTGGCTTATAATTGATCGAGAGATTAGGGCGGATCTCATGCCTGATCTTTTGAATACCCTTAGAATTTTTGAAATTATAAGTTCCAAAAATCCTGGTATTCATTCCGATACCAAAGCTCATCTGACGAGCAGTATAAAACCCTTTCTGAATAGTGGTATCAACTTTTTGACGGGCATTATCCCAAGTCTTGAAATTCCTTTGACCATACCATCTTTCTTCATAAGAAATGCTTGGTGCTATCGTAATTGGTCCCAAAGAAGGAAGCGATAAGGTAATTGGTATATTATGTTGTGCACCCCATTGCATGGTGTCGATCAGTCTCCTGAAATTAAATGTGGAATCATAAAATGAAAACTGGTTTTGCAAATTGCCACTATATCCAAGTCCTAATTTTTCATACCATTTTGGAGAGCCTACACTTTCTTTTTTCTGAAATGGATAAAATGTAACCACATTGAAATTCGCAGTTGGTAAATTCATGTTCACTAAACCAGTAACACTATTTTGGTTATGATTCATGTTCAAGGAAAGATTATACTTTCCATTCCAATCCTTTCCATAATTTATCGATGAACTTAACTGGTTATTATAGTTTTGGTAAGGATTATTTAGTAATGTTTTATTGAATTTGGTACTACCAAAATTCACACTAGCACCAAAGCTGGTTCCGGGTCTAGCTCTTTGGTCGCTGCTATGACTCCAATTAATCATGTACGACTTTGAGACATTGAATTCGGCCTGATTTAATCCAGACTTATTCAAGATCTTACTATTTTGAAAAGTAACATTTAGATTTCCAGTGTACCTATAACGTTTGATGTATTTTGAATTCACATTCACTAACCAACCTCCATAAGAATATAAATTAGCACGGGTTGTAAAATCCAGGTTATCATTGATTACCTTATAATATCCAAAGTTTTCCAGACCCACACCAAAATCCTCACTTGTAATAAATGATGGTGGTAAAATTCCAGAATGTCTTCCTCTGCTTAAGGGATATAAACCAAAAGGAATACCTACTGGCATAGGAACCCCTTCAAATTCTGGGAAGGCGGGACCGGAAACTCCAATTTTGTTATTGATGATCTTCATCTTGGAAGTTCTAAAAGCAAAGTGTGGGGTATCTAAATTACAGGTAGTAAACCTTGCCCTTCTTGCAAAAGCCTCATCCGCATTAATTTTTTTTAACTTCTCTGCATTTACATAGATCTCGCCTTCCTGTAAAAAGGTATTTTGAATATAGGCCTTACCTGTTTTAGTATTAAAGGCTATCGTGTCGGAGATAGTTTTAGTCTCGCCCTGATTAAAATGTGGTTTATTTAATGGGTTCTTGGCCGTATCAATACCACCAAATGCCCTGATTTCTTGATTTTGCTGGTCGTATTGAATGGTATTGGCATCCAAATTCATATCCTTGTAATCCATTTTTGCTTTACCATACAGATAAAACTGTTTAGTTGGAATGATTAACACCCCAGAGTCTTCCCCACTATATTTAATGGGGGCATCAATGGAATCTTTTGAGATGATGAGGGTATCAATATGGGGTACACTATCCTGATAGGTTGTGTCGCCGGTTTCCTTATCTATGATAATTTTAGCAGCTGTTTTAGTAGGAACCGTATCAATCCGATGGTTTTCAATAGAATATACAAGCCGAAAAGGAGCTTTAGCTGCGTTTGTATGAATTGTTAATATCAGTAAATAACCCGCCACAACAATAGCCAGGAGGGTTTTTACGTTAAATTTGCAGAGTTTGCTCATAGTAATCGGGGCAAAAATAAGGCCTTAGAAGTGTAAAATGGTAAGTGTGAAAAATCCTTTAACGAATTGATATGATGCGAAGATATTTTGTTGCTTTTATTTTGTTAAGTTTTTGTTGGCTGGTGGGCATGTCATTTGTACAGGACAAGCCAAATCAGAGTCAGAAACAAGTACTTAGAAAGATCGTTATAGACCCTGGTCATGGCGGTGCCGATGGGGGTGCCAGAGGAAGTTTCTCTAATGAAAAAGATATAGCACTAGGTGTTTCATTGAAATTAGAACAGATGCTTCATGATGAGATGCCCGATGTGGAAATTGTAATGACAAGAAGAACAGATGTTTTTAACTCTGTGATTCAAAAAGCAAATATTGCCAATCAGGCCAGAGGGGACCTTTTCGTATGCATACACGTAAACGACGCCGGCCCTATTCACCACAAAGAGGTTACAGGACATCATACCGAAACCTATTATACTGGAAAGGGAAAGAAAAAGAAAAAACATACCAGAACTGTAACAGATTATAATCATTGGACCACTCCCAATCCCGCCAAAGGAACAGAAACTTATATTTATGGAGTAGGCAAAACAGATGCAAAAAAAGAAGCACTTAGCGAGAATATGGACCTTTATATGGATAGTGTTTCTGCTAAAGAATTGCACGACTTTGACCCGAACGACCCTACCAAAAT
>CANBQT010000116.1 GCA_947371755.1 Chitinophagaceae bacterium
TTTTAATATTACACGGGCTTTATACAAACGGAAATTTGGGTAACAATGCTATGATTTATCAGAGATATATAAATTAAGTAAATGAAGTTTATAGGTATTTTTAGATAAGGTCGTCTTAAAAAGACGACCTTATTAATTCATAAAAACCCTATTCACATCCTCTATTGAGTAATAATAATTACCCATTACTTTTTTATAAGGAATCATATTACTGTCCCTTAATTTCTCTAATGTAGAATAGGAACATCCTAAATATTTTTGAAGCTCTTTATTCTTCATAATCTTCTTAGGCTGATTGCCTTTAACTACTTCTTTTAGGTCGATGAGTTCTTTCTTTAATTCGAATAACATTTCACTTAATACTTCTTTGGTTACAAATTCCATAGGACGAAGGATTTTATATTGCTTTAGATAATTGGTTTTGAGATTTATTATTTTGATTGAATCCTTTCTCAAAAAGCTCAAAGTCTTTATTGAGTTTAGTTTCTGTAATCTTTGCGTATATCTGAGTTGTTTTAATTGAGGAATGACCTAATGACTTAGAAACTGTCTCAATAGGCACGCCCATTTCTAATGCAATCGTTGCAAAGCTATGTCTGCCGACGTGGCACGTGATTTTCTTATTGATCTTTAAATCCAATTTAATGAAATCTAAATAGTCGTTTGTTTTCTGATTGGAGATGATTGGGAGCACAACCCCTAAGCTAATTGCTTTAGGATTAGATTTATATTTGTCAATTAACTGCTGTGTTTTTGAGATAATAGGTATCATACAATACTCATTAGTTTTCTTTCTGCTAATCTTTATAATCTTTGTTCCATTAATAGATGTCTGAATATCATTAGGTGTAAGCATTTTTAAATCACTATAAGAAAGTCCAGTATAACACATAAATAAAAAAGTATCTCTTACGATGTTCATAGTTTCACTTTCTGATTGATAGTCTTCAATTAGTTTCACTTCATCTGAATTTAGAATAGACTTTACAGTAGGGACAGTTTTAGTTTTAAAATTCTTAAATGGATTCTCTTTTAACCAATCCATTTTAATACCCCAATTTATAACTGAATTAATTCGAGTAACTTCTCTATGGATGGTATTGGGATGATTCTTACAATGTTGATCCATATAGGTTTTGAATTTTGAAATAAAGCTGTAATTCAATTCCTCTAAAGAATAATCGGATAGACGATAGTTTGTGCTGATATAATTTGATAATTTATTTTTTGTTGCTACATAATGATTTAAAGTGCCTTTAGTTAAGCCATGCTTATGTTCACTAACAAACTGATCAAAAGTATTTAAGAGCGTATCCTTTGGCAATTCTTTGCCATTTAAGAAGTCTTTTACCTCTTTCGTAGTTATTTTATTTCCATTCTGAGTTTGTTTTTGAATGAATGACCAAACCTTATTGTAGAAATCTGAAATTTGGGTATTGTAATAATATGACTGAGGATGTTGTTGCTTAACTCTTTCTTTCTTCTTATCCCAATCCTTAGTATATAAAACCATATGAAGTGATAGATGTAAGCGTTTATCTAAGCCCTTAACTGATAAGTATATTGGTCCTTTGTCTTTTCCATTGCCTTTGGATAATATCTGATAGAAATTCAATGTGATCATAACTGAGATTATTTATAATAAATATGTTGAGATTGCCGTAAATGAGTTGTTTTTACTAATTTTTATTAGAAAAAAGTAGTTTTATCTATCTGAGGTAGGTGGAGAATGACAACCATACAAAGAGTTGCACTGAAAAAATAAAGTTGACCGTACAGTTGCTAAGAAAAAACAGAAATATATCTGATTGTAGTAGTACCCTAAAACGAAAAATGTCTGATAAACATTTAGTTTACAGACATTAACGTATTTTAATAAATTACTAAGTGATCCGGATTGGATTCGAACCAATGACCTACTGCTTAGAAGGCAGTTGCTCTATCCAGCTGAGCTACCGAACCGAAATTTTTGTCCTTTAATAAGTGTTACCCTATCTGAAGGGCGGCAAAAATAAATTTTAATTAGTTTGCATCCAAAACCATTTGCAAACAATGACCATAAAAATTGAAGAAAGTTGGAAAGAAAAGCTGAAAGATGAGTTTGAAAAACCCTATTTTCTGCAATTAGTGGATCATTTAAAGGCAGAAAAGGCCTTAAACAGGCAAATTTATCCTGCCGGCAATAATATTTTTAAAGCCTTTGAAAAAACTCCTTTTTCTCAGGTAAAATTGGTGATTTTAGGTCAGGACCCCTATCATGGACCCGGCCAGGCACATGGTTTAAGCTTTTCTGTTCAGGATGGAGTGGCCATTCCTCGTTCTCTTAAGAACATTTTTAAAGAACTTCAAACGGATATCGGTATTCCAACTCCTGCTTCCGGGAACCTCACGGCCTGGGCTGAAAAAGGCATTCTTTTACTCAATGCAAGCTTAACGGTAAGAGCAAATGAACCCGCCAGTCATGCACAAATAGGTTGGTTACAATTTACAGATGCGGTAATTAGTATCATATCTGCCTATAAAAAAGATGTTGTTTTTTTATTATGGGGAAAATTTGCGCAGGAAAAACAGCTTTTGATTGATGGTCGAAAACACTTTGTTTTAAAAGCAGCTCACCCCTCTCCTTTTAGTGCCGATAAAGGTTTCTTTGGGTGTAGGCATTTTAGTAAATCAAATGAATTTTTGATGCAAAAAGGATATGATCCAATTGATTGGAAGCTATAGCCTAAGCCATTTTCAAATAAAATTAAGATATTGCACTCTATATTAATATACGATGAAATCAAGACAAGCTAAGCCAGGAATTCTTTTACAAATATTTGCCAGAATCTGGGCGTTCTGGGGTTTGATCAGTTTTGCTGGAACCTTTTTAATTATTCTGATTCCTTCACTATTAACGAAATTGATCAAAGACCCGAAGGGAATGTGGTGGTTTATCAGCATTGCACGTGGTTGGCAATGGACCTGGTTACATCTAATAGGTTGCCCAGTAACTATTAAGGGAAAGGAACATTTTGAAAAGGGTAAAACTTATGTAGTAACCTGTAATCATAATGCATTGCTAGATGTTCCTTTATCTGCACCATTTATTCCTGGTCCCAACCAAACTATCGCAAAGAAAGAATTTACGAAAGTACCATTGTTTGGTTTTTACTATGCTAGGGGTTCAGTATTGGTAGATCGTAATAGTGATGCCAGTAGAAGAAAAAGTTTCGAAGACATGAAATCCGCATTGAAAAAGGGTTTTCATATGTGCATCTTTCCTGAGGGTACCAGAAATAAATCAAATGAACCATTAAAGCAATTTTATGATGGAGCATTTAAATTAGCCGTGGATACAAAAACACCTGTTATTCCTGCAGTAATTCTGCATACTAAAAAAGCAATGCCTTCTGATAAAAGTTTCTGGCTGGTACCTCATCCAGTAGCTATTCATTTTCTACCTGCAATTGATGTAGAAGGTTATACATCAAAAGAATTGAGGGATAAAGTATTTGGGGTGATGAGGGATTATTATGTGGCTAATGAGTAATACTATCATTATCTAAAAAGTATCACCCACCCCGTCTGTTCGCTAAGCCGCTCCAGCCACCCCTCCATCGCATGCGATGGAGGGGAAACAATATATTATCATCATCTCCCACCCAATAGGGGAAAAACTTTTTACTTTTTACTTTTTACTTTTTAATTTCTCTTAGTAGTTCGAGAATGTTCTGCTTCTGTTGATTTTTAAATCGCGAAGGATTCCCGATTTTGGATTCAAAGTAATATTGAAAGAACGATATAAGCCAATTGGAGTAACATTGATAGCCAATTGCCAGCAGTGCA
>CANBQT010000117.1 GCA_947371755.1 Chitinophagaceae bacterium
CATCGCACACACCTGGCCTCTGCTTTTTATCCTTCCCCATTTAAAGAAGCAGCCATTCTCTCTTTAGATGGATCGGGAGATTTTACAACAGCGATGCGTGCCATTGGTAATGGCAATCAGATCTCTGTGATCGACTCGGTTGACTTCCCTAATTCTATTGGCATCTTCTATTCTGCACTCACCCAATTCCTGGGCTTTCTGCATTATGGAGACGAATATAAAGTAATGGGCCTGGCTCCTTATGGTAAACCCATTTATAAAGATGCTCTCAGTAAAGTTTTAACCAGTACCAATGATGGTTGGTTTAAACTGGATCAAAGCTTTTTAAGATCACCACATGAAGGCTATGTGTATTATTCAGAAACTAATCAACCTTTAATTCCACAATTATATAATCAAAAGTTGATCGACTTATTAGGTGCTGCACGTAAACCTGAAGAACCCGTTGAACAGTTTCATAAAGACATGGCGGCTTCCGTGCAATGGGTTACCGAGCAAGTGATCTTTCATATTATTAACGAATTGCATCAAAAAACAAAACTCGATCATCTTTGCCTGGCTGGTGGTGTGGCACAAAATAGTGTGGCAAACGGGAAGATCATTAAAAATACTGGTTTCAAAAAAGTATATATTCCCAGTGCTGGTCACGATGCCGGCATTTCGATGGGTGCAGCTTTTTTTGTGAACCATCAATTGTTGAAACAAGAAAGGCAAGCGGCTATTTATTCTGCTTATACTGGTCCATCTTTTAACAACAATCAAATTGAATCAATCCTGCAATCGAATAATGTAGCTTATCAAAAGTTATCCGATGATAAGATCTATGATCTGGTTTCCGAACAATTAATGAATGGCTCAGTGGTGGGTTGGTTTACGGGTAAAGCAGAGTTTGGTCCGAGGGCATTGGGTGGAAGATCAATTTTAATGGATCCTCGTAGAACAGATGCAAAAGAAATCCTGAATCAAAAAATCAAACGCAGAGAAAGCTTCCGACCTTTTGCACCATCTATTTTAAAGGAATATGTAGCAGAGTTTTTTGAACTGGTGGATGAAGTTCCTTTTATGGAAAAAGTGTTTCCTATTAAAGAAGATAAACGTTCCTTAATACCAGCCGTTACTCATGCAGATGGAAGTGGCAGATTGCAAACAGTGGATGCTACTATTTCTCCAAGATACTATCAACTGATTGAAACCTTTAGAACTAAAACAGGGATCCCTATTTTATTGAATACTTCTTTCAATGAAAACGAGCCCATTGTGAATTCACCACAGGAAGCCTTGAATTGTTTTTTGCGTACTTCTATGGATGTATTGGTTCTTGAAAATTGTGTGATCCAAAGAGATTAAAAAAATGAAAGTCACTATCATCACCGCCACCTTCAACAGTGCCAAAACCTTGAAGCATAATTTGAACTCGGTGGCCCATCAAACGCATCGGAATATTGAACATATTTTCATCGATAATTGTAGCACAGATGAAACCCTTGAATTGTTGAAGCAATATGAACATATTGCTACCATCATTTCGGAACCCGATCGCGGGATCTATGATGCCATGAACAAAGGGATTAGTCTGGCAACGGGTGATATTATTGGCATCCTCAATTCAGATGATTATCTGGCACATGAAAATACCATTGCCAATATTGTGGACAGATTTAGAAATGCATCAACAGAAGCAGTGTACGGGAATCTGATCTATGTGCATCAAAATAATCCAGATAAAATTAAACGCGTTTGGGTGGCCGGTGGCTATGACCCAAAATTGTTTTATCGTGGATGGACGATCCCACACCCCACCATGTATGTACGTAGAGAAGTCTATGAAAAATATGGCTCTTATAACGATACCTTTCAATGGGCTGCAGATTATGAAATGATCCTGCGCCTCGGTTTAAAAAACAATATCAACATACAGCCCATTCGCGATGTGATCGTGTACATGCTGGCTGGCGGTTCGGGAAATAAAGATTTAGGTACACGCATTAAAGTAAATTTAGAAGATCGAAGGGCCTGGCAGGATCTGGGCTTGACCCCTAAATGGTACACGCTACATGTAAAACCCATTCGTAAAATCTGGCAGTATTTCATGCATTATTTTAGCGCAAAATGGTTAGCCATAATTCCTCCTGCTTATTCCAGAAACTCATACATGCATGAAAAAAACGATGGTGCTATCATTGTTCCCATCAATACATCTAATAAAGCCTAATGTTCTTCAGCAAAAAAAAATCTTCCATCACTGATTTTAGTTTCTTAGCCGCAGATATGCACAACCATATTCTGCCCGGTATCGATGATGGCGCACCGGATTCTGCTACCAGTTTAGTACTATTAGCAGAATTATCTGCCTTAGGATTTACTAAAGTTATTCCTACCCCGCATACTTATCAAGGCATCTATCCTAATACGCCTTCTACTATTGCAGCATCTTATGATCAATTGAAAAAAGCACTTGATAGTACAGCAGGAATCTTTCCAATAGTAGATCACTATGGATCTGAATACATGATGGATGGTCACTTTACCAGCATCCGTTCAAAAAATGAACTGCTTTCTTTTGGGAAGGATCGTGTTTTAGTGGAAATGAGTTTCGCCGATAACGCCCCCATGCTTATGGATGAAATTTTTCAAATACAACTTCAAGGAAAAATTCCAGTACTGGCTCACCCTGAACGCTATACTTATTTGTTTGGTCAAATGGGCTATTTCGAACAACTCATCAGAATGGGTTGTGAGTTACAATTAAACCTGCTGAGCCTGCTCGAACACTACGGAAAGGGCACACAAAAAACCGCTCTGCAATTATTAGATAAACAATGGTATAGCTGGGCCGGAACAGATACTCACCATATCGGGCACATTCAATTATTGAAACAATTAACTCAGTCGAAAAATTTTCAGAAAATTGTAGACTATCCTTTTCTAAACAAAGGATTGTGATTTCTTTTTCATCCCCTCCTGGGAGGGGTAATGATTTTGCGTTAGCAGAATCATGGGGTGGGTAAAAGCATCTAGGAGAAGTTTTTACCCACCCCGCTCTCGTTACACTCGGCGCCCCTCCCTGGAGGGGATTTCTTTTTTCACCACTCACTAAGCAGTTTCC
>CANBQT010000118.1 GCA_947371755.1 Chitinophagaceae bacterium
ATGAAGAATTTGCCACTGCTTTTTCTGTTTGCACTAATTTCTACAGGATCTCTGGCACAGAAAACCGGAACACAAGTGGTTTTATTGGGAACGGGAACTCCCAACCCTGATCCTGATCGATCAGGCCCATCATTAGCCATCATCGTAAACAATCATTCTTATATAGTGGATTGCGGTCCAGGTGTTGTTCGCAGAGCAGCTGCCGCCTCCAAAAAGGATATTCCATCTTTGAAATCAGAAGGTCTCACACGCCTATTCATCACCCATTTGCATAGCGATCATGTGGGTGGCTATTCGGATTTTATGCTGAGTCCGGCAGTGACGGGAAGAATGGAAGCTTTAGAGGTATTCGGACCGAAGGGCATCGCCAAAATGACGAAGGATATTCAATCTGCTTACAAAGAAGATGTAGACATTCGCTTGAAAGGTTTGGAACAGGGTATAGCTGTAGCGTATCAGGTGAATGTTCATGAATTAAAAGAAGGTATCGTGTATCAGGATTCGAATGTGTTGGTGAAAGCATTTAAAGTAAGTCATGGTTCCTGGGCCAATGCTTTCGGGTATCGGTTTGAAACGAAGGATAAGGTGATTGTTGTGTCTGGCGATTGTACCTATAGTGAATCGGTAATAGCCAATGCGAAGGATTGTGATATACTGATTCATGAAGTATATTCTATGGAAGGCTTAGCCAAAAGAGAGGATCACTGGAAAAAATACCATTCTACTTTTCATACCTCTACCGGACAGTTAGCTGAAATTGCGAATAAAACAAAACCAAAATTATTGGTACTTACTCATCAACTCCCTTTTGGAATGAGTAAAGAAAGTTTGATGAAGGAATTGCAGGATCGATATAAAGGTGCTGTGGTTTATGGAAATGATCTGGATGTTTTTTAATTATTTGAAATAATTGATGATGAAAAAATTAATGATTGCTTTGTTCGCCTGTTTCTTAATGGGGACTCAAAATTTGTATGCACAAGAAACAATTCAGGTAACTCAAAAAAAAGATTCCCTATTTTTTTCAGTGCAGAACAAACTGATCTTGAAAGCAGTGGTATCAGGTAATGCTTCGAAACTACAAATTCATGAACACCATAGCAGTTTAAATAATGCAGTGTACCAAACCATTTCGTTGGTGCCTTCCGATTTTAAAAGATTCAGCTTCAAAGCAATTGTGATGGCTGATGAAGGATCGATTGCTTGTGAGAGTGACAGATGGAATGAAGGGTTGAGCATTGTGCGACATACGGTGGGTAAGAGTTTTAATTTACTCAATAACGCGGTGTACAATAGAAATGAAGACTGGTTATTATCTTTTGATGCGGCTTATCCTGCTTTTAGTTTGCAACCACAGGACAATGATTTGTATCAGGTTCAAGTAGTAAAATCAGAACTGATCATTCGCTTCAAACCCAGGTACTATCAGCAACACAGAGGACTCAGTTATTTCAAACCAAAGGAATATCAGATCTGGAAAAAACCGGTGGTGGGCTGGTGTAGCTGGTTTGCTTATTTCGATAATGTTACTGAAACGGACATGCATCGCACAGCAGATGTGTTGTCTACTAAACTTAAAAAATACGGGTTAGACTATATTCAAATTGATGATGGCTATCAACAAGTACCCATTGGTATGCCCGACACCTGGATCCATGCAAATAAAAAATTTCCGAATGGTATGGGTAATCTGGCAAAGTATATTTCATCAAAGGGATTTCAGCCCGGCATCTGGACCAATGTTTCTTTCGCCGATTCTGCAGCGGCTTATCAGCATAAGGATTTATTTATTAAAACAGCGAATAACGAATTAGCATTAGGTAATTGGGTAGGCTATGTGATGAATGGTGCGAATAAAACAACCATCGAGCAATTGATTAAACCAATTTATGCTGAGTTTAATAAAGAGGGATGGCAATATTTTAAACTGGATGCATTACGTCATTTAAAATACGAGGGGTATAATACTTTTAGTAAAGACTTGCAACGCGATAAGATTAATAAAAATGAAGCTTATAGAAATGTGGTGAAGGAAGTGCGCAATCAAATTGGGAAGGATAAATTTTTGATGGCATGCTGGGGCATTCGTCCGGAATTAGTAGGCCTGGCAGATGGATGCAGAATTGGAAATGATGGTTATAGTTATGCAGGATTAGCGCAATTCAATTCTTATAATAATATTATCTGGCGCAATGATCCGGATCATATTGTACTTTCTGCAAAAGAAGCGTATAGAAGTTGTTCTGCTACTTCTTTAACGGGTTCTTTGTTCATGCTTACGGATCAACCTGAGTTATACGAAAAATCAAATTTGATTGATGCAGCCATCAGATCTATTCCAGTATTAATGACGAGTCCCGGTCAGGTGTATGACGTAGATCCATCGAGATCCAGTTTAATTGCGCAGGTAGAAACGGAGATGAGTGGATCTGGGCCAAGACCTTTTGATGCCAGCACAACTACCACTACTGGTTTGTTTCAAATGGATATCAATAAGCCATATGAAAACTGGACAGTACTCGGAAGGCTGGATGAAAGAGACAAACTAATTCCTTTAAAAGATCTGGGATTGGATGTGAAGAAAGAATACCTGGTTTTTGAATTCTGGAGCAAGCATTTCAGAGGTATTCAAACCAAACAATTTGTGCCTGGTGCAATTGATACAGCTTTTAATTGTCAGGTTTTTTGTTTTAGAGAGAAACAGGATCATCCACAACTATTGGCTACGAACAGACATATCAGTTGCGGCGCTTTGGAATTAGAAAAATTACAATGGAACAACCATCGGTTATCTGGAATAAGCAATTTAGTAGCCAATGATCTGTATACGATTTACATATACGAGCCTGCGGGCGCTCAAATGCAGGAAGTTAAAATTATAGGAGCAGCAATGACAGAAAATAGTAAGTCGGGTGAGATCCGAAAAATTAGTATTCAATCAACAAATGCTGCTGCCATTTCATGGGAGATCAGTTATCAATAATTTTTATTTTTTAAGTACTAATTCTTTCAAAGTGTTGATGTCTTTTACAGTAGGCTTTTGCTTAGCTGCTAAAAGGATCTTGTCTTCCAAACTGGTATCAAGATC
>CANBQT010000119.1 GCA_947371755.1 Chitinophagaceae bacterium
CACCGAATACAGTATTTACTTGCATTTGACCAATCCTGGTTGTAAACCCTGCCGTTTTTAAAGACCTTGCTAATACTTTTGTAAAACCTCCACAGGCTCCGGCACCATACATCAGATCGGCATCCACAGAATGTATCAATTTTGCTTTAAAAGTCAATTCCTCGGTATCCATAAAAATATCGTTCCTGTCGTGCATCATTTTGTTGATCAATACCATGATCTGTTTTACAAAAACAGTATCGTGTTGACCCTTTGTTTGGATTTTGGCTACGCGCACAATGTTTTGAAACAATACCGACTCCTGATGCGATTCTACTGTTAAATTCACTATCGCCAAAATAAAAAATAAGTGTATGATCAATTGCCTGGGGCTATGATATACATACAATAAGTAAGTTTTTAATTGTAACATAGATTCAATGCTTGGGGGGATTAATCTTGATGATGAACAACCAATTATAAACGGGCATCTGTATCTGCCCTGTTACACATGCTTTTAAGATCATACAACACTGCATGACCATCTTTTTTTAAATCTTTAATTTTAAGTTCTTTAAATATCGAATGCGCTACTGCCAATACTATACCATCATATTTATTTTTAATTTCTGAAATCAATGTTTGTTGATACTCACGTTTTAAAGTTGCTTCGTCTGCCACAGGATCATATACATCCACTTCCACACCAAAATCTTTCAACTCTTTTACAATGTCTACCACTTTGGTATTTCGAATATCCGGGCAGTTTTCTTTGAAGGTTACTCCCAGGATCAATACTTTACTGCCTGAAACTTGTTTGTTTTTTTGGATGAGTAGCTTCACTAGTTTATTCGCCACAAATACACCCATATTGTCGTTCACCTGACGACCACTTAAAATTACTTGCGGATGATAGCCTAATGACTTTGCCTTATGTGCTAAATAATAAGGATCCACACCAATGCAATGCCCGCCTACTAAGCCAGGTTTGAAAGGCAAAAAATTCCATTTGGTTCCTGCAGCTTCTAATACATCGGTAGTATCAATACCCATCCGGTCGAAGATCAATGCCAGCTCGTTTACAAAACTAATATTCACATCGCGCTGCGCATTCTCGATGGCTTTGGCTGCTTCTGCTACTTTAATGCTGGGTGCTAAATAAGTGCCCGCTTCAATAATAGAAGCATACAGATCATTTACCTTTTTCGCAATTGCTTCTGTAGACCCCGATGTGATCTTCTTGATCTTTGTAAGTGTATTGATTTTATCACCCGGATTTATACGTTCCGGAGAATAGCCACAGAAAAAGTCGATATTAAAAGTTAAGCCGGATTGCTTTTCCAATACTGGTACACAGTCTTCTTCGGTACATCCCGGATATACTGTAGACTCATAAATTACCAGATCATCGGGTTTTAAATAATCCCCAATTAATTTACTGGCGCTCAATAAAGGACCCAGATCCGGGGCTTTAAATGCATCGATGGGCGTTGGAACTGTTACTATATAAATAGTACAATCTTCTAAAGATGCTGCATCACTTGTTAATGACAAATTTTTGTTGGCTTCCAACAAGTCTATATCAGCTTCACCTGTGTGATCAATTCCTTCTTCTAAATCAGCAATGCGTTTTTGGTTGATATCAAAACCCACCACGGGATACTTTGCTGAAAATGCAATAGCCAATGGAAGTCCCACATAACCCAAGCCAATGATTGCAATTTTGATTTCTGATTCTTTCCCCATTATGCGAATGCGATGTTTTTAAATCTTTTCATGTAAGCAGTGGCACTATAATACTCATAGGCTTCCTGATATAATACCTGCTTTCCGTTGATTGGTTTACTGATAGAGCCTAAATTATTTTGGATTGCAGCTTGTAACAATAAGCCATTATCAGGATCTAATAATTGACCAAACCTTCCGTTTTGCAAAGCTTCTTTACTTCCATCCCCATTGCCAGCCAGTACTTTTGTATCACTGGCAGCCGCTTCTATTAATACTATTCCAAAACCTTCCATTTTACTGGGCATAATAAACAGATCGGCTAATTGATAATGGTCTTGCAATTCATCGCTGCTGATATACCCTGGGCGAATCACCTGTTCCTCTAAATGATAGGCTTCAATCAACTTAGAAACTCTTTCATTTTCTTTTGTATCTGCTTTGCCAGCTAAAATGTATTTAATATTTTTTTTAGTGCCACTTTCTATTCCTGCAATGGCTGTTAATACCTGATCATAACCCTTATATTTTTCTGCACTACTCATCCTGGTAACAGTTACTAAAACATGATCCTCTTTTTGAATACTATATCGCTTTTTTAAATAGCTTAGATTTTTTTGAAGGTCAGGTATTTTAAAATAAGGATCCAGTGCATTGTGCAAAACCGTAATTTTTGATGGATCTACAGCAGATTCAGTAATCATTTTTTGTTTGCTATAATTGCTTACACTAATAATTTTATTTGCTGTATGTAATATCCATTTCTTAAAACCCTTTTGCTCACCCCACACTTCTATCCCGTGTGCCATTAAAACAATCTGCAAATTTTTATTGAATAGTTTCATTAACCAAACCGCAGGCGCTAAATTGATATGACCCACAATTACCCGGTCGTATAGCTTTGCCTCTTTACACAAATGCATTAGAAACGGAATTGCTTTACCAGAAAATCCTTTAAAAGAATAAGGTAAAGTATAGCGCCCATCTACATGCACATCGTGCAGTCCATAACTGTTCGCTAATACAGATGATGATCCTTCTTCTTTGAAACTATGGATGATTAATTTATTTACTTTCTCTATGCCGCCTGTATTACTAAATGCCGATAAGTATATAAATAAACTCGATGGTTTACTATTTTTTAGATGGGTATTAAAACTATTTTGTGTGCCGTAGGTATTGGATAAATAAATTCCCCAGATTCTGGAAGCAGATAATTTACCTTTTTCAAATAACTCAAAATATTTTGTAGGTACTAACTGTTCCTGTTGCAAGGCTTTGATATTAGCCAACCATGTTTCAAAAGGAAAAACAAATCCCTGTTTTTTTCTATGAACAATACTTGCTGG
>CANBQT010000120.1 GCA_947371755.1 Chitinophagaceae bacterium
ACGAGGCACAGACCGGAGCCATAATGGCTGCCACAGATAATGCGATGATAGGTATCAGCTTCATTGGACCCTCCCCTTGCGGCTGACATGGATGCCTTAGCCAGGTCGGATGGTACACCCGACGTGGGGTGTTTACTAGTTGAGGGGACCGGCGCTCGCCCGCCTCGGCTGGGTTTGAGAAATCTGCAGTTGAAGTCACAATGGCCACAAATAGGCGCTCAAGCAGAGCAAATCGATGTCGGTGCAGGTTCGCCTCACCGCTCCAATGAATGAATAGAGAGGAGGCACCCATGAGCCGCGTTCCGGAGATCGACCCAGCCGCCTTCAGTCCTGAGCAACACAAGCTCTATGACGCAATGATGGCATCGCGACCTAACGGGAAACTCCATGGTCCTTCCACCATGTGTCGCCGCGTTTCATTCAAAGACACATGGACTTCAATAAATCTGCGGCAGCGCGATGAACCGGTCGCAATGAAATTAATTCAGTAGGTTCCTACTGAAGGTCCGGCTTGATAGGGGGACGTAATGCCGCCAGATAGTCTCGCCTTGTATCAACGCGGTTTTGGGAGATGGAGAAACGCTTGAATGCCGCTTGATACCAATCGTCGCCCTTTGACTTCGTTTTGATTTTGAGCTTGTCTTTCGGGCTCGGCGTTTTCGAATGCGGTACTACTGGCGTTGCTGTCTTAGGAGTTTTCTTGGTTGCCACGCTACGCCTCCCCCAACGGTCTCACTTCATTTGTTCCACGCTGTGGTCTTAGTGACAAGTGGACTTTTAAGAAAATTGCTATAGAGAGCTTTCATCAAAATTATTTGCATAATCGGTAAAACGTCTGACGTCTTGGCGCTTTATGAGGGAACGCCACTACTGAAGAATTGTCATCGGATTGGCTACGTCCGCGTTATTTTTAGATTACCGATGCGGCGTTGGGGTTATAAAAGCGTCTGTTACGAATTTATGGGCTACTTGATATTATTAAGGGTAGAGCTGGGAGAACTGGCGCTGCGAGAGAAAAATCTAATTCTCAGAGTGTGTCCGCGTAAAAAAGAGGATATGCATTGAGCCCCGTTTATGTTCTTTCTTGCAGGCTCAACGCACCGTTTTCATCCCAATCTTCGCATTTAGGTTTAGTTGTTCACCACCTGCAACGCTTTTGCACAGGCACCCGCAACGCCTAAATTGACTTTGTCAGCGCCTGCGAATGTAGCCCAACCGCCCAGCTCGATGAATTTTTCTCGCTTCCAGTTTTCGGTTGCTTTCAATTTCTCGGCACTCTCTTTGGCATCAGTTGAAGCTTTAAATTTCTCAACACAAATCGGGGTTAGGGCAGCAATGATAGCAGCCTGGACTTTTTCATTCGCGACTTTCTCCGCTGTGGCTTCAAGCGTCCATCCAGCATAGTTAAATCCAATGAAAGCTGTTAACATGAAACCAAACACAGTGCCTTGGATTATCCGCGTCAGCGAATCTCCCTTTAACATTTCAGGGAATTCCATTTTTTTTCCTTCCATTCGAGGTTATTTACGGCGAAGGCTAGATGCCTTCAACTGATGACACCCTCAAGTTTCATGGTGTACGTACCTTAAGATGGCGATACTTCAAAAAACACCATGGGCCTTTGTTTAAAGAGTGTCCAGCTTATTTAGAACGAATAGGTCAGTGGTATTGCTTGCGGGGTGTGTTGCTGAAACGAAACAAACTAATTCACTGTAGACACGCTTTTCCCATCTATGCCTTTTGTAATAGTGAGCAGAAAGAGGGTGCGCTATCCGAGGATGCGCACCCAAATAGGTTCAGTGTCTCCGCGCCTTGATGTGGCGGTTCTTTGAATCAATTTATGGGCGCATATTTGCTGAATGTCTATGACTATTAAAGACATTGATTTTGTCATTCAAGATTGTGAATTTGCGGACGTAGTGCAATGCAGTGAGCCGATGGGAGAATGGCTTGATTGAATCCTTCAAGGCCGGGCTTCGTGATGAGGTATTGGACGGGGAGATATTCTACTCCCTCGCGGAAGCTCGGATTATCTAGGAAAGTTGGCGTCGGCACTACCACACGGACCGCCCAAAATAGTCGCTCGGCTATAAGCCGCCGGCCCCCGCAGCCTTCATACCCGCCATGGGTGCGCGGTCGGATCCGCAACCCCGACTAGCTCCGCTGACCGCGCGAGTGCCTAAAGCCATTTTGCAGTAACATTGCACCTGGACCACTGGATGGGGCCGATCACTGGCACCCCTCAAGTTGACGTCGGAACGGGTATGGCCATGATGCTCAGGATGGCGGGCGCAGTCTGCGAAGGCGGTGGCGCAGGCGAATGGGCGGCGGTAGTTGAGGCAGGCATGTAGGCAGCAAGCTTCATTGGATACCGATTAGGATGGGATGGAGCGATGGACTCGTTTGACCTATATTTTCTAGTTCGAGAAGAGCAACAAGAGTGGCTTGATAAAGAAACTGAGGCACTCGAAATCGAGATTGAAGAACTGAATTCCAATTTACAGACTAGGTATGAAGCGCAGATCGAAAGAGCATTCAACGAGAAATTAATGGATAATGTCATATATGTTCAGCATGCAAGAATTAACGAGAAAAAGGTGTTACTGCGTATGGAATGCGATAAGAATATCATCAAAGAAACTGGAATAACCATCGAAGATTTATGGTGGCAGCACAGCCATTATAGCGAATGGTGTGATGATTACGATGAACGGTTGAAGAAACATTTGGCTAAAGAAGAGAAGCGGTTCGAAAGAAAAGACACCCAAGAACGGGTGGAAAGAGCGAGGATAGAGAACGCGGCGCAAGATAGTAAGAGAATATCTGAATTGGAACTTCAGGTTGAAATTTTGATTAAGAAGTTAGGTCAATCATAATGATGGTGATGCTGAGGGCCCAATTCTTCCAAGCCCGTAAGGCGAGGATGTGATGCCGGTTGGTTCGCGTGGTTGATGCACCGGCCGATCTGCTTCATACTGTCGAAAATCTACCCTTCTAAAAGGGGGCATGGCTGCCTCGTTATGCGGTTCCATGGGTTAAACAAGCGACGTGAAAAGTCGCGCTTATATGCCGAGGGAGGCTGGTTTGCATTTATACAGACCGTTAGAGATCGCTGGGATCGCATTCGCCTGTGCGCTTGTATCGGGACCAGTCCTGGCTGATGCTGTAAGTGATTTTTACGCTGGACCCGGCAAACAAATGAAGATAATCATTCGGGACACTACCGGCAGCAATTACGATATGCTGTCACGTCTCGTGGCGCGCCATATGGGCGCCTATATTCCCGGGGAACCCTCCATTATTCCCGTT
>CANBQT010000121.1 GCA_947371755.1 Chitinophagaceae bacterium
TTGCCGCGATATTCCGGGGCCAGGCGAACCGATAAGGCGAAATTCATCTCGCCTTCATAGACGCGGGTGATTTCCTGACCGCCGATGGCGGCTTTGACCACAGCATTCACATCACCAACAAGAAAACCATAACGCGCCGCTTTCGAACGATCGATGCGGATCACGAGGTTTGGCTGGCCCAACAGATTGAAGGATGAGGGGTCGCGAACGCCGGGAACCTCCTCGATCTCAGTTTTGACGGCCCTTGCAAGCCGCTCCAACTCGCCGAGATCGCGACCAAAGATCTTGATGGAGTTCTCGCCCTTGACCCCGGAGACCGCCTCTTCAATGTTGTCCTGGATATATTGGGAGAAATTAAAGTCCACGCCCACGAATTCCCGGTTCAACCGCGCGTTGAGATCATTAACCAGCTTTTCTTTCGTGAGGCCGCCTGGCCAATCCTTCTGGGGCTTAAGCGGAACAAAAAACTCGGCAAGGAACGAACCGACTGGGTCTGTCCCTTCTTCGCCGCGTCCCTGTTCTGAGGTAACGGTCAGGACAGGTGGATAGGACCTGATTACATTTCGGATTTTCGCCACGGTGTCCGTGCCCGCCTCCAGCGAAATGGTGGGGGGCATAGTGGCGCGGATCCACATATTGCCTTCTTCGAGCTTTGGCAGGAACTCGGTTCCAAGTCGCGTGCCGACGCCCGCGACGAACACCAGGAAAAACGCGGCTATCAGCGCGGAGCGTTTATAATTGGCGACGACGCCGGGCAATATGGCTTCATAGCCGCGACGCAAAGTCCGCACCAGGAAGGTCTCGACATCCCTGATATGAGCGGGAAGGAGCAGCGACGCTAGCACGGGCGTGACGGTGAAGGTGGCGATTACTGCGCCAATCAGCGCATAGGCGTAGGTGCGGGCCATGGGCCCGAAAATCTGTCCTTCGACCCCCTGCATCGTGAACAGCGGCAGGAAGGCCGCAATGGTGATGATCACAGAAAACAGGATGGATTTATCGACCTCAATGGCGCCGTGCAGCACCTTGGTCAGCTTTGAAGAGGGTTCGCCATCCTGCCTGCCATGGGAGAGGTGGCGGTGAATGTTTTCCACCATGATCACGGTCGCATCGACAATGATGCCCAGATCAATCGCCCCCACAGAAAGGAGATTAGCGGATTCGCCCCGCAACACCGTGATGATGACCGCGACGAACAAAGCCGCAGGAATGGTGGCCGCCACAATGATCGCGCAGCGCAAGTCGCCCAAAAACAGCCATTGCACGATGAATATCAGAAAGATTCCGAAGATCAGGCTGTGCAGCACGGTATCGATCGTGATGGCGACGAGATCGCCGCGATCATAGAAGGGCACAATCGCGACCCCGGGGGGCAAGCTACCATCCGTATTGATTTGCTGGACCGCGACGCGCAAGCGCTTCACGACATCCATGGTGCGTTCCATCTTCTGCATGAGAACCATGCCGGAGACGGTGTCCGTTTCCTCGTCCTTGCCTGACAAGCCCAGACGTGGCGTGAAGCCGATCGTCACTGCAGCGACATCCGAGACAAGCACGGGAACGCCGCTCTGCTGGCTGAGCACGATATTGGAAATGTCCTCGAGGTTCTGAATCACGCCAAGGCCACGCACATTGACGGATTGCTCACCCATCGAAATGGTGCGACCGCCCACATTCACATTGCTGGCGGAGATGGCCTGGATCACCTGCGGCAGGGTCAGCCCGCGCGCCATCAGGCGATTGAGGTCTATTTCAACCTGATACTCCTTGGTCTTGCCGCCCATGACCGCGACATCCGCGACGCCCGGAACGATGCGCAATCGCCGTTCGATGATCCAGTCCTGCAACGTCTTGAGTTGCATGACGTCCATTTCGGGCGGGCCTTTGACCTGATAGCGGAAAATCTCGCTGATGCCGCCTGCAGGCGAGATCTTGGCCTGCACGCCATCAGGCAGCTTCGCCTCATTCAATCGATTGATGGCTTGCTGACGAACGAAGTAATAGTCCTGCCCATATTCAAACTGTAGACGGATAAACCCCAGGGCATAGACGGTATTAGAACGCACAAACTTCAAACCGGGTGTGCTAGAGATCGCAATCTCGATGGGCACCGTCACATAACGCTCAACCTCTTCCGGCGATTGACCAGACCATTGAGCGATGATTTCGATGATCGGCGGCGCGGGATCGGGATAGGCTTCGATATTGAGCGAACGAAAGGCCGCATAACCAATGCCCAGGAACGCGCAAAACATGAGCACCACAAGCGGGCGCCGGGAAAGACAGCCCGCAATAAGGCTACGCAGCATGGCGATATCCTTCCAGACGGACCGTCATTGCTTCCACTCATTATCAATGAAGATGGCCCCGCGTCCGACAACGGCCTCCCCGATTTTCAATCCCTCATAGACCGCCACCAAGCCGCTTTCCTCCGGCCCAAGAATGACGGGGCGACGTTGAAATTCCTGCTTTTTGACTTCCACATAAACGAAAGCCCGATCCCCCTCGCGGATCACCGATTCTATCCTGATGGTCGGATGCATCTGACCTTCGCCCACAAAGATGCGGAAGGATGCGAACATCTCCGGCCGCAGGGTACGATCGGGGTTGGCGAGCTCAGATCGCACCATGACCCGATGGGTCAGGGCGTCGGAGGCCGCCCCAATGGCGGTGATCTTCGCGCTGAAAAGCTTTTTTGGCACGGCGTCGATCCGCACTTCCAACTCCTGCCCGACCCGCACCGAGGCGATATCGTTTTCGGATATGGCGGCGCGCAGCCACATGGTCGAGAGGTCGGCGACGCCGTAGAGTGCCTCACCTGAGTCAGGGCGCACCAACTGTCCCTGCCCCACCTTGCGCGTCACAATCTGCCCGGCGATGGGCGAGCGCACGAGAACGATGGGGTCAATCAGGCGCTCCCGTTCGATCCGCTCCAACTCCGCATCAGATCGACCCACGAGCACGCGGATCCGGTTTCTGGCTGCAGCGACCGCGCCCTCCGCCGTCCGCAAGTCAGCTTCCGCTGCGGCGTGATCCGCCTGGGCCTGATCCAGCTCGCGCATGGCGGCGGCACGTTCACTCACCAGGGTGGTCTGCCGGTCAAGCACGCGCTTGGTCAACAGTTTCTGCGCACGGGCTTTCTCGGCGGCGTTCAGCGCCGCGATGAATTCGGTCTGCATCTGCACGACTTCGGGACTGTCGATCTCAAAGAGGGGCGTATTGGCGTCAACCTCGTCCCCGATTTTCCCCAGCACCTTCGTAACGCGGCCTGCAAAGGGCGGAAAGACAACCGTGCTTGTATCCTCGTTGAAGGCGAGGTGGCCGATAGCAAATTTCTGCGGACGAAAGCGCCTGGCCTCGACCGCTTCCATACTGACAGACCGCAACTGCGTCTCGGATACCTTGATCGTCTCATCGCCGGATCGGGCATGCAGTTGCAACCCGCCAAAGAGGTGACAGCAGAGCGTCAGGGCTAAAAGCCGGGAATATCGAGAAGGCATCATGATCATTCGACAGCCTGTGCTTGCGTCACGATCTTTGTGTGATTTTCCGGAGCGGGCCACCAGGGTCGGCCAAGGGCTTGCAAGAGGGCGAAGACATTGGCGCATCGGGAGGCGTCCGCCTGAACCTTGGCGAGGGAGGTCTGCAGATAGGCCTGCTGCGCCGTCAGAAGCGCGGGCAGACTCACCTGCCCCCCCTCCACTTGCTTGCGAACCAGAGACAGGCTGCGGTTCGCCGACTCCATGGCGGTGCGCGCCGCTTCAATCATGCGTTCATCAGCCTGCAGCGCGCGCAAAGTGTCCGCCACATTCTGGAAGGCGGTCAGGA